>NZ_CANNEZ010000001.1:115000-440179 GCF_947503795.1 uncultured Jannaschia sp. | reverse complement strand
CGCGGTTGCGGCGCAGCTCGACATATTGCGACGTGTCCGTGCGGCGCAGGCTTGCGTCGATCCCGACAAGGCGCAGGTTCTGGATGAACGGGTTCATCACCCGGTCGAGATTGGCGTCGAACTGGATGATCGAAAGCGTCAGCGTCTCGCCCGCCTCGTTGCGCAGAAGGCCGTCATCGCCCACGGTCCAGCCGGCTTCGGCCAGAAGCCGCGTTGCCTCGCGGCGGGTGCGGCGGTCGGGCGCGTTGCCCGACGGATCGCTGACCGGCGGCATGACGGCGTCCTCGGTCAGGATCGCCTCGTCCAGCAGGCCCTCGGCGACCAGCGGCTCCAGCACGGCCAGCTCGCCCGGCGTGGGCGGGCCGTCGGCGGCCAGGTCGGAATTGCCCCAGACGGAATAGGGCCGCTCGTAGAGACCGTTGAACAGCGTCTCGTTCGACCATTCGAAGTTGAAGAGCATCCGCACCGCGTCGCGCACCCGTGGATCCTGCCACTTCTCGCGGCGCAGGTTGAAGGCCAGTCCGCGCGCCGCGTCGATGCCGCCGTCGGGGATCGTCTCGGCGATCACGTCACCCCGTTCGACCGCCGGGAAGTTGTAGTCGACCGCCCATTCGCGCGCCGATCCGGGCGTGCGCACGGTGTACTCGCCCGCCTTAAACGCTTCGAGCGCGGCGGTCTGATCGAGAAACGCCTCGATCCGGACGGCATCGAAATTGTGCCGCCCGACATTCGACGGCACGTCCGCGCCCCACCAGTCGGGATCCTTCCGGTAGACGACGTTGCGCCCCATATCGACCCGGTCGAGCACATATGGCCCGGTTCCGAGGAAGGGCCGGTCGGAGCTATCGTCAAGGCGCTGGCCGCTCTCCTCGAACCACGCCTTCGACCACGCGACCCAGGCACCGGATTGCGCCACGCGCGTCCGGAAGTCGGCATCGGGCCCGAACTCGTAGCGGACCTGGTAGGGGCCGGTCGCCTCGATCTTCGAGAAGAAGTTGCCGATCGCCTGCCGGAACTCCGGGATGCCCTGTTCGAGGAAGAGGTTCGCGGTGAACACCACGTCCTCGGCGGTCATCGGCGTGCCGTCCGAGAAGGTCACGTCCTCGCGCAAGTTGATGATTAGCCATTCGAGGTCGTCGGGATATTCGATTGTCGTGCAGAGATAGCAGTAGGTGCCGTAAGGATCGTCGGCGGCCGAAAACATGATCCGCTCGTAGACCAGATCGGCGGCGGTCGATTCCGCCACGCCCTTGCGCGCGTAGGGGTTGAAGCTGTCGAAGGTGGCCAGCGTCGCGAGGCTGATCTCGCCGCCCTTGGGCGCATCGGGATTGACGTAGGCCAGCACCTCGTCGGGGCCGTATTTGAGCTCGCCGAAATTCGTGTAGCCGTGGCTGACGGTGACATTCTCCTGGGCCGCGGCGGGGGCGGCGGCGAGAATGGCGATGGCGGCGGCACGTGCGAGCATGGACAGGCCCTCCCTAAAGGTTGGCGAACAGGTAAAGAGCGGGCGCGACCGGGCGCAAGGGGCGCGGCGACCCGTTCGATTCACCAGTGCGTGAGATAGGGCATTGGCGCCACGGGGAAAGGCGCGCGAAAAGGGCCGCCCCGATGGACAGCCCCGCTGCATGTCGGGGGCGGATCTCAGCCGCCGAAGGTCGCGAGATAGGCGATCAGGTTCGCCCGGTCCTCGACATCTTCCATGCCGCGGTAGGCCATCTTGGTGCCCGGCGCGTATTCACGCGGGTTCTCGAGGAAGGCCGAGATGTTCTCCGGCGTCCATTCGCCATCCTGTGACAGGAGCGCATCGGAATAGTCGTAGCCATCGACGGAATGCTTGGCCCGTCCAACGACACCGTGAAGATAGGGGCCGGTCGCATTCGCGCCGGCTTCGAGCTGGTGACAGGCCGAACATTGCCGCCAGAGACGCTCTCCCGCGTCAGCGGAGGCGTTGACGTAGACCTCTTCGAAGGGGGCCTCGGGGACGGCATCGTCCACGTCGGCCCCGGCATCCTCGCTCTCGACGATGATCGCATAGCCCGCAGCATGCTCTTCGCCGTGACCCGTGTCCGAATGATAAAGCCCCTCGGCGAACCACAAACCCAGCAGTGCGATCAGAAGTGACCCGCAAATCGCGCCGCCGGCCTTGGTGATCGTCATCGTATCCATATGCTGCACTCTCTCGCGTCTGGGCTCGCGGGTATGTATGTGAACTCGGGCCGGGGAAGCAAGTGGCGTCCCCGCGACCAAACGCACCAGCGCCGCGAGGGTTCAACGATGTCGACGATTGCCTTCCAGGGGGAGCTGGGCGCCTATTCGCACCAGGCCTGCCACGAGGCGCGGCCCGATCACGATCCCCTGCCCTGCCCGACCTTCGAGGACGCCATCGCCGCCGTCCGCGACGGCACGGCCGACCTGGCCATGCTGCCGGTCGAGAACTCGACCTACGGGCGCGTGGCCGACATCCATTCGCTGCTGCCCCATTCCGGCCTCCACATCATCGAGGAGGCCTTCGTGCGCGTGCATATCAACCTCCTCGCCGTGCCCGGCACGCGGCTCGAGGACGTGCGGGTCGCGCAATCCCACACCGTGCTTCTGGGCCAGTGCCGCCACTTCCTCGGGACCCATGGCATCCGCCCCCGGATCGGCGCGGACACCGCCGGGTCCGCCAAGCAGATCGCCGCGGCCGGTGATCCCGCCGAGGCCGCGCTCGCCTCCGAGATGGCGGGTCACATCTACGGGCTCGACGTGCTGGCAAGGCATATCGAGGACCACGACCGCAACACCACGCGCTTTCTCATCATGTCGCGCGATCCGACCCGCGCCGCGCCTAGCTCGGGGCCGATCAAGACGACCTTCGTCTTCCGCGTCCGCAACATCCCCGCCGCGCTCTACAAGGCGATGGGCGGCTTCGCGACCAACGGCGTCAACATGACCAAGCTCGAGAGCTACATGGTCGACGGCGTCTTCACCGCGACCCAGTTCTACGCCGATATCGAAGGGCATCCCGACGACCCGCCCGTCGCCCGCGCCCTCGAGGAACTGCGCTACTTCACCTCGGCGCTCGACATCCTCGGGGTCTATCCCGCCGATCCGGAGCATTTCGAAGGCGGCGGCGCGGCGTGACAGACGCGGTGGTCCTCTACGGCTACCGCTACAGCGTCTATACCCGCGTCGCCCGCCTCGCGCTCTGTGCCAAGGGCGTCGACCATGCCACGGCCGAGATCGACCCCTTCGCCGATCCGCCCGACCCCGCGCTGGGCCGGCTGCATCCGTTCGGGCGGGTGCCGATCCTCGTCCATGGCGACACCACGATCTACGAGACGGCGGCGATCACACGCTATGTCGATGCGGCCTTTCCCGGCCCGCCGATGGTGCCCGCCGACGCCCGCGCCGCGGCGCGGATGGCGCAGGTCATCTCGATCGTCGATGCCTACGCCTATCGCCCGATGGTGCGCGGCGTCTATTCCCATGCCGTCTTCCGCTCCGCGATGGGCGTGGCCGCCGACCCGGACGCCATCGCGGACGGGCTGGCCGCCGCCGGGCCGGTGCTCGACGCGCTGGACGCCGTGGCCGCCGAAGGGCTCGTGCTGGACGGCACGGCAATCACTCTGGCCGATTGCCATCTCGCGCCGATGGTCGCGGCCTTCGTGCAGGCCCCCGAGGGGGCTGACCGCGTGGCGCGCCGCCCCGCTTTGGCCGATTGGTGGACGGCGATCGCCGACTGGCCCGCGCTCGCGGCGACCGATCCCGGCCCGCCGCGCCCGTCTCAGCCCGCGCCGTAGCCCGTCTCGACTGCCTGCGCGAACTCGGCGACGCGGCCCTTGTAGCGCTTTGCCAGCGTCTGCCGCGCCAGCTTGGCCGATTGCAGCATCAGCCGCGCGGCCAGCGACCGCGCCTTGGCCTCCGTCGTCACGGTCAGCCGCGTGCGCATCGGCGACATCGCCTCGAGCGCGACGTCGATGCCCACGTCCATCCCGTCGGTCGCGGCACTCAGGTCCATGCGCTGCGGCCCGTCCAGCTGGTTGAGCGTGACGGTCACGTCGCGCTTCTTGCCCGCCACCTCCGCCCGCGCAGACCACGCGGTGCCCGGCCGAGGTTCGCCGTCGGGGCTGCGCGTCATGCGGCCGACACGGGGCGCGATCCGCGCCTCGAACCGGTCGAGATCGGACACCCGCGCCCAGACGTGCTCGATCGGGGCGGCGATGTCTTCGACGGCGACGAATTTCATGGCGACTCCGGGGTTCGTACGGGGGCTGGGCTGGCTGGGCCGATACTGCGAAGGGCGCGATCGGGTCAATCGCGGAGGTGGCGATCGACGCGCGATCAGTCCAGCCGGTCGGCCAGCCAGTTCCGCAACAGGAAATGCGCGATCGCCCCTTCGCGCGCGGGCGTGATCCGCGGATGGGTACCGGCGAAAACGTCCATCAGCTCCTCGCGCTCGAGCCAGATCGCCTCGGCGATCTCCTCGGGGTCGATCTCGATGGCATCGGACGTCGCTTCGCCATGGGCGCCCAGCATCAGCGAGCCGGGAAAGGGCCACGGCTGCGACGCGAGATAGCCGACCCGTCCGACATGCACCCCCGTCTCTTCCCAGACCTCGCGGCGGACAGCGGCCTCCATCGTCTCGCCCGGCTCCATGAACCCGGCGAGGCACGAGAAGAACCCCTCGGGCCAAGCGGGCGACCGGCCGAGCAGCACGCGGTTGCCCCGCGTCACCAGCATGATGACCACCGGATCGGTGCGCGGGAAATGCATCCGCCCGCAGCCCGCGCAGCCGCGCATCCATCCGGCCTTTCCCGACTGCGTGGCCGTGCCGCAATTGGAGCAGAACCCGTGCGTCCGATGCCATTCCAGCACGCCCTTGGCGGTCGCGCCGATCTCGGCCTCGATCGGGGTCAGCTGCGTCATGAGCTGGCGCAGCTCGGCGAATTCGGTGCTGTCCGGCAGGTCGGGATGGGTTTGCCGCGTCGGATCGCGGAAGGCGCCCGTCTCCTCGTCCACGCCGTCGACCGCCAGCCCCGACACGTCCCGCGCCATCAGGGCGTGCCCGTCGATCTTGCCGACCAGCACCGGATGCCCGTGATCCGTCATCGCGGGCCCGTCTATCACATGCAGCGCGTCGCCCCGCACCAAGGGCTTGCCGCGCCAGAGGAGGAGCGTGCGCACCGGCAGTTCGGCCAGAAGCTCGGGATGGCGGCGCAGGTCTTCGGCGCGGTCGAGCCCACCGCCGCCGAATGTAACCGTTTCGGCGATCTTCATGGCTCCTCCCGTCGCGATCCGCCCTGAATGGGCGATGCCGCCGGGCCGGGCAAGCCCCGACGCGTTGCCCGGAAATCAGGCGCCACTTCGGGGAATCGCTTGAAAACCGAGCAACGACGCGCGCAGGCTGAACGGCGACGGCCCCGCGGCTGGTCCCTGCCGGGCCGCCCGCGCACAACCGGGCGCCGATCCAACTGGGGAGTTGAAACCAATGTTCGCACGTCTGTCCGGCCTCGCCGCCGCCCTGACCCTCGCCGTCCCGGCCTGGGCCCAGACCGAGATGCCCTTCGCGCTCGACTGGAAATTCGAGGGCCCGTCCGCCGCCTATTTCGCCGCCATCGACAACGGCCATTTCGAAGCCGAGGGCCTGTCGGTCGAGGTCACCGCGGGCCAAGGCTCGCTCGACGCCATCCCGAAGGTCGCGACCGGCGCCTTCCCCGTGGGCTTCGCCGACATCAATTCGCTGATGCGCTTTCTCGACCAGAACCCAGGCGCGCCGGTCACCGCCGTGATGATGGTCTACGACAAGCCGCCCTTCGCCATCGTCGGCCGCAAGAGCCAGGGCATCACGGACGTCGCCTCGCTCAACGGCTCGACGCTGGGCGCGCCGCCGCCCGACGGCGCCTGGGCACAGTTTCCGATCTTCGCCGCCGCCAACGACCTCGACGTCGACAGCATCACCGTCGAGCCCGTGGGCTTCCCGACACGCGAGCCGATGCTGGCCGAGGGCGAGGTCGACAGCGTCACGGGCTTCAGCTTCTCGAGCTATCTGAACCTCGTCCGCCTCGGCGTGCCCGAGGACGACATCGTCACCATCCTGATGGCGGATCACGGCGTCGATCTCTACGGCAACGCGATTATCGTGAACACGGATTTCGCCGCCGAGAACCCGGATGCCGTGAAGGGCTTCCTGCGGGCCGTCGCCAAGGGCTGGGCCGACGTCATCGCCGATCCCGCGATGGGCGCGCAGGCCGTGATCGACCGCAACCCCGCGGGCGATGTGGATCTCGAACAGCGTCGCCTGCAACTGGCCATCGACGCCAATGTCGCCACGCCGTTTGCGATGGAGAACGGCATGGGCGGCATCGACGACGCCCGGATGGCCGCGGCGATCGAGCAGACGAAGCTGGTCTACGAATTCCAGAACGAGCCTGACGCGAGCCTCTATTTCGACGGGCAATACCTGCCCGACGCGGCGGATCGCATGCTCAAGTGACACGACGGGGCGCGCGCGCCGTCGCGCGCCCCTCGATCCCCGCGCCCGGCCCCGCCTTCGCCGGGCGCATGTCCCGTCCCCGGCCTGATCCGGGGTGGCCCCCCGATACCCGGACACCCCTGCCCATGTCGCTGCCCATCGCCCTCGAACACGTCACCCATGCCTATGCCACGGCGGCGGGACCGCTGCCGGTGCTGGACGACCTGTCGATGGAGATGCCCGAGGGCAGTTTCACCGCCGTCGTCGGCCCCTCGGGCTGCGGCAAGTCCACCCTGACCCGCCTCGTCGCGGGGCTGATGAAGCCCGACCAGGGCGCCGTGCGGCTGGGGGGCGAGCCGGTGACCGGGCCGCGCAGCACGGTCGGCATGGCCTTCCAGAACCCCGTCCTTCTGGAATGGCGCACGATCCTGCAGAACGTGATGCTGCCCCTGGAGATCGTCTCGACCGACATGTCGAAGATCCAGCAGCAGGACCGCGCCCGCGAACTCCTCGCGCTGGTCGGTCTGGAAGGGTTCGAGGACAAGAAGCCGTCGGAGCTTTCGGGCGGCATGCGTCAGCGCGCCTCGCTCTGCCGCTCGATTGTGCACCGCCCCGAGGTCCTGATCCTCGACGAGCCCTTCGGCGCGCTCGACGCCTTCACCCGCGAGGATCTCTGGCAGACGATGCACGATCTGCGGCGGCAGGAGCGGGTGACCTGCGTCCTGATCACCCATGACCTTCGGGAATCGGTGTTCCTTTCGGACCGCACCGTCGTCTTCAGCGCCCGGCCCGCCCGCGCCCAGCGCATCGTAGAGATCGACCTCGGGAATGACCGCTCGCTCGACGACCTCTACGCGCCGCGCGCCGTCGAGCTTCTGGCGACGCTCCGCCGCGAGATCCAGATCGCACAGGGCCGCGAGGTCGAAGCCCCCGATCCGCACTCCGCCCCCGACCGCGACGTCGCCGCCACGGCCCGCGACACCGCTACGGAGAGCCCGCGATGATCCGCACACTGCGCCAGATCGCCGTGCCCGCCGCCGCGATGCTGATCTTCCTTCTGCTCTGGGAGCTGCTCGTCTGGGCGAATGGCTGGCCTAACTTCGTGATGGCCTCGCCCTCGGACCTGCCCCCCGCCTATGCCCGCTACTGGGAGCTGTTCCTCGTCGGCGGCTGGCAGACGCTCTGGCGCACGATGCTGGGCCTCGCACTTGCCGTGATCTTCGGCGTCGTCCTCGGCATGATCATGGGATTCTCGCGCCTCGCCCGCGAGGCGCTCTATCCCCTTCTCGTCGGCTTCAACGCCGTCCCCAAGGCGACCGTGGTCCCGATCGTGGCACTTCTCTTCATCGGCCAGCACGACCTCAACACGGTGCTGATGGCCTTCATGATCTCGTTCTTTCCGATCGCCGTCTCGATCTCCATCGGCCTTTCGACGCTCGAGCCGGAATACCGTGACATCCTTCGGTCCCTCGGGGCATCCAACACCACGATCTTCTGGAAGATCGCGCTGCCGAAGACCCTGCCGGAGTTCTTCGGCGCGCTGAAGGTCTCGGTCACGCTGGCCTTCATCGGAACGAACCTGATGGAGATCGTGTCGCCCCATGGGAAGGGCCTCGGCGCGCTGTTCGATTCCGGGCGCACCAACGCGGACTACCCGTTGATGTTCGCGGTGCTGATCGCGCTCGCCTTCCTCGGCATCGCGCTCTTCTACGTGGTCGTGTTTCTCGAACGCATCTTCGCGGGCTGGGCGGAACGCGCGCCCGGCTGACCGCACGCCGAACTTTCGCCCGGTTTATCCGGCAGAGCGCTCCCGGAACGAACCAGAACGGGACGAATGGGATGCTGACACGGATTGGGGCGCTGGCGCTCCTTTCGATGGGTCTGGCGTTGATCGTGGGCGCGGGGTCGCAGGCCCTGCCCGAAGGCGCGCGTACCCAGGCCCGGGACGTCGCCGCCCAGGTGCGGACCGCCGCCAGCGACGTCGCCGTCCGCGCCCGCGGCGTCGTGGGTCTCGCAAGCCTGGCGCGAGTGATGCCGGAGGTGCCGTTGCGCGCCGTCGCCGCACCGGGCCATGCGCGCCTGACCGAGCGGTCGACCACCGACCTCACGGATTGCAGCGCGTCCATCGAATACACCCCCGAACCTGATCAGGGCAGCCGCCACCTGGTCGCTGACGCGGGCCTCCACTGGTGGGGCTGGGCGCCCGAGGGCGACGCGCCCCGGCCGACGATCCTCCTCCTCCATGGGGCGGGCCGCACGGGCGAGAGCATGGTCGACATGTGGCGCGAGACGGCGGAGGCGAAAGGTCTCGTTCTCGTCGCGCCGAATCTCGATGCCATCGACGGCTGGGATGCCGGCATACCCGACCCGCGCGCGTTGCTCGTCGCCCTCGACGCGGCGGCCGAGATCTATCCCGTCGACCGGACCCGCGTCGTTCTTTTCGGCCACTCGCGGGGCGGCATGGCCGCGCAGACCATCGCCAACCGCTACGACGGCCCGTGGCGCGCCGTGGCCGTCCATGCCGGGACCGTGCCGCCGGACTACCTCGTGCCCGCCGGCGCGGGCGTCCCGATCCGCCACTACCTTGGCTCGGTGGACCGGACCTTCCCGTTCGGCCTGGCGCAGGACAGCGCCCGCCGCGCCGCCGAGATGGGCCATCCGTTCGACCTGATCCGCCTCGAAGGCCACTCGCACTGGTTCTACGGAACCGGCGAGGCAATCGCGGCCGATGCCTGGACGTGGCTCGCGGCGCGGCTCGACTGACTTGCATCAGCCCTGCTCTGGCCTTATCTCGAGCCCCGAGAGGTTGGCGCGGGCAGGTGCCTCGCCAACCTGGTCAGGTCCGGAAGGAAGCAGCCACAACGAGTCCCACTTGGGTCGTCGTCCAGCCTCTCACCCTCGCCGCGCCAGCGCATGATCATTTAGCTTTCAGGTTTCAGGACCGCTCCGCCCATGGCCGAAAAGACCATCGTGTTCGTCACAAAGGCGAACGAGAACGCCCCAGCCTTCGCCATCCGCAGCGACACCGACGAACAGGTCTTTATCCCACACGCCGCCGCCGAAGCCGCGCAGCTCCAGGTCGGGGACGAGCTGGTCTGCGTGCTCAAGGCCAATGACCAGCCCGACAAGGCGCCGTGGTTCTCGGTCGCGTTCCGCCGCATCGACGACTGACGCCGGATCAGACCGGACGCGGCCGCCCCACCTCACCCTCGGCACACTCCAGCGCCGCACGGTCCCAGCCGCCCGTGTCGGCCGCCGCGTCATAGGTCGAGCGCAGGAATGCCAGCAGCGTCTCGGCCGGATCGTCGGCCGCCCGTACCGCCGCGTAGGGCAGCAGGAACTCGCCCAGGTCGGCGTCCCAATGTGCCGCCTCCGGGTCCACCCCGCGATCCGCGAAGCCCTCGGGGCCGGGATAGGCGTAGCTGTAGAACATCGCCACGCCCGCCCCTGCACCCGGCCAGAACCCCGCCGACGACACTTCGTGGCTATAGGCCTCGCGCGTCACGGCGTCGGGCAACGCGGGGATGCCGCCCGGATGCGGCGGCGCGCCCCGCCCCGAAAAGCGCGTCACGGCCAGGTCGAACGATCCCCAGAAGAGATGCACCGGGCTGACCTTGCCCAGAAACCCCGTCCGGAACCGCTCGAAGACCGGCACGATCCGGAGAAGCGCCTCGTGAAAGCGGCGCACGGCATCCGCGTCATAGGGCCGCTCGGTCCGGTCCTCGGCGAAGGGCACCGGGTCGGGCAGCTCGTTGGGCGCGCCGTGGATGTCGAAGCGCCCGCCCACGGCCTCGACCGCGCGCCGCAGCCGGTCGTGGAACGCCGCGACCGACATCGGCGCCAGCACGAACCCGTCCCGCTTGCCCGAAGCCGCCTCGGCCAGCAAACGGTGATCGTGCAGGTCGAGCGTCAGCGTGAGACAATCACCACCCGCCGCGTGGATTGGCCCCGTCGTCAGCCCGCGCGGTGTGACGTAAAGCGTCGCGTGCCACGAATGGTTCACCCAGCGCGTCTGCGACAGGCGGACCTTGCCCAGCATCTGGCACCAGAGATGCAGCGCCGTGCAGGTCTCGGCCCAGGGCGCATAGGGAATGTCGGGCCAATTCCGGTTCGGGTCGGTCATCGGATCACCTCCGGGTCGCACGCTGCGCCGAGACGTCCCGATCGGCAAGTCAGTCCGCCGGACCCATCACGCTGTCCCAGGCCGGGCGGCCCCGGGGCCCTAGGATGTCGAGATGCCCGATCCGCTCCAACCCCACGGCGCCCGGTACAATCGTGACCTGACGCTTCCGCGCCTGCGGATAGGCCCGCATCAGCCGCCAAACGGCCTGCGGCGGACAGAGATCGTCATCCGCCACCGCGACCATCCGCACCCCGCAGGTCAGCGCGTGCGGGTTCGGGCGTCCGAGTGTCGCGTCCGCCGCGTGAAACCCGCGTGAGGTGCACCAGATACGCCATTGCGCGTAGACCTCCGCCGGAAGGTCATGCCCGACCCGCATCGCGCGCGCGGGCAGGTAGCCCAGCCGCCGCGCCAATGGCGGCAGCACCGGAGACCAGAACGCCCGCGCCAGGGCTTGGTAGGGCCAGGGATGATCCGAGACATGGACGGCGCCCGATGCCACGGTGAAGACGCGTTCGATCCCGTCCAGCCCGGTCTGGAACGGCAGCATCATGCCGCCCAGCGAATGCCCGATCACCCAAAGCGGCGCGTCCGGCAGGGCGGCCCGCAAGCAGTCCCGCGCGGCCTGCTGGTCGCGCACACCCCAGTCGGTCATCGTCGCGTCGCTGCCGCGGGCCGAGCTGGACGCGCCGAAATCGCGGTAGTCGTAGGTCAAGCACGCGAGACCGCGTGTCGCCGCCAGCCAATCCGCGAATTCGGCGTAGAACCTTGCCGGAACACCAGTCGCCCCGTGCAGCACCGCCACCGCGCGCGGCGTCGTATCCGGGCGCGCCAGCCGCCCGGCCAGCCAGCGGTCCCCCGAGGGGATCGATTTCGTCTCCACTGACATGGGCGCCTCCTTGGACCAAATGGTCTAGACCGTTTGGTCCAATCTGCACGGCTGGACCAATCGGTCAAGTCATGTCAGTCACCGGGCCATGACGACGCAGCCGCCCGACACCCGCACGCGCCTGATCGACGCGGCCATCACGCTCTTTCAGGAGCGCGGCTATCACGGCACGTCGGTCGCCGATCTCCTGACGCGGGCGGGTGCGCCCAAGGGCTCGCTCTACCACCACTTTCCCGAAGGAAAGGCCGACCTGGCGCGCGCCGCCACCGATGCCACGTCGGACCTCCTTCTCGACATCGTGGCGCGGGCCTACGACCCGGCCGAGGATTTCGACGCCGGCACCCAGCGCCTCGCCGAGAAATTCGCCCGCCTCTTCGAGCGCCATCCCCATTGGCGCACATGCCCCGTCCAGACACTTCTGCTCGACGGGCCGAGTGCCGAGGGCCGGGCCGCCGGGCTCGCGCATCTCGAACGCTGGATCGACGCCACCGCCCGCCATGCCGCGCGTCTCGGTCATCCCGCGCCCGCCGAGGCCGCGCGGCGCCTCTGGTCGATGCTGATCGGGGTCTGGACGCTCGCCCGGGCCGAGGACGACCCCGCCCCCCTCCGCGCCCTGCCGGCCCTCCTCGGAACCGCGCCCGCCACGGGGGGTTGAGGCGACATGGCCGATACCCATCCCGACAAGTCCGACGCCGACACCAAGACGCAATGGGCCGAGGACCGCACCGATTGGGCCGAGGATCGCACCGTTCTCGCCAACGAGCGGACCTTCGCGGGCTGGATGCGCACCGGAATGGCCGCCATCGCCATCGCCGTCGGCCTCAAGGCCGTGTTCAACGAGGCCGAGCCGACCTGGCTCCCGAAGGGCGTGGCCACCGTCTTCATCGGCGCCGCGCTCATCATCTTCTACGCCGCCTGGCGCAACTCGTGCAAAGGCCAGCGCCGCCTCGACACCCATGACACCGAGGAACAATCGACCGGCACCTTCGGCCTCCTGGCCGCGATCTTCTCGGCCGGCGCGGTCCTTGTCGGCGGCATCCTCTGGACGCTCTGACCACGCGGGCGCTACACAGGCCCCCTGACCGAGAGGGGCCGCGATGAGCGACGAGACCAAACCCGAATACCAGGTGCTCGCCCGCAAGTACCGCCCCGCGACCTTCGCCGACCTGATCGGCCAGGACGCAATGGTCCGCACCCTCCGCAACGCTTTCGCCGCCGACCGCATCGCGCAGGCCTTCATCCTCACGGGCATCCGCGGCACCGGAAAGACGACGACGGCACGCATCGTGGCCAAGGGCCTCAACTGCGTCGGCCCCGACGGCACGGGCGGGCCGACGACCGACCCTTGCGGCGTCTGCGAGCCCTGCGTGGCCATCGCCGAGGGCCGCCATGTCGACGTGCTCGAAATGGACGCCGCATCGAATACCGGCGTCGGCGACATGCGCGAGATCATCGACAGCGTGCACTACCGGGCCGCCTCGGCGCGCTACAAGATCTACATCATCGACGAAGTGCACATGCTCTCGAACAGCGCGTTCAACGCGCTCCTGAAGACGCTCGAGGAACCGCCTGCGCATGTGAAGTTCATCTTCGCCACCACCGAGATCCGCAAGGTCCCGGTCACCGTGCTCAGCCGCTGCCAGCGCTTCGACCTGCGCCGGATCGAACCCGAGGTGATGATCGCCCACCTTCGCGGCGTGGCCACGAAGGAAGAGGCCGAGATCGCGGGCGACGCCCTCGCCCTGATCGCGCGCGCCGCCGAGGGCTCGGTCCGCGACGCGATGTCCCTGCTCGACCAGGCCATCAGTCATGGCGCGGGCGAAACCACCGCCGACGAGGTCCGCGCCATGCTGGGGCTGGCCGACCGGGGGCGGGTCCTCGACCTCTTCGACCTCATCATGAAGGGGGAGGCTGCGGCTGCCCTGACCGAGCTCTCGGCGCAATATTCTCACGGCGCCGACCCGATGGCGATCCTGCGCGACCTGGCCGAGATCACGCATTGGGTCTCGGTCATTCAGATCACGCCCGACGCCGCCGAGGACCCGACGGTCAGCCCCGATGAACGCGCCCGGGGCCAAGCCTTCGCAACCGGCCTGCCGATGCGCGCGCTGACGCGGACATGGCAGATGCTCCTGAAGGCGCTCGAGGAGGTGGCCGCCGCCCCCAACGCGATGATGGCCGCCGAGATGGCTGTGATCCGACTGACCCATGTGGCCGACCTCCCCTCCCCGGACGA
This sequence comes from uncultured Jannaschia sp., assembly GCF_947503795.1. Taxonomy (NCBI): domain Bacteria; kingdom Pseudomonadati; phylum Pseudomonadota; class Alphaproteobacteria; order Rhodobacterales; family Roseobacteraceae; genus Jannaschia; species uncultured Jannaschia sp. The sequence goes on along the minus strand of NZ_CANNEZ010000001.1, from coordinate 426,480 downwards.
GCTGGTCCGCAAGCTCCGCGACGCACCGCCCGCCGGCGCCGCGCCGTCGGCCCCGCGCCCCGCGCCCGAACCCGGCGGTGCGCCCGTGGCCCGCGTGGCACGCGGCGGCGCCCAGCCCGCGCCGCAGGCCGGAGCCGAAGAGGCCCTCGCCCGGTTCGGCACCTTCCCCGAGGTGGTCGAACTGATCCGTGCCAATCGCGACGTTGCACTGCTGGTCGAGGTCGAGACGGGCGTCCGTCTCGTCAGCTACCGGCCCGGCCGCATCGAGTTCGAACCTGCGCCCGGTGCCGCCGCCGACCTCGCCGCGCGCCTCGGCGGCCGGCTGCAAGGCTGGACCGGCGCGCGCTGGGGCGTTTCGGTCGTGGCCGATGGCGGCGATCCCACCATCGCCGAGACACGCGACGGCGAAGCAAAGCGGATTGAGGCCGAAGCGCTGGCCCACCCGACGACGCAGGCCATCTTCGACGCCTTCCCCGGCGCCGAGCTGGTCGAGGTCCGCTCCCGCGCCGCGATCGCCGAAGCCGCCGCCGAAGAGGCGTTGGGCGAGGTCGAGGACGAATGGGACCCCTTCGACGAGGACTGACCGCGCTTCGTCCCGCAGGCACGTCCCCTCGATCCTCTGGCCCGAAACACCTCGGGGGGCCCGAAGGGCGGGGGCAGCGCCCCCTCCGCACCCGCGACCGACGACGGCCCGGCCGCACTACACAGCCCGTCCCACCGGGGGTCCGGGGGGCGTCCCCCGGCCCCGCCCTCCGTTTCCCGCGCCTCTGCCTGAAACCGAATCGTCCCCTTCCGTGTTGGCCCGTCGCAACCGCAGCGCCAAGGAGAGCCCCCATGCCCGACAGTTTCGTCACCGGTATCGACCAACAGACCCAGGAACAGATGTGCGAGGAGCTCAACGCCCGCCTCGCCCAGGGCATCGACCTTCGCCTCGCCGTCAAGCAGGCCCATTGGAACCTGCGCGGTCGCGGCTTCATCGGCGTCCACGAGCTCCTGGACGAAGTCTCCGCCCGTCTCGGCGAAGGCACCGACATGATGGCCGAGCGCGTCGCGCTGATGGGCGGATTCGCGCGCGGCACCACGCAGGTCGTGGCCGAAAAATCGGGGCTCGATCCCTATCCGGTCGAGCTCACGGATATCGAGGAGCACGTCGCCGAGCTGGTGAAGCGCTTCAAGACCTACGGCAAAGCCGTCCGCAAGAGCATGGACGCCGCAGACGAGGCCGGTGACGAGGACACCGCCGACCTGCTGACCGAGGTCAGCCGCATGGTCGAGAAGGATACCTGGTTCATCGGCGCCAACGCCGCCAGCTGATCCGCGCTACCCATCAGGTCCGCGCCCGCCCCGTGACCGCGGGGCGGGCGCTTCGTGTCAGAGGTCGGGCCAGGCATCGGGGGGGATTGACCCGAGAACCTCCAACATACCATCCGCAGGCGACAGGACATATGCGACGCCCTGCGGCTCGGGATAGATACCGGTGACCGCTTCGAACGGGTCGTCATGGCCGACGATCACCCGGTTCGCTCCGGCCTCGGGCGCGATCAGTAGCGGCATGACGCGGGCCCGCATCTCGGCCACCTGCGCCTCGGAATAGTCCTCGGACGGCAGGAAGTTCAGCGCCTCGACCTCCTCGCGGCGACCGAAGGCCAGATCCGCCGTCTGCCACGCCCGGCAATATTCGCTCGACAGGACCTCGCCGACCGGGATGCCCAGCCGCTCGAACCCTTCGCCAATGCCCCGCGCATCGGCCCAGCCCGACCGGCTGAGGACGCGCTGCGTCGCGCAATCACCCGGATCGGCCGTGACTTGGTCGGCGTAGTCGCTCTCGGTGGCGGCGTGGCGGATATAGACGACATAGCCGCCCTCCTGCAGCCGCTCGACCAGTGCCTCCGGCGTCACCGGCTGAGCCTGCGCGGCGGCGGGAAGCGTCAGCGCAGTGATGATGATCCGCACGAGCGGGTGGCGTTTGCGATCGGGCATGGCGACATCCTCTGACTGGCTCCCTGCCCTATCCGTCCCTAACCTGACAAAAAGAGTCAACATATTTCCGACGAGTTTTATCGGATAAGCGGCCCGTTGCACCGCGGGCCCGTCGTCGCTACCTCAGAGGGGACGCGATCCAAGGAGGAACGACACGATGTTCAAGGGACTGGGCGGCCTCGGCGATATGGCCGGGATGATGAAGAAGGCCCAGGAGATGCAGGCCAAGATGGGCGAGATGCAGGACGGGCTTGCCGACATTCAGGTCACCGGCGAAAGCGGTGCGGGCCTCGTCAAGGCGACCGCGACCGCCAAGGGGGATCTGGTGGCGCTCGATATCGATCCCTCGATCTTCCAGCCGGACGAAAAGGAGATGGTCGAGGACCTGATCCTTGCCGCCATCAAGGACGCCCAGGCCCGCGCCGCCGAGAAATCGCGCGAGGAGATGGGCAAGATGGCCGAAGGGCTCGGACTGCCGCCGGGCATGAAGCTGCCGTTCTGACGCCGATGGACGGGCATCGCGACATCGACGCCCTGATCGACATGATGGCGCGTCTGCCGGGGCTCGGGCCGCGCTCGGCGCGCCGCGCCGTCCTTCATCTTCTCAAGAAGCGCGACGCGCAGCTCCTGCCGCTCGCGCGGGCGCTGGACGAGGTCGGGCGCAGCGTGCGCACCTGCCTCAATTGCGGCAACCTCTCGACCGGCGACATCTGCGCCATCTGCGCTTCCGAAAAGCGCGCAAACGGGCAGGTCTGCGTCGTCGAGGACGTCGCCGATCTCTGGGCGATGGAGCGCGCGCAGGTCTTCGGCGGGCGCTACCACGTGCTCGGCGGCACGCTTTCGCCGTTGGACGACATCGGCCCCGAGGATCTGCACATCCCCAAGCTGCGCGACCGCGTCACCGCCGAGGGGCTGACCGAGATCATCCTCGCGCTCAACGCCACGGTCGAGGGGCAGACCACCGCACATTATGTCGCCCACGAACTCGGCGGCCTCGACGTCGTCGTCAGCGGCTTGGCGCAAGGGGTTCCGGTCGGCGGTGAGCTGGATTATCTGGATGGCGGGACGCTGAAGGCGGCCCTCTCGTCGCGCACGGCCTTCTGAGGCCATGCTGTCGCCCCATTGGCTGCCTATCCCCGCGTGGATGAACGGGCTGTCTCGTACATGCCGCGCGGTCGCCACGGGCCGCCACGAGGATAGAGAACATGGCGCAATCTGACGTCCTGGCGATGGTCCGGCGCGGGCTCGCCCGCCTGCCGGGGCTGGGACGCGGTATGGCAGCCGGGCCGGGCCCTACGGGCGCGGCATCGAAGGGCGGCGCGCTGGGCCTGCTTGACGTGGACGACCTCAAGGGGCTCAACGCTTCGTCGGATTTCGACACCGGCGACCGCCTGCTGAACGCCATCGACGACACGCTGCGCCGCGCGCTTCCGAAAGGGCTCGGGGTAGAGCGCTCCGAGAACGGGCGTTTCGTGCTCTGGCTGCCGGGGCTCGGCCTCGACGAAGCGGCGGCCCTCACCGAACGGCTCCGCCATCTCGCGGCCTCCGTGGTGGTCGAGGGCACGACCGGCCTCATGGCGCGGACCCTCTCGGCCGGGGTCGTGCGGATCGGCACCGACGAGAGCCGCAACCGCGCCGTCCTCCATGCCGACAGCGTGCTGGCGCGGGCCAAGGCGCTCGGGGGTAACCGCACCGAGACCGCGCGCGCGATCACATCGCCCTCGATCCTGCCGACCCGCGCCGAGGTCGAGGCCGCCATCGACAGCGCCGCGATCGAGTATCACCTGCAGCCCATCGCGGACCTGCGCGACCGCCGCGTGGCGGGGTTCGAGGCGCTCCTGCGCTGGCGCAAGGACGATGGCGCCTTGGTCGGTCCCGCGCCCTTCGTCGACACGCTGGACCGCATCCCCGAGGCGGGCTCGGAACGGCTCGCCGATCTTGCCTGCGCCGCCGCCCGCCCCCTTCTGGCCGAGGACGGCATCTACTACGTCACCTTCAACATCACCGGCGCCGTGCTCGACGGGCAGAACAGCCCCGGCTGTCGCTGGATGCGGCACCTCCTCGACACGCTGCCGCCCGACCGGATGGTGTTCGAGATCGTCGAGACGGCGATCGTCGTGAACCCGGCGCGCGCCGCCGACCTGATCGACAAGCTGCGGGCGCGGGGCGTCCGCATCGCACTCGATGATTTCGGCACCGGGCTGTCGAACCTCGAACGCCTGCGCCGCTTCCCGGTCGACATCCTCAAGATCGACCGCAGCTTCGTCGACGGCCTCGGCGGCGCAGGCCGCGAAGAGGCGATCCTCGCCAGCCTCGTGACGCTGGCCCAGCGGCTGGGCACCGATATCGTCGCAGAAGGCATCGAGACCGAGCGCCAGGTCGAGACGGTGCGCGATCTCGGTATTCACTTCGGCCAGGGCTACCATCTCGGGCGTCCCGCGCGCGCGGTGGATTGGCTGGGTACGGGCTCCGACGCCTAGCGCAGCGGCGCCAGCAGCGCCGCGTCCAGCGTGCAGTCGCGCACCACGTCCGCACCGCAGCGCCGCGGCGCGAGATCCCGTGTCAGGCAGAGCCGCACCTCCTGGATGCGGCCCGCGCGGCAGGTCACCGTGATCCCGTCCGCCTCGAGCGCGGGATTGGCCTCAAGCCAAGCGGCCTCGACGACATGCGCCGGCAGCGTCACCGCGCGTCCCAGCTCGCGCAGGATCGCGGGGCGCTGGACCCGCTCATAGGCCAGCCGCGCCAGGCGGAAGTAGTCCTCCGCCGTCAGCCCCGAGCATCGGCCATGCTTCTTCCACTGGTGCCAGGCCAGCCCCGCTGATCCCATCACGTCCGCCATCGCCGCCGTCTGGCCCCGCGTCGCCTCGCGGTGGGGGCTGCGGCAATAGCTCGGCCAGCCGGTCTCGTATTGCGGCCAGAGCCCGTGGAGCGAAAAGCCCCGCGCCGCACCCGCCGCGCATTCAGGTGCTTGGCGATCGTCCCCCTCCAGCGCGCACCAGGTCGGCGACCAGCTCAGCGACAGCACGTAGTAATCGAACGCGCCCGCGGCCTCGCCCTCGGCGGCGGCGGGCGGCGTCAGGGTCGCAAGGAGGAAGCCGAGCAGGACAGTCAGGCGCATTTGAGGTCTTTCCGATCAGGATCGCCTTGCCTATATAGCGCTCCAAGTTCCCCGAAAGCGAGAACACGGCGACCCCGCCGCAGCCCCTGATCCGGGCGACGGGGAAGGTCCGTCCGCAAATCGGGATCCGGCAACTGGTCCGCATAGGAGCGCACGCGATGAACAAACCGATCATGGCCAAGGCCACCGCCGTCTGGCTGGTGGACAACACGACACTCAGCTTCAAGCAGATCGGCGATTTCTGCGATCTCCACGAGCTGGAGGTGCAGGGCATCGCGGATGGCGACGTGGCCGTGGGCGTCAAGGGCTTCGACCCGATCGCCAACAAGCAGCTCACGCAGGACGAGATCGACGCCGCCGAGAAGGACCCGTCGCGCAAGCTGACGCTGCTGCACAACCCCGCCTCCGACGGCGAGCAGAAGCGCCGCGGCCCGCGCTACACGCCCCTGTCGAAGCGCCAGGACCGGCCGGCCTCGATCCTCTGGCTGGTGAAGTTCCACCCCGAGCTGACCGACGCGCAGATCTCCAAGCTGGTCGGCACCACCAAGCCAACCATCCAGGCGATCCGCGAGCGGACGCATTGGAACATCCAGAACATCCAGCCGATCGACCCCGTGGCGCTGGGCCTCTGCAAGCAGTCCGAGCTGGACGCCGCCGTCCAGAAGGCCGCCGCCAAGACTGCCGCCGAGGGCGAGGTCATGTCCGACGACGAGCGTCGCAAGCTCGTCTCGACCGAGCAGTCGCTCGGCGCCGACCCCGACGGCCCCGCGATGCCCGCCTCGATGGCCGGTCTCGAGACCTTCACGCTCTCGGGCAATGCCGAGGATGACGAGCCGAAGGACACCCGCGACGTCCGCGACGCCGACAGCTTCTTCAACCTCCCCGAGGACGAAGACGATGACGAGGATAACAAGTAGGCGCCGAGTCCGGGCCGTGCTTGGAACGCGCGGCTCGGGGTACCGGGCGACCCGGAGCCAGGGTCGCATGGCGGGTCAATGCCGTGCGGCGGAGGTCGGGTTCGAGCCCAAAGTGCTGAACTTCCGCAGTGCGGCGAATGTTGGTCTCGGGGACGGAACCACAAGCTTCGGTTAGGATTAGAGCGCGTGGCGGTCGCGACGGGACTCGAACCCGCAACACCCGGATAGACAATCCGGTGCTCTCCCATTGAGCTACGCGACCGCAATCTGCTTGGTAGGGCGTACGGGTTTCGGACCCGTGTTCTCCGTTAGAAAGACGAATGTCCTGACCACTCGACGAACGCCCCAGAGCAGATGAGAGCTTCATACATCGGGCGAGCGGTGAGCGTCAATTTATTATTTTAAATCAATAAGTTAAGGCAATTCTTCTGTATTCACTGCCGAAGGCGGCAATGTCGGAACAGAACGCTGGTGTCGTATGCGTGAAGATGAGATCAGGGAGACCGCGCAGTTGTGCGCGGTCTCCACTGTATCGTCAGGTTCTTCCAATAGCTGATTGGACACAGCTCTGATCTCCTTGGGTTTTTGAAACAAAAAAGGCGGCTACCTGAAGGTGCCGCCCTGAGAGAAAGGTTTTCGCAAACCTAACCTTGGAGGATGCGCATACCTAGTCCACGCACCCCGCTAGGGCGTTGGTCCAGGTATCTCGTTCTGAAAGCCGTACTTTCATCATTTACTCCGATTTCCGACCGGCTATCACACAAGTGCTTGGGCGGACAAGACTTTTTTGTGAGTTTACGCACTAAACGGACCTTCGATCTAACGCTGTGAAGGTCCGCTTTGTCCGCTTAGCCGCTATTTCGGAGTCCGAGCCCCTCACGCGTTCAGCGACTCGATATAGCCGCGCAGCTCCGAGGCCTCCTGCCGGGCCTCGCGCAAACCGTCCATCGTGGCCTTCAGTTCGGCCTCGGTCTGGCTGAGTTTGGTCGACAGCTCCTGCTCGCGGTATTGCAGGTAGGTGATCGCCTCGTCGCGCTGTTCCTCGGCCTCGTGCAGCGACTTGGCCATGTCCTCCAGCTCGGCCACGTCCGAGGTCGTCACCCGGCTGAAGCGGTAGACCAGCCAGGACGCGAACCAGCCCAGCACGAAGGCGACGAAGAGGATCACCGCGATGGCGATGACGAATTCAGTGCGGTTCATTCGGTGGATCCTTCGGTCTCGGCGGCCGTCGCCCGCTCGCGCAGCGGCGAGGGCGCGTCGGCATCGCGGCGGCCGAGCAGGGTGAACGTGATGCGACGGTTCGCCTCGCGGCCGCTCTCGGTGTCGTTGTCGGCGATCGGATCGGCCTCGCCGAAGCCCGTCGCGACCAGTTGCGAGGGCGGCACGCCGCGCGACAGGAGGGCGGCGCGGACGGCCTCGGCGCGCTGCTGGCTGAGCGAGAGGTTCATTTCCTCGCGGCCCTGGCTGTCGGTGTGGCCGCCGATCTCGAAGGCGGCGCGCTTGCAGTCGTCGAGCTTCGACGTCAGCCGCGAGAGCTGTCCGTCGCCCGCCTCCTCGATTACGGCCTCGCCGGGTGCGAAGGTCAGCTTCTGCTCGACCAGGATGGCGTTCAGCTCGGCTTCGCATTCCTCGGGCGTGGGGATGTTCAGGACAGGGTCCAGCTCCTCGCGGTAGTCGACCTCGATCCGGTATTCGGCTTCGGCGCCAAGCTTCGACGACAGCAGACCCGAGATATCCGCCTCGGCGCGCGGGTTGCCGGTGATCCCGCGGATCACCACGAGGTCGGGGCGGATCACGACCGAGCCGTTCTCGACCCGCGACAGCGCGTCGAGCCCGGCGAGCACGCGCGCAGGCCAGCCCTGCGGCAAGGTCGCGTCGTTGCGGGTCGCGATATAGGTGCGCTGCACGCCGAACAGCGCGCGCCCGTAGCTGAGAACGGCGTTCTCCTGCGCCTCGTCGAAAAGCCGTCCGCGCAGCTGCACCTGCCCCTCGGGCGAAAGCGTGGCGACGAATTCGGGCGTGCCGGACGCCGTGCCGGTGCCGTCGGCATCGGCCGGTTCGGGCAGGACGGCGGTCAGCGCGAAGATGTCCGGCAGCGCGGTCTCCAGCTCGGCGACGATGCGGTCGAAGGGGTCGCGCGGCGTGCCTTCATGCGCCGCCAGCGTGACATCCGCATCCGAGAGCGTGACCGACCCGCCGCCCAGCTCGGCCAGCGCGCGGATCGACAGGGCCGCCGCCTCCCCCCAGGAGGCCGAGGGCACCCCCAGCCCGATCTCGCAGCGCGCCTTGCCCTCGAACCCGGCATCACCGGCAGCGGCAAGGATCCGTGTCCGGGCCTCGGCGCTGTCGACGGCGCAGGCATCGAAGCGCGGTGCGGCCCCGTCGGGCATCACGAAGCGCAGCGTGAAGGGCGTGATGACCGGGCGCGGGGCCGCGATCTCCAGCTCCAGCGCGACCGTCTCGGGGCGCGCGCGCGCCAGCTCGGTCTCGAGCCGCGCCTTCTGCTCGGCGCTGTCGGCGACGGCTGTGACCGAGATGCGGCCCGGCACGATGCTGATCTTCGAGCGCGGCAGGCCCTCGAGCGTGGCGAAGGCGAAGCGCAGCGTCTCGTCCCAGGCGGGCGGCACGGGGTGGTCGGCATTCTCGACCATCGAGGTGACGTCGAGCGCCATGTTGGCGTTCAGCTCGGCCAGCAGTTCGGACAGCATCTCGGGCCCGCCCGCGCTGGGCACGAGGCCAATCAGCGACACGCCTGTCTCGTTGCGCAGGATCTCGAGCGAGAAGCGCGGGGCGGCGACCGGCTCGGACGCCTCGACATCCATGCCGTCGACGATCCGGCGGGGGTCGACCACCGTTCCGGCGCGGGTCACGGCACGCAAGCGGGCAGGTTCGCTCGGGGCGACGCCGGTGAGGATCAGCTGGAGGCCGTCGGTCTCGACCCCGGCCCAGCCCATCTCCGCCGTCGCGAGGGTCGCGGCGACCGCGTTGCGCGAACGCTCCTCGATCACGCCGGCGGCCAGCCATGCGGCACTCGCCGCGCCAGCGGCGGCCAGCACGAATGCGGCGGATGTGGCGATCGTCGTCCTGCGGCTCATGCGTATCCTGTCCGTCCCCGCCTGCGTGATAGACCCGGCCCACGCCGGGCACAATCAAAGCAATGCCGCGATGGCGAAAAACGGCAGGGGGATCAGGCCGGTCGTCCGGTTGGCGCGAAAGAGCGTCAGACAGAGCGCCGGATCCGTGATGTCGAGCCGGGCCAACTGCCACGCCAGATGCCAGCCCATCGCCCAGACCCCGACCAGCGCCACCAGAGCGGGCACCGGATCGAGCGCCAGAAGCACCGCCCCCGAGATCAGGAGCACCGTCGTCACGAGAAAGCCGCGCAGCCACGGCGCGGGCGTGTCGCCGAAGCGTCGGGCGGTGGACTTCACACCGATCAGCGCATCGTCCTCGACGTCCTGGTAGGCATAGATCGTGTCGTAGAACAGCGTCCAGGCGATGCCGCCCAGGTAGAGCAGCACCGGCGGCCAGCCGAGGCTGCCGGTATGGGCCGTCCAGGCCAGGAGCGCGCCCCAGTTGAATGCCAGCCCGAGGAAGACCTGCGGCCACCATGTGAACCGCTTGGCGAAGGGATAGACCGCCACCGGCAGGAGCGAGAGGATGCCCAGCGCGATGGCAGACCCGTTGAAGGTCAGGAGGATCGCGAAGGACACGAGCGCCTGCGCCGCAAGCCAGGTCAGCGCGCCCCGCACCCCCACCTGCCCCGATGGGATCGGCCGCGACCGGGTGCGCGCGACGGAGGCGTCGATGTCGCGGTCGGCGATGTCGTTCCAGGTGCAGCCCGCGCCGCGCATCAGGAACGCGCCGATGGCACAGCCCAGCGCGATCCAGATCGCGACCGGCCGGAACCCGGTCGCCGCGACGGCCAGCGTCAGCCCCCACCAGCACGGCAGCAGCAGGAGCCACGTGCCGATCGGACGGTCGGCGCGGCTCAGCCGCAGAAAGGGCCGCGACCAGGCCGGGGCACGGGTGTCGACCCAGTTGCCCTTGACGGCGTCGGCCACCTGTCCTTGATCGGACGTGTCGGTCATGGAGGGCCCCCGATGGACAGCAAGGTCAGGCTGCACATAGCCGGTCCGCTCGGGGCGGGGCAATCGGTCGGGATCGAGAAGGCGCAGGCGCATTACCTCTCGGGCGTGATGCGGTTGGGGCCGGGCGACACGCTGACAGTGTTCGACGGCGCATCTGGCGCGTGGCGCGCGCGGATCGAGACGGTGTCGAAGCGAGGCGGCGTCCTGACCTGCGAAGACCAAGTGGCACCGCAGCGCGATCCGCCGGACCTCTGGTTATGTTTCGCGCCGATCAAGAAGGCCCGGACGGACTTCATCGTCGAGAAGGCGACCGAGTTGGGGGCCGCGCGCATTTTGCCCGTCATTACGCGGTTCACCAATTCCGAACGCATCCGCCGCGACCGCCTTCAGGCCCATGCCGTCGAGGCGGCCGAGCAATGCGGCGGCACCTTCGTCCCCGAGGTGGCCGAGCTGGTCACGCTGGACCGGCTGCTGGATGGCTGGCCCGAGGGCCGCGCGCTGATCTTCGCGGACGAGGCGCTGTCGGACGATCCCGACTGGTCCGGGGCAGGCGCGCCGGCGCCGATCCCGCCGGCGCCCGCGGCGATCCTGATCGGACCCGAAGGCGGGTTCGCCGAGGCGGAACGCGCACGCATCCGCGCCATGCCGCAGGCTGCGCCGATCGCGCTCGGCCCCCGAATCCTGCGCGCCGACACGGCGGCGGTCGCGGCCCTGACGCTTTGGCAATCGGCGCGGGGCGACTGGTGAGCGCGCCGCGCCTCCTTGTGCTGACCGCGACGGATAGCCACCACGCGGTCGTCCTCCGGCGCGGCCCGTCGCATCGTGCCGCAAGCTGGGGCTGGAACCGCGCCACGGGGGCGATAACCTTCGGGCAATGGCTCGACGGGCGGATCTTTCCCTTCCGCTCGGATCTCGCGCCCGACGGCGCGCATCTGGTCTATCTCGTGGATGGCGGGGCGACCGGCTATCGCACGGTGGTCAGCCGCGCGCCCTATCTCCACGCCATCGCGCAGGTGGCGCAAACGGATGGCTGGCATGGCGGCGGGGCCTTCACGGCGGACGGCGCGCTCTGGCTCAACGGGACGGGCCCCCTGTCCGACGCCCCGCGCGAGCTCCGAATTACCGACGACCCGATGGCCTATCCGACCTCGACCGACGGCTTTCACATGGGCGAACTCCAGGTGGCCAAGCTCGTGCGCCGCGGTTGGGTCCATGTCTCGGGCACGGGCTACGATGCGGTGTTGACCCGCGACCTCGCGGGGAGCTGGCGGTTGCGGCAGCGTTTCGCGCTCGGAGCCGAAGGCCGCGCACAGATCGCGGCGCGCTACGAGCTCGTCGATCCCTCCGGTGCAGCGAGGCCCCAGCCCGACTGGGACTGGGCCGAGCCCTGGGGCGACGGGTTGCACGTCACCGCGGGCGGCCACATCTGGCAGATGGAGGCGCCCGACGCGGCGCCCGTCGCGCTGCACGATCTCGGCGGCCCCCTGCCGCCCCCGGTGCGCGCGCCCTATGACGACCGCCCCGAGGTGCCCCGATGATCCGCCCCGAAGCCACCGCGACGATCCTGCGCTGGCGCGAGGCGGTGCTGGGTGGCGCGGCGATCCTCTGGGGCGGCTGGCTGGTGGCGACATCATCGGGTCTGCCCGCGCTGTTCGGCATCGCGCTGGTGCTGGTTGGCGCCGTGCTGGCGCTGTCGGGCATCCGCCACGCGCGGTTCCGCACCGAGGCCGAAGCGCCGGGCATCGTCGAGGTGGTCGAGGGCCGCATCACCTATCTCGGGCCGGTCATGGGCGGCACGGTCGCGCTGGACGAGCTGGCCGAGCTCGCGTTCCGCCGCTCGCCCGGGGGCGAGGCGTTCTGGCGGCTGACCCCGGTCTCGGGCGGCGCGGTCTTCATCCCCGAGGGCGCGAAGGGCGCCGAGATGCTGCTCGACGCGCTGGCCCCGCTGCCCGGCTTCGACGGCGGCGCGATGGTCCGCGCGGTGCAGGGGCGCACACCCGGCCTCGCGATCTTGTGGCGCAGGCAAGACGCGGCCGCCTTGACTTGATCCCGCCCGGCGCTCACTCGTCCGGGGCGAGACGCGACTGAAAGGCCCCTGCCCCATGTCCATTCCCCAATCCGGCGGCGGTCCGATCACCGACCCCGCGCAACTGGTCGAATACATGGCCTCCGGCTGCAAGCCCAAGGACGAATGGCGCATCGGCACCGAGCACGAGAAGTTCGGCTTCTGCGTCGATACCCTGAAGCCGCTGCCCTATGACGGCGACCGCTCGATCCACGCCGTGCTCGCCGGGCTGCGCGACCGCTTCGGCTGGACCCCGGTCGAGGAGGGCGGCCACCTGATCGGGCTCGAGAAGGGCGGCGCCAATGTCTCGCTCGAGCCGGGCGGCGCGCTCGAGCTGTCGGGCGCGCAGGTCGAGACCATCCATCAGACCTGCGACGAGGTGAACGACCACCTGCGCGAGGTGCGCAGCATCGCCGACGAGATCGGCGTGAAGTTCATCGGGCTGGGCGCCGCGCCGGTCTGGACCCACGACCAGATGCCGCTGATGCCCAAGGGCCGCTACAAGCTGATGGACGCCTACATGGACAAGGTGGGCACCATGGGAAAGGTCATGATGCGTCGCACGACGACGGTGCAGGTGAATCTCGACTTCGCCTCCGAGGCGGACATGGTCAAGAAGCTGCGCGTCGCCCTCAGCCTGCAATCGGTGGCGACCGCGCTCTTTGCCAACTCGCCCTTCTTCGAGGGCAAGCCCAACGGCCACAAGTCCTGGCGCGCGCGCGTCTGGCGCGATCTCGACCCCGCGCGCACCGGCATCCCCGCCTTCGTCTTCGAGGACGGGATGGGGTTCGAGCGCTGGGCCGACTACGCGCTCGATGTACCGATGTATTTCGTCTACCGCGACGGCACGTATATCGACGCGCTGGGCATGTCGTTCCGCGATTTCATGCGGGGCGAGCTGCCCGCGCTGCCGGGCGAGGTGCCAACGCTGTCGGACTGGGCGGACCACCTGACGACGCTCTTCCCCGAGGCGCGGATCAAGAAATACATGGAGATGCGCGGCGCCGATGGCGGGCCGTGGCGCAGGCTGTGCGCGCTGCCGGCCTTTTGGGTCGGGTTGATGTACGACGAAAGCGCGCTCGACGCGGCCTGGGACCTGGCCAAGAATTGGGATCAGGAGACGCGGTTGGCGCTCCGTGTGGCGGCCAGCGAAGATGGGCTGCAGGCCGAGGCGAACGGCGTCAGGATGCACGATCTCGCGCGCGAATGCCTCGCCATCGCGGAAGCCGGTCTCGTGGCGCGGGGCAAGGCCGGGGCCGGCGGGCTGGTGCCCGACGAGACCCACTTCCTCAACGCCCTCAAGGAGAGTGTCGAGACCGGCAAGGTGCCCGCCGACGAGCTTCTCGACGACTATCACGGCAAGTGGGGCGGCGATCTTGACCGGATCTATGCCGAGCGGAGCTACTGAGGGGCGGGCGTCACCGACAGGTCGTCGAGAAAGGCCATCACCTTGGCTGCGGGCATTTCGCAGGGGCGCAGCCGCGGCCCCGCCTCCAACCGGTAAAGGTTGAGCGAGACGTAATCCGCGCCGTCGAGGCTGCGCGCCACCAGTTTCTCGGATGCGCCGCCCGCATGGAGCGCGCGCGTCACCAGCCAGTCACGCCCCAGCGCACGCCCCCGAAATCCCCCGACCGGAAGCGCGTTCAGACGGTCGGCGGCGCGGATCGCGTCGCTCAGCGGTCGACCCTGGGGATCGAGCTGGACGAGATCGGCCCGGCCGACGCGTGATCCAGGCGCGGCGCGACGTGCGGCGGGGGGCCGAAGCGGTTCTCTCCATCGGTGCCGCGCAGGACCCAGAACACGATCAGGACGATCCACCCGATCAAAGGCACCAGCCAGATCAGCAGCCACCACCCGGTGCGGTCGGTATCGTGCAGGCGCCGCGCGCCCACCGCCAGCGACGGCACGATGATCGCCAGCGTGAAGAGCCCGTTCACGATGCCGCCGTTGTCGCTTCCGAAGATGACGCCGTCGATCAGGCTGGCGACCACGCCGCCGATGAAAGAAAACAGCGCGAACCACCAGAATTCCGAACGGGACGCGCGCCCCGAGAAGGTGGCGTATTTCTGTTGCAGAACCGTGCGCACGGATTCCGAAAAGGTCATGTCATGCTCCCAGCCAAACGCGGGCGATGATGCCAGAGGACGCGCGGCTGTCAAAGTCCGGCGGGCGCGGACCCGGTCGGACGGCGAAGGTCACTTCTGCCCGATCTTCGGCTCGGTCCCGGCGGCGATGCGGCGGATATTGGCGGCGTGGCGATAGAAGATGAGGGCCGCCAGGGCCGCGCAGAGCAGGGCCGCGCGCGGATCGATCCAGAAGGCCCAGAGCGGGGTCGAAGCCGCCGCCACGAGGGCCGCGAGCGAGGACATCCGCAGCGCCGCGGCCACCGCGAGCCAGGTCGCGCAGGCCGCGAGGCCCAGCGGCCAGGCCAACGCCAGCAGCGTGCCGAGGAAGGTCGCGACGCCCTTGCCGCCGTGAAAGCGCAGGTAGACGGGGAAGCAGTGCCCAAGGAAGGCCGCGAAGCCCGCGAGCTGGGCCGCGTCCTCGGCCAGAAGCGCGCGCGCGACGAGCACGGCCGCCCCGCCCTTTCCCGCGTCGCCGATCAGCGTCAGGAGCGCCGCGGGCTTCGAGCCCGTCCGCAGGACGTTGGTCGCGCCGATATTGCCGGACCCGATGGCCCTCAGGTCGCCCAGCCCGAATAGCCGCGCCATGACGATCCCGAACGGCACCGACCCGAGGAGATAGGCCAGAAGCGCCGTCAGCGCGAGGAGGACGGGGGGTGTGACGATCTCAGGCATGGGCGGGCGCCTCGCCGTGGACGCGAGTGCCGCCGACCCATGTGCCGAGGACGCGGCCCTGCATCCGGGCGCCGTCGAAGGGCGTGTTCTTCGACTTCGACGCCATCGTCCAGCGGTCGAGGACGAAGGGCGCGTCGGGATCGAAGAGGACGAGATCGGCGGGTGCGCCCGCCGCCAGCGTTCCGCCCTCCAGCCCGAGGCGGCGGGCGGGGGCCGTCGACATCGCGCGCCAGAGCGTCGGAAGGTCGATCATGTCCGCATGGACGAGGCGCAGGGCGGCGGGCAGCAGCGTCTCGAGGCCGACGGCACCGGGGGCTGCCTCCTCGAAGGGACGGCGCTTCGATTCCTCGTCCTGCGGCGTATGCATCGACGAGACGATGTCGATCTCGCCCGTCGCCAGGGCCTCGGCGATGGCGATGCGATCCGTCTCCTCGCGCAAGGGCGGGACCAGCTTGAAGAAGGTGCGGTAGTCGGCGACGTCCATCAGGTTGAGCGTCAGGTGATGGATCGAGGTCCCGAACGTCGTGTCGAGGCCCGCGTCCCGCGCACGACGCAGCGCGGGCAAGGCCACGGCACTGGTGATCTGGTCGGCATGCCAGCGCGCGCCGGTGGCCTCGACCAACGCAAGGTCGCGCTCCAGCCCCAGCCGCTCGGCCAGGGGCGAGACGCCCGGAAGGCCGCGCAGCGAGGCGAACTTGCCCGATGTCATCGCGGCCCCCGCCGAGAGACCCGGATCCTGCGGATGCCCGATCACCAGCGCGCCCAGCGACCGCGCATAGGTCAGGCAGCGGGTCAGAACCTTGGTGTCGGCGGTGACATGGGTGCCGTCCGTGAAGGCGACCGCGCCGGCATCCATGAGGAACCCGATCTCGACCATCTCGCGCCCGGCGCGGCCCCGCGTCAGGGCGGCCATGTGCCGAACGCGTACCGGGGCGTCGGCGGCGCGGGCGCGCGCCTGGTCCAGCATCTCGGGGCTGTCGATCGGCGGCTGGGTGTCGGGGCGGCAGACGATGGTCGTGACGCCGCCTGCCGCGGCGGCCGCGCCAGCGGTGCGAAAGCTCTCCTTGTGGCGCTCGCCCGGCTCACCGACCTTGACGCCGACATCCACCAGACCGGGCGCCAGGCACCGCCCCCGGCAATCGATCACCTCGGCCGCGGGGCCGGCGGTGGCGATACGCCCTGCCTCGATCCGGAGGTCGCCGCGGGTGTCGGTGCCCGCGACGGGGTCGATCAGGCGGGCGTTGGTGAAGAGCGTGGCGGCCATGCCGCCGGTGCTAGCGGGGGCGCGCCCGCCGCGCAACGCCTCAGAGGAGTGCGACCAGCAGACCGGCCAGCACGAGCGCGCCCAGAATGATCCAGACGATCGTCTTCTGCTGGAGCGGCGTTCCGGTCGCGGCACCGGGTGTGGCGATGCGGGGCTCGCGCGCGGCGGGCGGCAGGGTGACGGGCGTGTCATCGGCCTGCGCGGTGCCGTAACTGCCGATATGGGTCAGCTCGGGGCGCGGGGTCAGCGTCGTGACACCTTCGACCGCACGAGGCGCCAGAACGACCACGTCGCCCGAGAGCGCGTCCAGCCGGGCGGCGTCGGCGGAGAGCGCGTCGGCGGGAATGTCATGGGCCTGCGCCAGGTAGTCGCGAAGCGTCATCGGCGCGATATCCGAGATCGCGAAGACCTCGGCATAGGTCGCGTCGACCGACGCGCCCAGCGCCGTCTCCAGCGGCAGGGCATCGGCGGGCGGGTCGGTCAACTGCGACAGGTAGGTCTGATGCGCAAGGCGCAGGGGGCCGTCGGAGACGGAGAAGACGTGGATGCGCGGGTCGTTCGGGGGCAGCGTCAGGGTCATGTCGGGCCTCGTGGGGTGCGGGTGTTCCGGTCACCCAACGCACGAGCCCGCGTCAGGGTTCGGATGCCACCGCGCGGAGTGCCAGATCGTAGACCGCGCGGGGGCCGTCCAGCGTGGCGAAACCGAGCAGTGGGCGATGTCTCGCCGTCAGTGTCCCGCTCGGCCCGGTTGACGAAGTGAACGCCGCAGCTGGGCCAGTCGATCATGGGGATCGCCTCGGCATCGGGGGCGATCCGCGTCGGCTCCGGGGCCAACCAGCGGGTCACCGCGTAGGCCCCCCGGTCGGTCAGCGCGTAGCGGATGCGCCGGGGGCCGAGCGATGAACGAGGCGTGAAGCGTTCCGCTCGTCCGCGTCAAGACAGGGCGCGGCCCTCCGGCGAGCTATCCGGTCTGCGCCCGCAGGTTCGCCGCCAGAAGGTCCATCGCGGCCATGCGGACGGCGACGCCCATCTCGACCTGCTCCTGGATGACCGAGCGGTTGATGTCGTCGGCCAGCGTCCCGTCGATCTCGACGCCGCGGTTCATGGGCCCCGGATGCATGACAATCGCGTCGGGCTTGGCATGGGCCAGCTTGGCCGCGTCGAGACCGTAGCGATGGTAGTACTCGCGCTCGGACGGGATGAAGCCGCCATCCATCCGCTCGCGCTGGAGGCGGAGCATCATCACAACATCCGCATCGGCCAGGCCCTCGGCCATGTCGTCGGTGACCTCGACGCCGAGTTCGGACACCTCCGCCGGCATCAGCGTGGGCGGGCCGACAAGGCGGACGCGGTTCTCCATCTTGCCCAGCAGAAGCAGATTCGAACGTGCGACGCGGCTGTGCGCGATGTCGCCGCAGATGGCCACCGTCAGACGGTGCAGACGGCCCTTGGCGCGGCGGATGGTCAGCGCGTCGAGCAGGGCCTGCGTCGGATGCTCGTGCCGCCCGTCGCCCGCGTTGAGGACGGCGCAGTTCACCTTCTCGGCCAGAAGGTTGACCGCGCCCGAATGAGGATGGCGCACCACGAGGATGTCCGGGCGCATGGCGTTCAGCGTCAGCGCGGTGTCGATCAGCGTCTCGCCCTTGGTCAGGCTCGAGGCCTGCATCGCCATATTCATCACGTCCGCCCCGAGCCGCTTGCCCGCGATCTCGAAGCTCGCCTGCGTGCGTGTGGAGTTCTCGAAGAACATGTTGATCTGCGTCAGCCCCGCCAGCGCGTCGCCATGCTTGGTTCCGGCCCGCGTCGCCTCGGCGTAGTGGTCGGCGCGGTCGAGCAGCGTGGTGATCTCGACCGGGTGCAGCGGCTCGATCCCGAGGAGGTGGCGTTGGGTGAACATGACCGCGCTTGTGCGGCGCGGGACGGCGGCGATCAAGCCCCGCCTGCGATGCGGCCCGTCGCGAGCGCCCGGCCCATTCTGGCCGCCCGGCCGCCTGGGCCAACGCGATCATCCGCGTCGCATCGTAGTGAACGTGATGGACCGACGTCCGCCAGCCTTCCGGCCCGCGCCGGATCTCGGCCCAGGCGGCGGCGGGTGTGCCGGTCTCGACGGCGTGGGGGACGGGCATGTCGTCGGTATAGGCCGGGCAGCCGACGCTGCCGGGATTGAGAACGATCGTCCCGTCCGGCAGGTCGACGCGACGCGGCAGATGCGTATGACCGCAGAGCACGAGCGAGGCCTCCTGCCCAGCGACCAGTTGCGCGACCTCGCCCGCCGGGCGCGGTGCGACGACGCCCGCGCGATCGACCCGCTCGGGCAGGTAGATCTCGTCATCCTCGGGCGTGCCGTGGCAGGCGAGGATTCCGGGCGCCACGGACAGAGTGGCCGGCAGCGCGCGCAGCCAAGGCGAGATCGGCCTCGGTCAGCTCGGCATGGGCGTGGGCGTCGGACGCGCCCATCGCCGCCGGATCCAGGGTCGTGAGATAGCGGTCATGATTGCCGCGGATCGCCTGCATCGGGCGGGTCCGCAGCAAGGCCATCGTCTCGGCGGCGGCGAGCGGGCCGCTGGCGTGGTCGCCGAGGTTCACGATCCGCGCGATCCCGCGCCTGTCGATCTCGGCCAGGACGGCCGTCAGGGCATCCACGTTGCCGTGGATATCGGCGATGACGGCCAAGTGATCCATGCCGCCCATGGTGCAGCGATCGGCGGCGGGCGCAAGGCGGCGGGCACCCTTCCGGCGCGCCGCCATCCGCGCTAGGGGTGCGTCATGCTCGACGATCTCGATCCCCTGACCGCGCGCGCCATGCTGGAATGGCAGCTCGAGATGGGCTGCGACGAGGCCATCGGGGAGATGCCGCTGAACCGCTACGCCCTGCCCGAGCGGATGCCGCCCGCCGCATCCGCCGCCGCAGCGTCCGACGCCACCGCCGCACCGAGGGTCGCGCCCGCCGCCTCCGATCCCGTGGCGGAGGCCGAGCGCATGGCGGCCGAGGCAGGTGACCTGGCCGCACTTCAGGCCGCGCTGGCAGCCTATCCGTGGTGCGACCTGCGGCTTGGCGCGCGCAACCTCGTCTTCTCCGACGGCGACCCCGCGGCGCGCGTGATGATCGTGGGCGAGGCACCGGGCCGTGAGGAGGATCGCGCGGGGCGCCCCTTCGTCGGACAGGCGGGGCAGCTTCTGGACCGGATGTTGGCCGCCATCGGCATGTCGCGCGACAGCGAGGCAGGCGACGCGGTCTATATAACCAACGTCCTCCCCTGGCGGCCGCCGTCGAACCGCGACCCCGAGCCCGAGGAGACGGCGATGATGCTGCCCTTCGTGCGGCGTCACATCGCGTTGGCCGACCCCGAGATCCTCGTGCTGATGGGAAACCATGCCTGCGACGCGCTGCTGGGGCGCAAGGGCATCACGCGAATGCGCGGGCACTGGGCCGAGGCCGAGGGGCGACCGGCGCTCCCGATGCTGCACCCGGCCTATCTCCTGCGCCAGCCGGCCGCCAAGCGGGACGCCTGGGCCGATCTTCTGTCGCTCGCGGCGCGGCTGCGCGGCTGACCTCCCCCGCGCGGCGCGGGCGGCTGCGCATTGACCCCGGCGGCGCGGTGCTACCTGTTACGGGCCACGTCTACGACCGAGGATCACCGATGACCTACTCGCCCCCCGCCGTCTGGGAAAATACCGTCTCCGGCGGCAAGTTCGCCAACATCAACAGCCCCACGGCCGGCGCGCGGCACGACAAGGACCTGCCCGTCGGCGAGCACCCGCTGCAGCTCTATTCGCTGGCGACCCCCAATGGCGTGAAGGTGACGGTGCTTCTGGAGGAGCTTCTGGAGGCCGGGCACGATTGCGAATACGACGCCTGGCTCATCGACATCTCGGAGGGTGACCAGTTCTCGACGGGCTTCGTGGACGTGAACCCGAACTCGAAGATTCCCGCGCTGTTCGACCGCACCAAGGGCGCCAATGTCCGCGTCTTCGAGAGTGCCGCGATCATGCTTCACCTCGCCGAACGGCACCGCGCGTTCCTGGGCGAGTCGCGCCCCGAGATGCTGTCTTGGCTGTTCTGGCAGATGGGCTCGGCCCCGTTCCTCGGCGGCGGCTTCGGCCATTTCTACGCCTACGCGCCCGAAAAGCTGCAATATCCGATCGACCGCTACGCGATGGAGGCCAAGCGCCAGCTCGACGTGCTCGACCAGCATCTCGAGGATAACGAGTGGATGGCGGGCAACTATTCCATCGCCGACATGGCCATCTGGGCCTGGTACGGCCAGCTTTGCCTCGGGCGGCTCTACGAGGCGGCCGAGTTCCTGGCGGTTCACGAATACGAGCACGTCATGGAATGGGCCAAGCGGATCGACGCGCGGCCCGCCGTGCGCCGGGGCCGAATGGTGAACCGGACCTTCGGCGACGACGAGAGCCTGAAGCTGCCCGAGCGCCATTCGGCGAAGGACTTCGACCGTTGATCCGACGGATCGCCGCATCGGGGATGCGGCGACCGGGCGGGGGGCCAGCCCCCCGCACCCCCCGGCATATTTGAGGAACATCGAAGACATGACCGAGCGCGCGTTCCTGCCCTGCCGCATCTCCGTCCTGACGGTGTCCGACACGCGGACGCCCGAGGACGACCGGTCGGGCGACACCCTGGTCGCGCGGCTGGAGGCCGCCGGGCACGTGTTGGCCGATCGCGCGATCTGTCCCGACGACCGGGTGGCCATCGGCGAGCATCTGAACCGCTGGTGCGGCGAAGACGGGGTCGATGTCGTGATCTCGACCGGGGGCACGGGCCTGACAGGGCGCGATGTCACGGTCGAGGCGCATCGCGACGTCTACGAGAAGGAGATCGACGCCTTCGCCACGATGTTCACCATTGTCAGCGTGAAGAAGATCGGGACGAGCGCGGTGCAGTCACGCGCCTGCGCGGGGGTGGCGCAGGGGACGTATCTCTTCGCACTGCCCGGCTCGCCCTCGGCCTGTCGGGACGCCTGGGACGAGATCCTCGTCCACCAGCTCGACTACCGGCACATGCCCTGCAACTTCGTCGAGATCATGCCGCGTCTCGACGAGCACCTGCGACGGAAGTGACGCGCGCCTGCGTGTGACTTTGGATAACGCAGCGGTCGCATTATCTATAAAGCGGTACGGAACCCGGAGATGACATGCGCTTTCTCGGTCGCAGCCTGACCGCCCTCTTCCTCGCCGCGCTGACGGTGGGCCTTTTGGGCTGGGCGGCACAGATCACGCTGTCGGCGCTCGAGGACCGCGCCGCGCGCGACGGGGATGGCCCGCCAGCCCGCGAGCGCGTGCTGGCCGCCAATGTCGTCACCGCCGAGGCCCGGCGCATCGTCCCGACGCTGACCGCCTTCGGCGAGGTCCGCGCCCGCCGGGTGCTGGAGCTGCGCGCCCCGGTCGGGGGGCGCGTCGTGGCGCTTGCCGAGGGCTTCGAGGAGGGCGGCACGGTCGAGGCCGGGCAGGACCTTCTGCAGATCGACCCGAGTGCGGCCGAGGCCGACCTCTCCGTGGCCCGCGCCGATCTCGGCGGGGCCGAGGCCGAGCTGCGCGACGCGCGCCGGGGCCTGGAGCTCGCGCGGGCCGAGCTGGCCGGGGCCGAGGCGCAGCGCGACCTGCAGCGCCAGGCCGTGGGACGGCAGGCCGACCTGTCGCAACGCGGCGTCGGCTCGACGGCCGCCGTCGAGGCCGCGGAGCTGGCGCTTTCGGCGGCCGAACAGACGATCCTGTCGCGCCAAGGCGCCATCGCGCAGGCCGAGACCCGGATCGACGCCGCGAGCCTCTCGGTCGAGCGCGGCCGGATCGCGGTGGCCCAGGCCGAGCGCGACCTAGACGACCGCTCGCTCCGGGCGGAATTCGCGGGCCAGCTCTCGGACGTGTCGGTGCTGCGCGGCGGGCTGGTAAACCCCAACGAGCAGGTCGCGACGCTGATAGATCCCTCCGAGCTGGAGGTGGCGTTCCGTCTTTCTGCCGCACAGCACGCGCGGCTCCTTTCGGAAACCGGCGCCCTGGTCGGAGCGCCCGTACGCGCGGTGCTCGACGTGCAGGGCCTGCTGTTGGAGGCCGCGGGCACCATCACGCGCGAGAGCCCGGCCGTCGGCGAAGGACAGACCGGGCGACTGGTCTTTGCGCGCCTGACCGGGGCCGAGGGTTTTCGGCCCGGCGATTTCGTCCGGGTCGAGGTCGAGGAGCCGGCGCTGGCCGACGCGGTCCTTCTGCCGTCGACGGCGCTGTCGGCCCAGGGCACCGTGCTGGTGCTCGGCGCGGAGGACCGGCTGGAGACAGTCGACGTCACGCTCCTGCGGCGGCAGGGCGACGACGTGCTGGTCCGCGGCGAGATCGACGGGCGCGAGGTCGTGGCCGAACGCGGCCCGGCGCTGGGCGCGGGCATCCGCGTCCGGCCGCTGCGCGACGGCGCCCCGCCCGAACCCGACGAGATGGTGACGCTCGACGATGAGACCCGCAGCCGCCTCAAGGCCGTGGTCGAGGCCAACACCCGCCTGCCCGACCCGGTGAAGGCCCGGATGCTCGCGCGGCTGGACGAGGCCGAAGTGCCCGCCGAGATGGTCCAGCGTCTCGAAGCGCGGTCGGGCGGCTGATGCGCATCCTCGGCTACTTCACGCGCCACAGGACGGCGGCGAACCTCCTCCTGGTGCTGATGCTGGCCGCGGGCGCCTTGGCCCTGCCGAATATGCGCGCACAATTCTTTCCCGACGTGGTCGTGGACGACGTGGATGTCACGGTGGTCTGGGACGGGGCCGGGGCCGAGGATGTCGACCTGGGGATCGTGCAGGTACTGGAGCCCGCGCTCCTCGCCGTCGAGGGCGTGACCGACAGCCGTGCCACCAGCCGCGAGGGCCGGGCCTCGGTGACGCTGGAATTCGAGCCTGGCCGCGACATGGCGAATGCAGCGGCGGACGTGCAGGCGGCGGTGGACGCGCTGACGACGCTGCCCGACGGGGCCGAGGACGCCGATGTCCGTCAGGGCGGCTGGACCGACCGAGTCACGGACGTGATCCTGACCGGACCCGTAGGCGTCGATCAGCTGGCGCGGCTGACGGATGCGTTCACGACCCGGCTCTTTGCGGCGGGGGTCACGCGGACAACCATTCGGGGCGTCGCCGCGCCCGAGATCGTCGTCGAGGTGCCGACCGTGGCGCTCCTGCGCTACGACGTGACCCTTTCGCAGATCGCGGAGGCTATCGCCGCCCAGAGCCGGGCCGATCCCGCGGGCGATGTCTCGGGGGCGAACGCAAGGGTGCGCACCGGCACCGACCGCCGCGATCCCGCCCAGATCGAGGACGTGGTGATCCGGCGCGACGCCGACGGCACCGCGCTGACCGTGGGCGATGTGGGGCGCGTGACCTCCGAGGGGGTGGACCGCGACCGGGCATATTTCGTCGGCGACGACCCGGCCATCAGCCTGCGCGTGGACCGCAGCGCCGAGGGCGACGCCATCGCGCTGCAACGGCAGGTGGAGGAGGTCGCCGCCGAAATCGTCGCGGCCGCGCCCGACGGCGTGCGCATCGACCTCATCCGCACGCGGACCGAGGCGATCACCGGGCGGATCGATATCCTCGTGGACAACGCCGTGCTCGGGCTGGGGCTCGTGGTGATCCTGCTCTTCCTGTTCCTCAACGCGCGCACGGCCTTCTGGGTCGCCGCGGGCATACCGGTCGCGATGTTCTCGGCCATCGCGCTGATGTGGCTGGCCGGGTTGACGATCAACATGGTGTCGCTCTTCGCGCTGATCATCACGCTGGGGATCGTGGTCGACGACGCGATCGTGGTGGGCGAACACGCCGATTTCCGCGCCCGACGG
Organism: uncultured Jannaschia sp.; assembly: GCF_947503795.1. Lineage (NCBI taxonomy): Bacteria > Pseudomonadati > Pseudomonadota > Alphaproteobacteria > Rhodobacterales > Roseobacteraceae > Jannaschia > uncultured Jannaschia sp. The sequence goes on along the minus strand of NZ_CANNEZ010000001.1, from coordinate 402,422 downwards.
CTGGGTGAAAACCCGGAGACGGCGGCCGAGAACGCGGCCCGCCGGATGTTCACACCGGTCTTTTCGGCCACGCTGACGACGGTGATCGCGTTCTTCGGCCTCGTCGCCATCGGCGGCCGCTTCGGATCGCTGATCGCGGATATCCCGTTCACGGTGATTGTCGTGCTGATCGCGTCGCTGATCGAGTGCTTCCTGATCCTGCCGCATCACATGGCCGGCGCGCTGAAGCATCGCGAGCCGAAGGGCTTCGACCGGACGCGGGCGACCGTGGGGGCCGTCGCACTGACCGTGTTCATCGTGGCGGCGGTGACCCTCCTTTGGGTGACGGCGCTCTTCGTGGCCTGGCGGCTGGGGCTGAGCGAGGCGGGGCCGCGCCTCACGCCCGTCGGTCTGGCGCTGCCGCTGGCGGCGGGCGGTGCGCTGGCCTTCGCACGGCTGACGGGGCTGATCGGCGACCGGCAGGCGCTCTGGTCGCGGCTGTCGCGGCACGGGATCGACATCGTCTCGACCACCGTCAATTCGGGCTTCGAATGGGTGCGCGAGCGGGTGTTTCGCCCCCTCGTCCGCCTCGCCATCCATGCCCGCTACCCGGTCGCGGCGGCCGCGATCGTGCTCCTGTCCACGCAAGCGGCGCTCTTCATGCGGGGCGACGTTCAATGGCGCTTCTTCAACGCCCCCGAGCGCGGCTCGGTCACGGGCAATTTCGCGATGGCCGACAACGCCACCCGCGCCGACACCATCGCGCAGATGCGCGAATTACAGCGCGCCGCAACCGATCTTGGCGCGGCCTATGCGGAGCGCTACGGCGTCGACCCGCTTGCCTATGTCATCGCCGAGATCGGCGGCAATACCGGCCGCCCGCTGGCATCGGCGGACGAGAAGGACGCCGATCAGCTCGGTGCGATCTCGATCGAACTGATCGACGCGGATCTGCGCCCCTATTCCAGCTTCCAGTTCGTCGGCGAGTTGCAGGAGACGGCGCGGCAGCTTCCGCTCACCGAGGAAATCAGCTTTCGCGGCTGGCGGTCCGGGCCTGGCGGCGATGCGCTCGGCGTGAATTTCTTCGGCGCCGATTCCGCCTCGCTCAAGGCCGCAGCCGAGGACCTGAAGATTGCGATGGCCCGCTTCCCCGAAGTATCGGGGCTTGAGGACACGCTGCCTTATGACAAGGACGAACTGATCCTCGAATTGACGCCGCAGGGCGAGGCGCTGGGTTTCGATATCGACGCGCTGGGCCGCGTGCTGCGCGACCGATTGGGCGGGATCGAGGCCGCGACCTTCCCCGATGGGCCGCGCACCGGCGCGATCCGCGTCGAGCTGCCCGAGGGCGAGATCCGGGCCGACTTCCTCGACGAGCTGCGCCTCGCGGCCCCGTCGGGCGGCGGCGCCGTCGCGCTGGCCGATATCGTCACGGTCGCGACGCGCTCGGGCTTCGCGTCCGTGAACCGCGAAAACGGCGTCCAGTTCGTCGGCGTGGCGGGCGAGCTGAACCAGGACGACGCCGCGCGCGCCGCCGAGATCAGCAGCATCATGACCGAGGAGATCCTGCCCGAGATCGCGTCGCTCCGGCAGGTCGAATGGCGTGTCTCGGGGCTGGCCGAGCAGGAAAATCAATTCCTGACCGACGCGACCGTTGGCCTCGTGTCCTGTCTTCTGGGCATCTATCTGGTGCTGGCCTGGATCTTCTCGTCCTGGACGCGACCGGGCGTGATCATGGCCGTCATCCCCTTCGGTCTGATCGGTGCGGTCTGGGGGCACTGGTTCTGGGACGTGCCGTTGTCGATGTTCTCGATCGTGGGGCTGATCGGGATGACCGGGATCATCATCAACGATTCGATCGTGCTGGTGACGACCGTGGACGAATACGCGCAGGACCGCGCGATCCGGCCCGCCATCGTCGACGCGGTCTGCGACCGGCTGCGGCCCGTGCTCCTGACGACGCTGACGACGGTATTGGGCCTGGCACCCCTTCTCTATGAGACGTCCAGCCAAGCGCAGTTCCTGCGACCGACGGTCATCACGCTGGCCTACGGGCTGGGCTTCGGAATGGTGCTCGTGCTGGTGCTCGTCCCGGCCATCCTGGCCATGGGCCACGACGCCGCGCGGATGGGCACGGCGCTGCGCCGCATGGCCCGGCTGCCCGCGCGCCGCAGGGGCCGGGGCGTCGGCCTTCTGGGATTGGCGCTGGGGACGGCGATCATCGGCTGGGGCGTGGCGACGCTGGGCTGGATGCTGGTGACGGGGGCGACGGCGGTGCCCCTGCCGGTCGAGGGCGTGCCGGAGGCGCTGGCGCTCTTCCTTGCCGGCGTGGCCGCGCTTCTGGTGGCGACTTGGGGGCTGACGGCGACGGTGCTTGCCGCGCGTCGCGCGCGTCGGCCCGCCTAGAACGCCTCGGGCCGCGCCTCGCGCGCCATGTGGTCGAGCACGGCGTTCACGAAGCCGGCTTCCTTGCCCTCGGGAAAGAACGCGCGTGCGACTTCGACGAATTCGTTGATCACGACCTTGGGCGGCGTCTGCGTCACCAGAAGCTCGCCGCCTGCGGCCCGGAAGACCGCCCGAAGCGTCGGGTCGATCCGCCCGAGCGGCCACTTGGCCACGAGAGCGCGGTCGGTGAGCTGGTCGATCCGGTTCTGCTCCGCGACCGCGGCTTCGAGCAGCGCGCGGAAGAGATCGACATCGCCTTCCGAGAAGGCGCCCTCGTCGGTGACCATGCCGAAGCGATGATCCTCGAACTCGACCCGCACGGAGTCGAGTGTCTGCGCCATCGCCTCCATTTGAAACAGCGCCTGCACCGCGTAGAGGCGGGCGGCGGATTTCATGCGGCGGCGAAGCGCCCGTCGGTCGTCGGCGGAGGTGTTCGGCATGGCGGCGACCTATGGCCCGCCGCGGGGCGGGTCAAGCGAGAGCGTGGGCCCGCGCCGCGTTCGGTTTGCGCGGCCGCCCAAGCACCTTTCCTTCGTACGAAGGAAAGGAGAGATTATTCGTACGAATAATCTTCAGGAACTGTTCGGCGCATCGGGTCGGCCGGCGCGCGCACGATCGGGCGCGGCGTCCGCATCCGGCGCCACATGCTCGTCCGCAGGGAACGTCTTCCCGCGCATCGGACTAGCAGCGAGATCTTTCGAAATCGCAAACGCCGCTCAGGCGACCGTCGGACCCTTGCGCGCCGCATCGTGCTGGAAGCTGCCGGGCCGGAAGCCGATGCCCTTCGTCTCCGTCGTCAGTACGCGCTGCAGATGGACCAGGTGCAACGCCGCCGCCGCCGCGCCGCCGGCCGTGTCCAGCCGGTCCGCGTCCGCCCGCTCCTCGGCCTGTTCCATGTTCTCGACGGTGATGATCCCGTTGCCGATGCAGGCCCCGGCCAGCCCGAGCGTCGCGATGGCCCGCGCGCTCTCGTTCACGACCACGTCGTAATGCGACGTCCGCCCCCGAATCACGCAGCCAAGCGCCACGTAGCCGTCGAAATCCGCCTGCCGATGCGCGATCCCGATGGCAGTCGGGAGCTCCAGCGAGCCGGGCACCTCAATCGTTTGATGCGTGGCTCCGGCTCGTTCGATAACGGCGCGGGCGGAAACCAGCTGCGCCGCCGAGATCGCGCCGTAGTAGGGCGCGATAACGATCAGGATCTTCGGCGCCTCGTCGAATTTGGGCAGGTCGAGCACGTTGTCGGAATGTCCGGCCATCGCTCAGGCCTCCTTGGGGATGGCGCGCGTGCCGGTGATCGTCAGGCCGTAGGCATCGAGCCCCACGACCTTCGGCGTGCCCGAATTGGTGACCAGCTCCATCTCGTGGATGCCGAGGGCCGCGAGAATCTGCGCCCCCAGCCCGTATTGCCGGAGCTTCTGCGGGCTGACGCCGCCGGGATCGAGCTTCATCTCGGTGTCACGCAACAGGACGACGACGCCGCGCCCCTCCTCGGCGATGACCTGCATCGCACCGGCCAGGTCGCTGTCGCCGATGCCCAGCGCATCCTCCATGGGGTTCATCGCGTGCATGCGCACCAGCACGGGGGCCTGCGCGATGTCGCCCTTGGTCAGGACGATATGTTCCGAACCCTGCGTTTCGTCGGTGAAGACGCGCATCAGCCACTCGCCGCCGATCCGCGACGTGACCGGGTGACTCGCCGTCTGGTTGACGAGGTTGTCGTGGCGGCGCCGGTAGGAGATGAGGTCGCTGATCGTCCCGATCTTCAGACCGTGCAACTGCGCGAAGGCGATGAGGTCGGGCAGCCGGGCCATCGACCCGTCATCCTTCATGATCTCGCAGATCACGCCGGTCGGGTTCAGCCCGGCCAGCCGCGCGATGTCGCAGGCGGCTTCCGTATGGCCCGCCCGCACAAGCACGCCGCCGTCGCGGGCGCGCAGCGGAAAGACATGGCCCGGCGTCGCAATATCCTGCGGCCCCTTGGAGGCGTCGATGGCAACGCTGACGGTGCGGGCGCGGTCATGGGCCGAGATGCCGGTCGACACGCCTTCGCGGGCCTCGATGGACACGGTGAAGGCCGTCTCGTGGCGCGAGGAGTTCTGCGACGCCATCAGCGGCAGGCCCAGCGCGTCGATCCTCTCACCCGGCAGCGTCAGGCAGATCAGGCCGCGCCCGTGGGTCGCCATGAAGTTGATCGCGTCCGGCGTGGCCATCTGAGCGGGGATCACGAGGTCGCCCTCGTTCTCGCGATCCTCGTGATCCACGAGGATGAACATCCGGCCGTTGCGCGCATCCTCGAGGATGTCCTCGATGGCCGAGATCACGTCGGAATTCTCGCGCTCCACCGGGCCGGGCGCCTCGAAGGGAATGGGGTCTGCCATGGGGCACCTCCTGTCGGATGGCTTCCTAGCGGGCGGCGCGCACGGGGGCCAGTGCGCCTGCGCTCATTTGCTCTGCATCCGGCGCGCCATCTTCAGGACCTGACGCCGCGGCAGCAGCCCCAGAAGCCGGGTCGCGACCTTGAGCTGGCCTTCGTTGATAGCGACGAGCTTGCCCTTCATCATCGCGTCGTACCCGACCTTGGCGACGGCATCGGGCGTGCTGCCGCCCTTGGTCAATGCGGTGCCCTCCAGATCGGCGCGGGCGGCGAAATCCGTCGCAACGTAGCCCGGCGCGAGGACGGTCACGGTGACTCCGTCCTTGCGCATCTCCTCGTCCAAGGCCTGGCTGAAGCTGTTCACGAAGGCCTTCGACGCGAAATACGTCGCCTGGAGCGGTCCGGGGAGCATGCCCGCGGTCGAGCCGACATTCAGGATCCGCCCCTGCCCCCGCGCAACCATGCGCGTCCCGATGGCGTGGCAGAGCGTCATCACGGCGACGATATTCACGTCGACCATGTTGAGGTCATCCGCCAGCGGGCGCTCCACGAACCGTCCGCGCCCGCCGAAGCCCGCGTTGTTGATGAGGATGTCGATCTCCTGACCCTCGGTCGCGGCGAGGATGGTGGCGAGCCCCTCCTGCGTGCCGATATCGGCGGCGACCGGCGTCACGTTGACCCCGTGCGCGTCTTTCAGTTCGCGGGCGAGCGTCTCGAGTTCCGGCAGGCGGCGGGCGGTCACGATGAGGTCGCCGCCGCGCTTGGCATGAAGGGTCGCAAGCGCGCGGCCGATGCCGCCCGAGGCGCCGGTGATCAGGGCAAGGGTCATGTCGGTCTCCGTCTGGGTCCCCTGGGATATTGGACCGAACGGTTCGCGTTGAAAGGCGTCAGCCGAAATATCGCGCGGCGGGAAGATAGCCCGCAGCGCGTGCCGCGGTGCACCATTCGCGCTCGAATGCCGTGTCGCCGACCATGAGGACGGCGTCCGACGGCAGCTTCCGGTCGGCCAGCACGGCGCGCAGATGCCGCCGCATCGCACCCCAACTGTCGGTGAAGCGCGGTGCCGGCGCGGCCCAGTCGAGCGGGTCCGGCGTCGCGGCAGCAAGCGGCGCATGCACCAGCACGCCGCGCGACGCGGCCACCTCCGAGAGTTTCGCCGCCCGCGCGGTCTCGAGTTCGGCGCGGCGGATCATGCCGAGTGCGTTTGACGAGAAGAGGAGCGCCACGATGTCCCGCCCGGTGGCCGCCCGGACGCTGGCATAGGTGCCGTAATCGAGCCCGAGTGCGGCGGCCCGCCGGACGCGCAGGCGCACGACCTCGACCGGCAGGACGTTTCCCATCACGGCGCTGCGCGCGCGGCGCCATTGATGGAGGCGGCCGCGATAGCCCGCGGCGTCCGTGCCGGAATTATGCCCGATGCCATACGTCACGCGCCAAGGGATGCGCGATCCGCGCGCAACGGGCAAGACGCGCGTCAGGCTGCGTCGCGCAGGATGGCCGCGATCTCATCCTTGAGCGTCAGCCGCTGGCGTCGGAGCTCCAGCATATGGACGTCGGAGCACGGCTCGACATTGGTTTCGGCGCGGTGAATCTCGCGGTTGAGCACGTGGTAGCGCTCGGCCAGCTTGGCGAAATGCGGCGCCTCGGCCTTCAGGCGGGTGATGGTTTGGGCCTGATCGGGAAATTCCTCGGTCAGTTCGTGGGGCACATGGGACATAGGGCGGGCTCCGTTGCCGGGTTCGGGTCGCGGGCACCCTGACCCGCGACGGCGCGCGCCACCTTGATCCGGGTCAATCCAGGGCGAGCCAGCCGACGGAGCGGCAGGCGTCGGCACGGGCGCGGGCCGCGTCGGCGAAGCCCATCCGGGGCGGGTGCAGGCGGCGCCAGCCATGGGCATCCTCGGGATCGCGGCGGCATTCGACCCAGCCCGCGCCGTCCCCGGTCACGAGGATATCGACGCAGCGGTCGCCGGTCGCATCCTCGATCGACGACTGGACCGTCACCCCGCCTCGGCCAGCCGCGCGACATAGCGCGCCAGCGTGTCGATCTCGAGGTTCACGCGGTCGCCAGGGGCGGCGGTGCCCCAGGTCGTGACCTCCTGCGTGTGCGGGATCAGGTTGACACCGAATTCGACGCCCTCGACCTCGTTGACGGTCAGGGACGTCCCGTTCAGCGCCACCGAGCCCTTGGGCGCGATGAAGCGCGCGAGCGCGGGCGGGGCGGCGAAGCGGTAGCGGATGCTGTCGCCCTCGGGCACGACCGACAGGATCTCGGCCACGCCGTCGACATGGCCCGAGACGATATGCCCGCCCAGCTCGTCACCGACCCGAAGACTGCGCTCGAGATTGACGCGCGTTCCCTCGTCCCAGACCCCGAGCGCGGTTTTCGACAGGCTCTCGCCCGAGACATCGACGTCGAACCAATGCCCGTCCGCGTCCGTGCCGCGATCCACCACGGTCAGGCAGCAGCCGTCGCAGGCGATGGATGCGCCCATGTCGATGCCCGCCGCGTCGTAGGCGGTGCCGATCCGCACCCTGAGGTCGCCGCGCCGATCCAGCGCGCGGATCGTTCCGATATCGGTGATAATGCCCGTGAACATGGTGCCTCCGTCGCTCGGACGTGACGTAAAGCCAGTGCGCATTGGCCACAAGTGCCCCGATCGTGCCACAATCGCGCCTTTCCCGTGCCGCCGCGGCGGGGCACCACAAACCCGTCTATCGGAGGGCGAAATGCGTCCAACGCGCCGATTCCTGTTCCTGCAGGGCCCCCACGGGCCCTTCTTCCACCATCTGGGGCGGCTGCTCCGGGCGGCGGGCTGCGAGGCGTGGCGCGTGGGCTTCAATCGCGGCGACGATGCGTTCTGGTTCCACCGCGACAGCTACATCGCATTCCAGGATGCGCCCGAGGCATGGCCCGCCGCCTTCGCGCGCATCGTCGAGACGCGCGGCATCACCGATCTGGTGATCTACGGCGACGTCCGCGCGATCCACGCAGAGGCGGTCGCGGAGGCCAAGGCGCGTGGCCTGACCGTGCACGTCTTCGAGGAAGGCTACCTGCGGCCCTGGTGGATCAGCTACGAGCGAAACGGCTCGAACGCCCATTCGCGCCTGATGGCCAAGACCGTTCCCGAGATGCAGGCCGCGCTGGCGCAGCTCGATCTCGACCTGCCCGACGCGCCCGCCCATTGGGGCGACATGCGCCACCACGTCTTCTACGGCGCGCTCTATCACTGGTTCGTGGTCTCGCGACCCGGTGCCTATCGCGCCTACCGGCCGCATCGCGACATCACGGTGCTCAAGGAGTTCCGGCTCTATCTGCGCCGCCTCGTCACCATGCCCTTCACCGCGCTCGAGCGGCGCTGGAAGACGCGCCGGATCGTCCATGGCGGCTTTCCCTATCATCTGTGCCTGATGCAGCTCGAACATGACGCGAGCTTTCAGGCCCATTCCCCCTACGCGTCGATGACCGAGTTCCTGACCGAGGTGATCGCGGGCTTTGCCGCGGGCGCGCCGTCGCATCACCACCTCGTCCTCAAGGCCCATCCGCTCGAGGACGGGCGCGCGCCGGTCAAGGCGACGGTCGCGAGGCTGGTGGCGGAATACGGGCTGGGCGACCGCGTCCACTATCTCCGGGGCGGCAAGCTCGCCGGATTGATGAACGAGGCCCGCTCGGCGATCACCGTGAACTCGACCGCGGCACAGCAGGCGCTCTGGCGCGGGCTGCCGGTGCTGGCGCTGGGGCGGTCGGTCTATTCGAAGCCGGAATTCGTCAGCGACCAGTCGGTCGAGGCGTTCTTCGCCGATCCCGAACGCCCCGACAGTCGCGCCTATCGCGACTACCGCCATTACCTTCTGGAGACATCCCAGGTGGCGGGCGGGTTCTACTCGGCGCGCGGACGCCGGCAACTCCTGCGGCAGGTCGTCGACATGATGCTGTCGGACATGGACCCCTATGACAGGCTGGAGGCGGGCAAACCCGCGCCCCGGCAGAATTTGAAACTGGTATCCGGCTAGGCTACCGTCGACCACAACACCGCCCGCGCGACACATGACGCGCCGGATCGGGGACAACCCCGGCGAGCGAGGCACTGAAGGCAGATCGAGAAGGACAGGCACCATGGGTATCGCTCTGGGACGCGCCGCACGCATTGCGGTGCTGGCCACTTTGGCCTCCGCAATCGCCGCGTGCGGCACCCTCCCCCGATCCGGGCCGAACAAGCGCGAGATCTTCGCGGGCTCCGTCCTCAACGAGGGTGACGCCTTTATCGTCTCGGTCAACGACCGGGTGGCGCGCGCGACGGCGGTCACGCCCGCGCTCGGCTTCAGTCCATCCTTCCGCCATGCGGGGCTCGTCGGCGCGGACACGATCCGGCCGGGCGACACGCTGGGACTCATCATCTACGAGAATGTCGAGGACGGGCTCCTGACCAATGCGGGCGCCTCGGCCTCGCTGATAGACGAGGTGCAGGTCGACAGCGCGGGCATGATCTTCATCCCCTATGCCGGCCGCCTGCGGGCCGCGGGCAACACGCCCGAGGCCTTGCGCCAGGTCATCACCCGCCGCCTCGACGAGCAGACGCCCGATCCACAGGTCGTGGTGCGCCGCCTGGCCGGTGACGGCGCGACGGTCAGCGTCGTCGGCGGCGCGGGCGCGCAGGGCGTCTATCCGATCGAGCGGCCGACGCGGACGCTGACCGCGATGATCGCCGCCGCCGGGGGGGTCGCCATCTCGCCCGACGTGGCGCTCGTCACCGTCACGCGCGGCGGGCGGACCGAGACGGCCTATCTCTCGGATCTCTACAAGAACCCGTCGATGGATATCGCGCTGCGCAACGGCGACACGATCTTCATCGAAGAGGACACCCGGTCCTTCACCGTGCTGGGTGCCACCGGCAGCCAGAGCCGCCTGGAATTCGACAGCGAGGTCATCACCGCCATCGACGCGCTGGCCGAGGTGGGTGGCCTGAACCCCCTCCTCGCCAACCCGACCGGCGTCTTCGTCTTCCGCAACGAGCCCGAGGCCATCGCCGAGGCCGTGATGGGCCGCGACGACCTGACCGGCACGCAGCGGCTGGTCTACGTGCTCGACCTGACCGAGCCCAACGGCATGTTCAACGCCCGCGATTTCGTCATCCGCGACGGCGACACGGTCTACGTCACCGAGGCGCCCATCGTCGGCTGGAACCGTTCGGTCGCCGCCGTGTTCGGCTCGCTGGGCCAGATCACCGCAGCGGGAACGGCCGTCGGCGTCAACTGAGCATGAGACACCGGGCGTCTGCGCGCGGCCCGGCCCGCTCCATCCTCTGGCCCGAAATACCTCGGGAGAGCGCGAGGGGGCTGGCCCCCTCGCTCCCGCCGGCGCCGCGATCGCGGCCGCCGGCATGACCGCGCCCCGCCGCGTCGCGCGCTTCGTCTCGGGCGGGTTCCTGTCGCGCCGCATCCGCCGCATCGCGGCCCTCGCGGGGGTCGACCTGCGGCCCGGCCTGCCGCGCGACGGCGAATGCATCGCGGCCTGGGGCCATGACGGGCCGTCGGCCCGCCGCGCCGCCGCCATCGCCGCGCGCACCGGTGCTCCGATCCTGCGCTTCGAGGACGCGTTTCTGCGCTCGCTCCATCCCGGCCGCGTAGGCGAGCCGACGCTGGGCCTGACCATCGACGCGGCGGGCGCCCATTACGACGCGACCGCCCCGTCGGAACTCGAGACGCTGCTGGCCACGCACCCGTTCGACGATGGCGACCTGATCGCCCGCGCCCGCGCCGCGATGGACGAAATGGTCCGGTCGGGCGTCACGAAATACGCCGCCACCCGAGGCGACCTGGACCCGCCGGATGCGGGCTACGTTCTGGTGATCGACCAGACGCGCGGGGATGCATCGATCCGGCTCGGCGGTGCCTCCGAAGCCACCTTCCGCGAGGTGCTGCTGATCGCGCGCGAGGAGAATCCCGGCGCGCGCATCCTCATCAAGACCCATCCCGAGACCGCGCGCGGCCTCCGTGCGGGTCATTACGGCGAGGCCGATGCCGTCCACGGGGCCACGCTCGAGTCACGCGCCCTGCCGCCCGCCGCGCTGCTGGCGGGGGCCGCGAAGGTCTATACTGTCTCGAGCCAGCTCGGGTTCGAGGCGATGCTGCACGGCCACCGGCCCATCACGTTCGGACAGCCGTTCTATGCCGGCTGGGGCCTCGACGACGACCGCAACCCGCTTGACCGTCGCCACCGCAAGCTGACGCGGACGCAACTCTTTGCCGGGGCGATGGTGCTCTACCCGCACTGGTACGATCCCCATCGTGACCGCCTTTGCGACCCGCTCGACGTGATCCGCATCCTCGAAGCGCAGGCGCGGGCGTGGCGCGCGGATCGGGAGGGCTGGTCCGCGCCCGACATGCGGCTCTGGAAGCGCGCACCGATGCGGCGGTTCCTGTCGAACCGGGTCAGCTACCGTGCCGATCCGGCCCGTCGCCCGCTCGTCTGGGGCGCAGCCGCCGCCGACGGTCCGGTGACGCGGGTCGAGGACGGGTTCCTGCGGTCGCGCGGTCTCGGGGCCGACCTGATCCCGCCGCTTTCGCTGATCCTCGACGGGCAGGGGATCTACTACGACCCCGCGACGCCCTCGGACATGGAGGAGGCGATCATCGCCGCCGCGGCCCTGCCGCCAGAAGCGCTGAAGCGGGCACGTGCGCTCCGGGCCGCGATCGTCGCGGCGGGGCTGACGAAATACAATCAGGGCGGCGGCCTCCCAGACCTGCCCGACGGACCGATCCTCTTGGTGCCGGGTCAGGTGGCGGATGACGCGTCGATCCGGCTGGGCACGTCGAACGTGACGGACAATGCGGGTCTCCTGCGCGCCGCGCGGCAGGCCAATCCGGACGCGGTGATCGTCTATAAGCCGCATCCGGACGTCGAGGCCGGGCTGCGCGACGGCGTCATCGGGGCCGAGGATGCGGATGTCGTCGCCTCGGACGCGGACCCGCTGGCGCTGATCGCGCGAGCGGATGCGGTCTGGACGCTGACCTCGCTTCTGGGGTTCGAGGCGCTCATGCGCGACGTGCCTGTCACCACGCTGGGAACGCCCTTCTATGCCGGGTGGGGGCTGACGACGGACAAGGGCCGTATCCCGGCGCGACGCCGGGCCGCCCGTCCGTCACTGGACGCGCTGGTCCATGCGGCGCTGATCGTCGTGCCGCGCTATCACGATCCTTTCACCGGCACGGCCGCGCCCCCCGAGATCATCGTGGAGCGGCTGGCCACGGGCACGGTGCCGTCACCCGGGCCGGGCAACCGGCTTCTGGCCAAGGCGCAGGGCGTGCTGGCGTCGCAGGCGTGGCTCTGGCGCGGCTGAACCGCGCGTCAGCCTTCGAGGGCTGCCAGGATCTCGTCCACGAGGGCCGACACCTCGTCGGCGGCGGCTTTGGCGCCGGGATATTCCCGGACCCCCTGCCCCCGGCCCATCGCCTCGGCATAGGCGACGCGATTGGCGATCACGCCCTCGGCGGCCTCGGCCTCGAGATCGGACAGCGCGGCCTTGATCGAGGCCGTCAGCCGCGTGCCCGCGCGGGCCCGGTTTAGGACGGCCAACGGGCGCTTGCCCTCGCGCGCGGCCAGTTCCAGCACGCCCTCGGTCGCCCAGAGATCGACCTGACTGGCCGAGACGGGCACGACCACAAGATCCGAGGCCTTGAGCGCGGGGCGCAGGTCGCCGTCGATCTTGGGCGGCGTATCGATCAGGACGAAATCGTGGGTCGGCCCGTATTTCGAGACCTCGTAGCCGATGCCCCAGGCCGACGCGGTCGAGAAATCCACGTCCGGCGCGCCCTGCATCCGGTCCAGCCGGGCCATGAACCAACGCCCCATCGAGCCCTGCGGATCGCTGTCCAGAAGCGCCACCCGGTGCCCGCGCGCGATCAGCTCGACGGCCACGTTGGCGCAGAGCGTCGTCTTTCCCGAGCCGCCCTTTTGCTGGGCGAAGGTGATCGTCGTGGCCATGTCACATCCCCATGCTGCGGTGCAGCAAGACAATGCGCGCGCCTTGGCGCGGCGTCAATCCCGGCTAGGTCAGCGGGATATCGACTGACGGAGACCTGCAATGACCCGCCTCGCCCCTGCCCTCGTCCTATGCCTCACGGCCCCCGCGACCGCGCAGGAGGCGTGGCCGATGGCCGACTGCCTGACCGCGCTTCAGGACATCGCCCAGGCCGAGGCCGCCGAGGTGCCCGAGGCGGACGACCCGCTCTGCACCTTTCCGACGCCCGTCCGGATGACCGCGATCGAGACCGAAACGGGGCCGGTCCTTTTGTCGGGCGATCCGGTTTTTCAGTGCGATTTCGCGTTGGCGGTCGCCACCTACGTCCGCGATGACCTCGTCCCGGCCGCGACCCTGCACATGGAGGACCGGCTGGACGCGATCGGGACGGGCAACGGCTTCGTCTGCCGTCGCCGCAACGGCGCGCCGGACGGCAAGTTCTCGGAGCACGCGTTTGGCAACGCGATAGACATCACGACCTTCCGCTTTGACGGCAGCCTGATCGTCGTTGCCGAGAGCGAGGATCTGACGGCCGACGAGGAGGCGTTCTTCGATGTCGTCCGCAAGTCGGCCTGCGACGACTTCACCACCGTGCTCGGGCCGGGCTCGAACGCGGCCCATGCCGATCACTTCCACTTCGACTTGGGCCGCTCGGTCAAGGACGGGATCCGCGTCGCCGAGCCGTATCGGATCTGCGAGTGACGCCGTTCAGCCGCCGGTGAACTCCACCACCGTCTCACCGGGCTTGACGAGCTGGGCGAGATACTCGGCATCCCAGTTCGTCAGGCGAACGCAGCCATGGGATGCCATCGATGTGATCTCGGTCGGATAGGGCGTGCCGTGGATGCCGTAGGTCGGCTTGCCGAGGTCGATCCACATCGAACCCACGGGCCCGTTCGGTCCGGCGGCGATCTGCACGACCTCGTCGAAATCGGCGTTGGGCAGGTTCTCGGGGTCGTAGGTATAGGTCGGGTCGGCGGCGATGGCCGTGACCTTCATGGAGCCCGAGGGCGATGGCGTCTGCTGCGAGCCGACGGCGGCGGGGGCGGCGAAGATCATTTTGGCATCCGGGCCGGTGCCATCGAACGCCTCGAGCCGCCCGGTGTCGCGATTGACGGTGATCCGCATCGCCTCGCCCTCGGGCGCGACGCGAGTGGAGGCGACGGTGATCTCGGTCCCGGCGGCGGTGAAATCGGCCTCGGGGTTCAGCTCGGTCAGCAGTTCGGGATCCATCTGGAAGCGCTCGGCCAGCATCTCCGCCGCGGAGTGGTAGCCGAGGTGGTCCATCTCGGCCATCTTCTCGTAATCCTCGGGGATCTCGGGCGTCGGCTCGAAGCCCGCGTCCTCCTCGGTCAGGGTATAGGTCTCGGACGCGGGACCGCCCTGTTCGAGCACGGCCCAGAGTTCGGGATCGAGTTCGCCGTCGACGGTCATCCCGTTCATGGCTTCGTAGGCGCGCAGCGCGGCGCGGGTCGCCTCGCCCATATAGCCGTCGACATAACCGACCGACGCGCCGCTCCGATCGAGCAGCACCTGAAGCCGGATCATCGCGGCCCGATCCTCGCCCGAGAGCGGGTCCGCCCCGTTGATCTCGTCGATCGAGAGCTGGGCCGCGGCGGCGGTGGGCAGAAAGAGGGCGGCGAGTACAAGAATTTTCATGGGTCCGGTCCGTGGTGGCTGACCGACAGTCAACGCCTACGGACGGGCGGTGTTCCGCCGATGCGCACGCGACCCGACGACAGGGCGGGGGTGACGGGCGGAGGGGATGGTGGAGCCGAGGGGAATCGAACCCCTGACCTCGTCATTGCGAACGACGCGCTCTACCAACTGAGCTACGACCCCAACGGGGCGGCGTATGGCCTCGGGACGCGCTCGCGTCAAGCCGATCCGCGGGGCCGCCGGCACTTCGAACGCGCGCGATCAGACGGAGCTGAAAGCGGGCGGCCCGGCCGAACGAACCGGCGGGCGCACGCGTGGCGATCTGCGATTCCGCGTGACGCTTCTGCATTTTCGCACCGATTATTCAAATGCGCCGGGGTGCTGCGCGCGATATATAGGAGACCTTCAAGAAAAGGATCGAACCGATGAGTGTTCTGACTCCATGTTCCTCGAAAACGATGGGCCATCACGGTGGCCTGACCCGCACCATTGCGGCACCTCTGATTGGTGCGCTGCTGGCCGGTGGTCTGTGGCTGGCTGCGACGTCGGCAGCCCCCTTCTGGGCCGAGCCGAACTCGCATTTCACGCCGGAGCGGCTGGCCGAAGTCGCGAAGATGCTCGCCGCGCAGTAAGCGCCAGCGACCCAGATACCGCGCGGGCGACGAACGTTCGCCGCCCGCACGAGGCGAGCGCCTACTCTGCCGCTTCGAGGTAGTCCTCGACCGGCGGGCAGGTGCAGATCAGGTTGCGATCGCCCGCGACATTGTCGACGCGGTTGACCGGCGGCCAGTACTTGTCGACCCGGAACGCGCCCGGCGGGAAGCACCCGTCCTCGCGGCTGTAGGGCCGGTCCCAGTCGCGGACGAGATCTTCCATCGTGTGCGGCGCATTCTTCAGCGGATTGTTGGCCGCGTCCATCTTGCCCTCGGCGATGGCCGCCACCTCCTCGGCGATGGCCAGCATCGCGGTGCAGAAGCGGTCGAGCTCGGGCTTCGGCTCGCTCTCGGTCGGCTCGACCATCAAGGTGCCGGCCACGGGCCAGGACATGGTCGGCGCGTGGAAGCCGTGATCCATCAGGCGCTTGGCCACATCGTCTACCGTGACGCCATGCTCGGCAAAGGGGCGCGTGTCGAGAATGCATTCATGCGCGATCCGCCCGCGCCGCCCGCCATAGAGCACGGAATAGGCCCCGGAGAGCCGCCGCGCGATGTAGTTGGCCGAGAGGATCGCGACCTTGGTGGCCTGCGTCAGGCCCGCGCCGCCCATCATCATCACGTAGGCATAGGAGATCGGCAGGATCGACGCCGACCCGTAGGGCGCACCCGAAACCGGGCCGTCGGTGCCCCGCTCGGGGTGACCCGGCAGGTGGGGCGCCAGATGGGCCCGGACGCCGATGGGCCCCATGCCCGGGCCGCCGCCGCCATGGGGGATGCAGAACGTCTTGTGGAGGTTCAGGTGGCTGACATCCGCGCCGATCTCGCCCGGCTTCGACAGGCCGACCATCGCGTTCAGGTTCGCCCCGTCGAGATAGACCTGCCCGCCATGGGCATGGGTGATCTCGCAGACCTCGCGGACGGTGTCCTCGAAGACGCCATGGGTCGAGGGATAGGTGATCATGCAGGCGGCGAGATCGTCGCCCGCGGTCTCGGCCTTGGCGCGGAAATCGTCGAGGTCGATATCGCCGTTCTCGGCCGATTTGACGACGACGACCTTCATACCCGCCATCTGCGCACTGGCCGGGTTGGTGCCATGCGCACTGGTCGGGATGAGGCAGACGCGCCGGTCATCGCCGTTGGCGCGGTGATAGGCGGCGATGGTCAGAAGCCCCGCGTATTCGCCCTGCGCGCCGGAATTGGGCTGCATCGACATGGCGTCGTAGCCGGTGATCACGCAGAGGCGCGCGGCCAGCTCGTCGATCATCTCGGCATAGCCCTCCATGTCCTCGGCGGGGGCGAAGGGATGGATTTTGCCGAATTCGGGGAAGGTGACCGGCATCATCTCGACGGCGGCGTTCAGCTTCATCGTGCAAGAGCCGAGCGGGATCATCGCGCGGTCGAGCGCCAAGTCGCGATCGGCGAGGCGGCGCATGTAGCGCATCATCTCGGCCTCGGCGCGATTCATGTGAAAGATCGGGTGCGTCAGGTAATCCGACTGGCGCCGCAGCGCATCGGGGATATCGGTGCGGGTCGCGGCAACCTGTCCCTCGACCCCGAAGGCGCGCAGGAGCTTCGTCAGGATCGCCTCGTCCGTCAGCTCGTCGCAGGCGATGCCGATCGCAGTATCGCCGACGCGGCGGAGCGTGATGCCCTCGGCCCGCGCGGCGCGCCAGATGACGCCCTGCATGGCGCCGGTCTCGACAGTCAGCGTGTCGAAGACATGGGCGGGCGCGACGTCGAAGCCCGCCCCGGTCAGCGCGTCGCGCAGCGCGACGGCATGGGCATGGACATGGGTCGCGATGTGGTGAAGGCCCTTCGGCCCGTGGAACACCGCGTAGAAGCCGGCCATGACGGCCAGCAGCGCCTGCGCGGTGCAGACATTCGAGGTCGCCTTCTCGCGGCGGATATGCTGCTCGCGGGTCTGGAGCGAGAGGCGGTAGGCCTTGTTGCCATGGCTGTCGACCGACACGCCCACGAGGCGGCCGGGCATCGAACGCTTGAGCGCATCGGTACAGGCGAAGAACGCGGCATGCGGCCCGCCATTGCCCAGCGGCACGCCGAAGCGCTGGGCGCTGCCGACCGCGATATCGGCCCCCATCGCGCCCGGCTCCTTCAGGAGGCACAGCGCGAGAAGATCGGTGGCCATCACCGCCAGCGCGCCTTCGGCATGAAGCGCCCCGATCAGGTCGGAGAAGTCCCGCAGGTGCCCGTTCGTGCCGGGATACTGGAAGATCGCGCCGAAGACGGCGGCTGGGTCCAGATCGTCGGGATCGCCGACGATCAGCTCGATCCCCAGCGGCTCGGCGCGCGTGCGCATGACGGCGATGTTCTGGGGATGACAGTTCTCGTCGACGAAGAAGGCCTGCGCATTCGACTTGGACATCCGTTGCGCCAGCACCATGCCTTCGGCGCAGGCCGTCGCCTCATCCAGCAGCGAGGCGTTGGCGATGGGCAGGCCGGTCAGGTCCGAAACCATCGTCTGGAAGTTCAGCAGCGCCTCGAGACGGCCCTGCGCGATCTCGGGCTGGTAGGGCGTATAGGCCGTGTACCAGGCCGGGTTCTCGAGGATGTTGCGCTGGATCGCGGGCGGCGTGACCGTATCATGGTAACCCTGCCCGATCATCGCGGTCGTGACTCGGTTCCGGTCCGCCAGAACGCGCATCCGGGCGAGAATCGCGTGTTCGGTCATCTGCGGCCACGGCAGCGGGTCGGCCTGTCGAATGCTCTGCGGCACCGTCTCGTCGATCAGCGCGTCGAGGCTCTCGGCCCCGACCACCTCCAGCATCTCGGCCATCTCCTGCGGCGAGGGCCCGATATGGCGACGATTGGCGAAATCGTAGGTGTCGTACTCGGTCAGGGGCATCGTGGGCTCCGGTCTTGGGCGGGATTGGCGCCGGGGACGGCGCGCTGCGGGGGTCGGGTCGGTCGAGGGGCCGTCGGCGCGCCGCGGCCGATCTATCGGGGGGCGGCGGGGGCGGACCCGGGGCGGACGCGCCGCCGCCGGTCCCGCCTGGCCGGCGGGGTCGCTAGCCGATCATGTCCTTGTAGGCGTCTTCGTCCATCATGCCGTCCATCTCCTCGGGGGTGGTGGTCGTCATCTTGAAGAACCACGCCGCCTCAGCGTCCTCGTTCACGAGGCCGGGCGTGTCCGAGAGCGCGGTGTTCACCTCGGTGATCTCGCCGTCGAGCGGCGCGGTGATGTCAGAGGCGGCCTTGACGCTTTCGATGACCACGATCTCCTCGCCCTTCGTGACCGTGCGGCCGACCTCGGGGAGTTCGATGAACACGACGTCGCCCAATTGGGTCGCGGCGTGTTCGGTAATGCCGACGGTGATGATCTCGTCCTTGGTGTCGAGCCATTCGTGGTCTTCGGTGAACTTCATGGTGGGGCCTCTCGGAATCAGCGCACGTAACGCGGCGCGTGGAAGGGAAGGTCGGTCACGGTCACGGGCAATCGCTTGCCCCGGACGTCACCATAGAGCGTCGTGCCAGCGGCGCACGCCACTGGCACGTAGCCCATCGCAACCGGCGCGCCGATCGTCGGGCCGAACCCGCCGGATGTGACGGTGCCCACGGGCGCGGTAGCGGTCTCGCTGTCATAGAGCATCACGCCCATCCGCATCGGCGCGCGGCCTTCGGGCAGAAGCCCGGTGCGGCGGCGGTCGGCGCCCGCGTCAAGTTGGCCGAGGATGCGATCCGCGCCGGGAAAGCCGCCCGTGCGGTCGCCGCCCGTGCGGCGGACCTTCTGGATCGCCCAGGCGAGGTCGGCCTCGACGGGCGTGATCTCGGCGGTGAGATCCTGTCCGTAGAGCGGCATCCCGGCCTCAAGCCGGAGCGAGTCGCGCGCCCCGAGCCCGATGGGTGCGACGGCATCATGGGCCAGAAGCGCGCGCGCGAAGGCCTCGGCGCGCGAGGAGGGCACACTGATCTCGAAGCCGTCCTCGCCGGTATAGCCTGAGCGGCTGATCCAGAGCTCTGCTCCGTCCCAGTCGTGGCTGGCGACATCCATGAACCGCATCCCTGCGACGCCGGGCACCAATTCGGTCAGCACCTCGGCCGCCCTCGGCCCTTGCAGCGCCAGGAGCGCGCGGTCGTCCAAGAGCGTGATCTCGTGATCCGGCAGGCCCGCCGTGAGGATTTCCATGTCGAGATGCTTCATCGCACCGTTCACCACCAACAGGAGGTGATCGCCACGATTGGCGAACATCAGGTCGTCCGCGATGCCGCCATCGGGGAGCGTCAGGAGGCCGTAGCGCTGCCGCCCTTCGGCCAGACCCGCGACGTTCATCGGGATCAGGCGCTCCAGCGCCTCGGCCGCGCCGTCGCCGCGCAGGATGACCTGGCCCATATGGCTGACATCGAAGAGGCCCGCGGCGTTGCGGGTGTGCAGATGTTCGGCCATGACGCCCATGGGATACTGGACCGGCATGGCATAGCCCGCGAAGGGGACCATCTTGCCGCCGAGTTCGTGGTGCAGGTCAGCCAGCGGGAGTGGCAGGGGCGGTGTGGTGTCATCGGCCATGGGTCGAGCCTCCGCGATGCGGTTTCCTCGCCCCCTCTGTCCCGTGCGCCTGAGATCGCTATCCCTTCGGCGGACCCGTTCGGGCCTCTCTCCAGAGTCTTCGTCACGACCGGTCCCTTGCGCCTGAGAGTTTACCGGGGCGGTTGCTCCTTCGGCCCTGCCCGCATGGGGCAGCGTCTCCCGAGTCGTGATGCGTTTCCTATAGGAAACTTCGCCGCCGCGTTGCAAGGGGTGGCGTGCGCGCCCGGCGCCCGGCATCACGGACCGCATGGAGACCGCCCCGCCCCGTTTCTTCGGCTATGGCAGCCTCGTGAACCGGCTGACCCATGCCTATCCCGACGCGGCCCCGCTGACCGTGGGCGGCTGGCGGCGCGCGTGGCGCCATACGCCCCTGCGGCCCGTCGCGTTCCTGACGGCCGTGCCGGACCCCGGCACGCGGATCGACGGGCTGACGGCGGCGGTCCCGGCGGGCGACTGGCTGGCGCTTGACGACCGCGAGGCGGCCTATCTGCGCGTGCCGCTGCCCGAGGGCCCGGCGATCTATTACATTCCGGACGGGCTGCACGGTCCGGCGACGGACACGCATCCGATTCTGCGATCCTATCTCGACGTCGTGGTGCAGGGATACCTGGCCGAATTCGGCCCCGAGGGCGTGGCGCGGTTCTTCGCGACGACCGACGGGTGGGACGCGCCGATCCGCGACGACCGGGACGCGCCGCTCTATCCCCGCACGCAGGCCGTGTCGGCGGAGGTGACGGCATTGGTCGATGGGTGGCTGGGCGGGGCCAACGCGTCCGGAAGAGGCGCCCTAGGCTAGTTCGAGAAACCCTAGGCCGCGCTCAGTTCCCGGCGGCGGCGATGGCGTCAAGGACGGCGGCCTCGGTCAGGAGCTCCGGCAGGGCAATGCCCTCGGGCGCGCGGGGTCCGTAGACCGCGTTGAACGGAATGCCGAAGCGGCCGTGATCGCGCAGATATGCGGCGATGGCCGGGTCGGGCCGCGTCCAGTCGGCCCGCATCCGCACCGTGCCCGACAGGGTTTCGGCTACGTCCGCGCTGTCGAGGACAAGGCGCTTGTTGGCCTTGCAGGTGAGGCACCAGTCGGCGGTCACGTCGACGAAGACCACCTCGCCCGCGGCGATGGCGGGCGCGATGCGGGCTTGGTCGAATGGCTGCCACGGGCCGTCGGTGACGGGTGTGGCCGGCGCGACGGGCAGGAGGAGCGCCGTCGCGACCAGCGCCGCGATCCCGGCCGTCGCGGTCAGTGCGGGCCGCAGACGCAGCGCCAGCGCGCCGAGGAGGACCGCCGCCACGAGCGCGGTCGCGAGGGCCACGCGCAACCCCGCCGAGGCCCAGAGCACCGACAGAAGCCAGAGCGCGGTCAGCAGAAGCAGACCGCCCAGCACCGCGCGAACCGTGCCCATCCAGCGGCCCGGCCGCGGCAGGCGGCGCACAAGATCGGGGCGGGCCGCGACGAGGAGATAAGGGGTGGCGAGGCCCAGTCCCATGGCGCCGAACAGGGCCACGATCTCGACGGGGCCGTGGGTCAGTGCGTAGGTCACCGCCGTCCCGATGAAGGGGGCCGAACAGGGCGTCGCCATGATGGCGGCAAAGGCGCCGGTGGCGAAATCGCCGCCGAGGCCGGGGCCGCCCGCGGTCGCCATCCGTGTCTGCGCGCCCTGCCCCAGACCGATCTCGAACCAGCCGAACATGTTGGCCGCGAAGACCGCCATCAGCCCGATCATCAGCGCAAGGAAGGCGGGCTGCTGGAACTGGATGCCCCAGCCCACCGCCACGCCACCCGCGCGGAGCGCGATCACCACCGCGGCCAGCGCAAGAAAGAAGGCAAGGACGCCCGCTGCCGCCGCGAGGAAGCCCGCACGGATGCGCGCGGGAGCGCGGTCCTGTGCCTGAAGCGCCGAGGCCAGCTTGATCGACAGGACCGGAAGAACGCAGGGCATGGCGTTCAGGATCAGCCCGCCCAGCGCGGCGATCAGGATCATCCACCATAGGCTTGCCGCCCCGGTCGGCGGCGGCGGCGCCGTGGCGGCCAGCGGCGCGTCCAGCGTTGCGGCCCGCGCGCCGTCGGTCAGCGTCACGGTGAGCGGCCCCTCGCCCGCGGACAGGACGGGCAGCCGGGCCCAGAGCGTCCGGCCACCGTCGGTGAGACGGATATCGGGCGCGCCGAAGCTGGCCTGCGGGCCGCGCTCGGGGAAGAGGTCGGGCGCCGCGAAGGGGGTCTCGGCGCGGGCCATGACGGTAAGTGCCGTCGCATCGAGATGCGCACTCGTCACCGAGAGACCCGTCTCCGCGCCGCCGGGCACGCGGGCCACGGCCTCGGAGATCTGGGCGGCAGCGCCTTCGTCCATGTCGCCACCGACCGGCAGGTCGAGCGTCAGGGTAAGGGTCTCGGGGATGCAGATCTCGGCACAGACGAGGAGGTTCGCCGCGACATCCAGCCGCGCCGGCGCCGTCGGGTCGGCGACCCGGATGGTCAGCGGGAAGGTCACCGCGCCCTCATAGCCGAAATTCTGGATGTCGAACGCCTCGAACCGGGTCGGGGCGGGAAAGGCCAGCGCCGCGTCCGCGACATTCACCGAGCCGGACCAGTCGAGCTCCGGCGGTAGGCCGACCTCTCCGGGGCTGCGCCAATAGGTCTTCCAGCCTGGGGCGAGCTCGATCCGGAGGCCCGCCGAGATCGTCTCGCCCGTCACCCCGTCGGTCGCCGTCAGAAGCGTCGCCGTCACCTGGTTGCCCAGCGCGGGCACCGACTCGGCCGCGCGGAGCGGCAACGCGAGCGCCGACAGGGCGGCGATGAGGAGGGCGACGCGGCGGATCATCCTGCCAGATAGGCCGCGCGGCGGGGCCTGCGACAGGTCGGAAGCGCTATGGTGACGGGATCGTGACCGAACCGCACCGGCCCGCGCCCCTTGTGTCCGGCGGGCGCGCGCGGCACCCTCGCGCCCGACCTGCACCCGGAGATCCCGCCATGCGCCCCCTGACCCTTACGATGACGGCCACCGCCCTTGCGCTTCTGACGGCCCTTCCCGCCGCCGCCGACCGCAGCGATGCCGAGATCAAGGCCCTCGTGCTCGAGGCGATCCGCGAGAACCCGGAGATCGTGATGGAGGCCGTCGGCCTGATCCAGGCCGAGGAGGCCGAGGCCGCCGCTGCCGCCGCCCAGGCGGCGTTGGACGACGGGCGCGGCGCGCTCGAAGCCGATCCGAATGCGCCGGTGCTCGGCAATCCCGATGGCGACGTCACCGTCGTGGAATTCTTCGACTACAACTGCCCCTATTGCCGCCGCGCGGGTGACGAGGTGAAGCAGGTGCTGGCGCTCGACGAGGATGTGCGCGTGGTGATGCGGGAATGGCCGATCCTCGGCGAAGCGTCGGTCTTCGCGGCCCGCGCCGCCCTCGCCGCCCGCGAGCAAGATGCCTACGACCGGATGCACGAGGCGCTGATGAGCGCGCCGGGCCGTCTGGACGAGGACAGCGTGATGCGCATCGCCGCCGAACTGGAGCTCGACACCGACCGGCTGCGGTCGGACATGGAGGGCGAGGCGGTACAGGCGCATATCGACCAGTCGATGCGGCTGGCCCAGAGCCTCGGGTTCTCGGGCACGCCGAGCTTCGTCATCGGCGACCAGACGGCGCCGGGCCTCGTAGAGGCGGCGCAGATGCTGGACATGATCGACGCGGTGCGCGACGGGGGCTGACCCCGGCCTCGCGGCGTCTCAGCCCGCCTTGACCGGCACCATCGTCCCGAGCGCTGTGGCCACATGCGCGCCGTCGTCGCCATGCACATCCGCCGCGACCGCGATGATGCGGCGTCCGCCCCGCACGACCCGCCCGGTCGCTACGAGCCGCCCGGTCGCCGGGGCCAGAAGCGAGATGCGGAACTCCGACGTGACGACCTCCAACCCGGGATCGAGCGTCGTCAGCGCGGCATAGCCCGCCGCCGAATCCGCGATCGCGAAGGTCAGGCCCGCATGTCCCGCCCCGTGCTGCTGCGCGGTCTCGGGGCGCACCTCGGCCTCGATCCGGACCTCGCCTTGCGCGATATGGGTCAGTCGCGCGCCCAGCGTCCCCATCAGGCCCTGCCGCGCGAAGCTGGCGGCGATCCTGTCGGCGAGCTCGCTCATGCGCCGTCCATGATGATGCAGGTGGTCGAACCGGTCGCATAAAGCTTGCCGTCGGCGATGCCCCGGATCGTGCCCTCGGCCACGCCCGTGCTGCGGCCCGCATGGCTGACGATGCCCTCGGCCACGATCTCGGTCCCGAGGGGCAGGTTGCGCGTCACGTTCACCTTGTATTCGAGCGTCGTGTAGATGCGCCCGCGCGGCACCGTCGTCTGGACGGCGCAGGCCATGCAGCTGTCGAGCAGCGTGCCATACCAGCCGCCATGCACCGTCCCGAGCGGGTTGGTGTGATCGAAGGTCGGAGCGCCGGTAAAGACGACGCGCCCCGGTTCGACCTCGGTCACGCGGTAGTTCAGCGTCCGGCCGATCGGCGGCTGCGGCAGAATGCCGTCGCGGATCGCACGCATGAATTCGAGGCCGGACATCGACAGGACGGTCTCGCGGGAGGCGAGATCCTCGGGGCGGTCGGCGAACATCGGGTGGCTCCGCTGCGGCTGGGGTCGTCGGCGGACCCTAGCCCCGTGCCGAGCGTCAGGCCACCCGGCTGAGGGCGGCGCGGGACGTGCGGCCCAGCGCGGTGCAGACATCGCGCGTCAGGTCCGGCCGGTTCAGCGTGTAGAAATGGAGGTGGTCGCAGCCTTCGGTGACCAGCGCGTCGGCCAATTCGGCCGCCTGCGCCACGGCGAAGAGCTCGGCGCGGTCGTCGCGTTCGGCCACGTCGAAGGCCGCGGCCAGATCGTCGGGGATCGTCGCGCCGCAGCGGGCGGCGAAGGCGCGCGTCTTCGACCAGTTCTCGACCGGCAGGAGGCCGGGCACGATCGGCGCGTCGATGCCGGCGGCGACGCAGCGGTCGCGGAAGCGCAGGAAGGTCTCGGGAACGAAGAAGAATTGGGTGATCGCCTCGGAGGCGCCGGCGTCGATCTTGCGCTTGAGCCATTCGACATCGGCCGCGTCCGACGCCGCCTCGGGGTGGCGGTCGGGATAGGCGCCGACGCGGATGGTGAAGCCGTCCGCGGCCAGCGCCTCGATCAGCTCGACCGAGTTGGAGAAGCCGTCCGGGTGGGGCACGAAGCCATCAGACCCCGCGGGGGGATCGCCGCGCAGCGCCACGATGTCCGACACGCCCGCCTTCCGGAAGCCGCGCGCGGTCTCCATCGTCTCGGCGCGGCTGGCATCGACGCAGGTCAAGTGACCCGCGACGCGCAGGTCGAACTCCGCGCCCAGCGCGCCGACCGCCTCGCGTGTCAGTTCACGCGTGGTGCCGCCCGCGCCGTAGGTCACGCTGACCCATTCGGGACCCAGCGGCGCCAGCGTCCGTGCGCAGTCCCAGAGCCGGAAGCTGCCCTGCAACGACTTCGGCGGGAAGAATTCGAACGAGACGGTGGGCGTGGGCATGACGTGATTCCTTCGGGGTCCAACCCTTGTGCCGCGATCCGGTTTCGTGAGACAGGCTCATAATCTTCAAGTTCGACATGAGGCGCGCGAGATGAAGCTGCATCTGGAGTTCCGGCATCTGCGCACGATCAAGGCGATCGCGGAGTGCGGTGGCCTCGCGCGCGCGGCGGATCGGCTGAACATCACCCAGAGCGCGCTCAGCCACCAGGTGAAGAACCTCGAGGGACAGATCGGCGTCGAGTTGTTCGTGCGGCGGTCGAAGCCGATGACGCTGTCGCCCGCGGGCCAACGCCTCTTGCGGCTGGCCGAGCAGGTGCTGCCGCAGATCGAGGCGGTCGAGCAGGATTTCGCGGGACTGAAATCGGGCCGCACCGGGCGGCTGCATATCGCGATCGAGTGCCACGCCTGTTTCGAATGGCTCTTCCCGGTGCTCGAGCAATTCCGACGCGCCTGGCCCGAGGTGGACGTGGACATCCGGCCCGGCCTCCAGTTCCAGGCCCTTCCCGCGCTCCAGAAGGAGGAGGTGGATCTCGTTGTCTCCTCGGACCCCGAGGCGCTGCCCGGCGTCGAGTTCGCGCCGCTCTTCGATTACGAGCCGGTGTTCCTCGCCTCGGCGGCGCACCCCCTGGCGGCGAAGCCCTTCGTCGAGGCGGCGGATTTCGCAGGCGAGACGCTCATCACCTACCCGGTGGATCGGCCGCGGCTCGACGTGTTCAGCCAGCTTCTCACGCCCGCCGGGGTGGAACCGGCGGCGATCCGGCAGGTCGAACTGACGGCGGTGATCCTGCTGCTGGTGGCGTCGAACCGGGGGGTGTCGGTGCTGCCGGACTGGGTCGTGCGCGAAGTCCGCTACAACTCCGACTACGTCACCCGCCCGCTGACGGCGACGGGCGTCACGCGGCGGCTGTTCGGGGCGGTCCGCTCCGACGATGCCGCCAAGCCCTACATGGCTCATGTGCTGCGGCTGATGCGGACGGAGCCGGTGAAGTTGCAGCGGATGGATGCGCTGACCTGACATCCGGGGCGCGATTGTGGGCTACGGCCCGTCCCGATAGTTCAGGTGGCCGCCGGATCCTCCATCAACCCCAGCGCACGGAACGACACTTCGCGGTCCTTGCCGACGATCAT
Source organism: uncultured Jannaschia sp. (assembly GCF_947503795.1). Taxonomy (NCBI): domain Bacteria; kingdom Pseudomonadati; phylum Pseudomonadota; class Alphaproteobacteria; order Rhodobacterales; family Roseobacteraceae; genus Jannaschia; species uncultured Jannaschia sp. Next base: position 376,103 of record NZ_CANNEZ010000001.1, on the reverse strand, counting down.
GTGGTCGTGGATCACGATGTCGAGTGCGCGGCAGGCGATCTCGATCCGGGCAGTCATCTCGATATCGGCGTCGGACGGGGTGGGATCGCCGGACGGGTGGTTGTGAATGAGCAGCAGCGCCGAGGCATTCAGCTCCAGCGCGCGACGCGCGATCTCGCGCGGGTAGACGGGGACGTGGTCCACCGTGCCCTCGCCCTGCGCTTCGTCGGCGATGACGACGTTCTTGCGGTCGAGGAACAGGACGCGGAACTGTTCGGTGTCGCGATGCGCCATCGTGGTGCGGCAATAGGCGACGACATCGGACCAGGACGACATGATGCAGCGGTCGAGGACGCGCGCCTGCCCCATCCGCTGTGCGAAGGCTTCGGCGATGCGGAGTTGCAGATAGACCCGGTCGGTCGCGCCCTCGACCCCGAGCAGGCGCCGCTCGGAGGCCGCGACGACGCCATTGAGATCGCCGAACTCCGCCAGAAGACGCTTGGCGAGGGGTTTGACGTCGATCCGGGGGATAGCATTGAAGAGGAGCAACTCGAGCAGTTCGTATTCCGGCATCGCCGCGTGGCCACCCGACAGGAAGCGGTCGCGCAGGCGGGCGCGGTGCCCGTGGTAATGCGGCCGTGCGCGCCCGTCCGGCCCGGTGACCATGCCGCCGCCCGCCGCCTGACTGGGATGCAGACGGCCGCCGGGCTTGGGCTTCGGCGTCCAGGCGGGGCGGGTCGGCGTGCCGGGCGGCGGCAATCGCGCGTCCAGCTCCATCGCGCCGCGATGGCTCGCCTCCGAGAAGCCGCCCGAGGGCGGGGCCTCGGCCTCGCGGTAAACGGGGATCGCGTCGTCGTCGCCCCGTCCGCTCAGAAGCGCGCGCAGCGGGTCCCATCCCAACGCCGATCTCCTCCGCATGTCTGCTCCCGCCGCGATTCCACTTGCGGTTGAGCCTAGGGACCGAAATGTGAACGCGACGTTAACGGTCGCGGAAACGGGGCTGGCCCCGCCGCGCGGCAGACGTTACACGGCGCGCCTGACCGAACTCCGGGGGCCGACATGCAGGGCAGCGCCAATCTCAACGTGATGATCAAGGCCGCCCGCAAGGCGGGTCGCAGCCTCGTGAAAGACTTCCGCGAGGTCGAGAACCTGCAGGTCAGCCGCAAGGGCCCAGGCGATTTCGTGACCCGCGCCGACCGCGCGGCCGAAGAGATCATCCGCGAGGACCTGACCGAGGCCCGGCCGAACTACGGCTGGCTCGGCGAGGAGAGCGATCCCGTCGAGGGCAAGGACCCGACGCGGCGCTGGATCGTGGACCCGCTGGACGGGACGACGAACTTCCTGCACGGGATGCCCCATTGGGCGGTATCGATCGCGCTGGAGCACAAGGGCGAGGTGGTCACGGCCGTCGTCTACGACCCGGCCAAGGACGAGCTTTTCTGGGCCGAGAAGGGCGCGGGCGCCTGGCTCGACGGCAAGGTGCGGCTGCGGGTGTCGGGGCGCAGCACGATGGCCGATTGCGTCTTCGCGACGGGCCTGCCCTTCGCGTCAAACCGCTACCTCCCGGCGACCCTCAAGGATCTCGGACGCCTGCTGCCGGCCTGCGCGGGCGTGCGTCGCTGGGGGGCCGCGTCGCTCGACCTCGCCTATGTCGCCGCCGGTCGCTACGATGGCTACTGGGAGCGGGGGCTGAAGCCGTGGGACATCGCGGCGGGCATCCTGATCGTGCGCGAGGCGGGCGGCATGGTCGAGCCGATCCGCAGCGACCAGACGCTTCTGGAGGACGGGCATGTCATCGCCGCCTCCGGGTCGATCTTCGACAAGCTCGCTGGAACCCTGCGCGAGCGCGACTGACGCGTCAGACCAGATCCGCACGGCGTCAGGCGGCTCCCGCCGCATCGCCCCGGCGGTCCGCCGCGGGCTCGGCGAGCCGGGCCATCGCGTCGGGCACGGCCGCGAACCAGGGCGCGAACCCACCCAGATGCGCGTCGTCGGCACAAAGCTCGGACATGCGCGCAGTCCAGCCGGGCAGGTTCTCGGCCACCGGCGCGTCGCGTCCTTGCCGGAGCGCGGTGGCCGCGTCCGCCCACCCCTCCGTGCGAAGCGACGCCGTCATGCGGGCCAACCGGTTCGCGGCCAGGAGCGTCGCCATCCGCCGCACCATCGCCATCGCGTCGGCGTCTCCGTCGCAGGGCCCTTCGATCAGCCCGTCGGTGGTCGCCCGGTCGAGCCCCCAGGCTGGATCGGAAACCGCCCAGGCGACGTCCTCCACCCCGGTGCGGCGACCGGTCAGCGACCAATCGTACCAGATTACGGTCCCCGCGTCCTGAACGGAGGCCTTCGCGAGCGGCGCGTTCCAGCGCAGGAAGCGGCTGGGTGTGGCGGCGAGTGCGGTCGCGACGGCTTCGAAGTCCATCTTCGGCTGCGCAATTCCGAGATCGCCCGAAAGGAAGACGGGACGCGAGACGAACTCCTCCGCCCAGGCCGGCTCGATGCCCAGTCCGGGCAGGCGCGCGACCAGTTCGGGGCGCCGCATGATCGCCGCACGGCAGCCGTCGAGCGCGGCCAGCGCGCCCGCGGCGAGCGCGACGCGGCGCTTGGTGTCGGACCCGGCCATCTCGGTCGAGAGGCGGTGTGCGCCGACATCGGTCTGCAAAAGCAGGCCGTCCGCGAAGCCGATCGGGGCGGGCACCGGCGCGCCTTCGGCCGCGAGCGCGTCCAGCACCGCGTGTTCGGCGGCGGCGCGGGCGGCGCTGGCCCGGCGGGTCGCGATGACCGTCGTGCCGTCCTCCAGCTCGACCCGCATCGACGCGCGGCCGGGCCCGCCCGGCGCGGTGATGCGCAGAACGCCACGGCCGGTCAGGTCGCGGGTCACGGTCTTGAGCCAGCCGATGGATCCGGGGGGATGCGCGCCGGGGGTCGCGTCTGTCAAAAGGATCGCTCCTGATCGGTCGGTGCCCCCCAGGCACCTTGGCGTCATGGTTGCACCCGGCTCGGCTGCATGCAACGGTTTTGAGGCGTCAGCACGGGCCCCGCGGCCCGTCCCACCGGCGCCCGATCCGCCACCAGACCTCAGGCCCGCCCGTGACGCACGACCTTCCCCGCAACGCCGGACTGCCCTTCGACCGCTCGGTCGTCGACGGCGTTCGCGTCAACACGCCCGCGACGCTGCGGCGCGCGGCGACCCTGCCGGGCCGTCGCTCGGTCAAGACGGATTGGCAGGCGGCATGGCTGGCGCGCGCCATCAGCATGATCGACCTGACGACGCTCGCCGGCGATGACACCGAGGGCCGCGTCCGGCGGCTCTGCGCCAAGGCGCTGCGCCCGGTGCGCGGCGACCTGCTGGAGGCGATCGGCCTGCCCGACCTGACCGTGGGCGCGGTCTGCGTCTATCACGAGATGGTGCCCGCCGCCGTCGCCGCGCTGGACGGCCGATTGCCTGTCGCGGCGGTGAGCACGGGCTTTCCGGCCGGGCTCTCGCCCCTTCGCTTCCGACTGGCGGAGATCGAGGCGAGCGTCGAGGCCGGCGCGTCCGAGATCGACATCGTGATTTCGCGCCGGCACGTGCTGACGGGGAACTGGCAAGCGCTCTACGACGAGACCCGCGCCATGCGCGAGGCCTGCGGCGACGCACATATGAAGGCGATCCTCGCGACGGGCGAGCTCGGCACGCTGAAGAACGTGATGAAGGCCTCGATGGTCTGCATGGCCGCCGGGTCGGATTTCATCAAGACGTCGACGGGCAAGGAATCGGTCAACGCGACGCTGCCGGTCAGCCTGATCATGATGCGCGCGATCCGCGACTACGAGACGATGAGCGGCTTCAAGGTCGGCTACAAGCCCGCGGGCGGCGTGTCGAAGGCGAAGGACGCGATCACCTATCTGGCGCTCTTGAAGGAAGAGTTGGGGAACCGCTGGTTGCGACCCGATCTCTTCCGGTTCGGCGCGTCGTCGCTGCTGGCCGATATCGAGCGCCAGCTGGAGCATCATGTGACCGGCCGGTACTCGGTCGGGCACCGGCACGCCGTGGGGTGAGGCCGGGGGCCAGCCCCCGGACCCCCGAGGTACTTATGGCCAGAGGAAGACAGGACAGAGATGACCCGCGTGGCTGAGATTTTCGAAAGCATGGACTGGGGCCCCGCCCCCGAAGGACGCGGCGAGGCGGATGCCTGGCTGGACGGGCACGGGCGCGCGTTCGGGCATTACATCGGCGGCAAGCGACAATCGCCGGGCGCGACCTTCGCGACGCTGAATCCCGCCGACGGGACCGAGCTGGCGCAGGTGACGCAAGGCAGCGAGGCGGATGTGGCCGCGGCGGTGAAGGCTGCACGAAAGGCGCAGGCGGGATGGGCCGCGGCGCCGGATCATGCGCGGGCGGAAGTGCTCTACGCGATCGCCCGTGGCCTCCAGAAGCATTCGCGCCTCTTTGCGGTGCTGGAAACCCTCGACAGCGGCAAGCCGATCCGGGAGAGCCGCGACATCGACGTCGCCCTGGCGGCGCGCCATTTCTACCACCATGCCGGCCACGCGGCGCTGCGGGGCGAGACCCATCCGGGCGCGGAGCCCTGGGGCGTCTGCGGCCAGATCGTGCCGTGGAACTTCCCGCTCCTGATGCTGGCGTGGAAGATCGCGCCGGCGCTGGCGATGGGGAACGCCGTGGTCCTGAAGCCCGCCGAGTGGACGCCGCTGACCGCGCTCCTCTTCGCCGACGTCTGCGAGATGGCGGGCGTGCCGCCGGGCGTGGTCAATATCGTCACGGGCGACGGCGCGACGGGGGCGGCCCTGGTCGCCGCCGAGATCGACAAGCTGGCCTTCACCGGCTCGACCGAGGTCGGGCGCATCCTGCGGCGCGAGACGGCGGGACGCGCCATGGGCCTGACGCTGGAGCTGGGGGGCAAATCGCCCTACGTCGTCTTCGAGGATGCCGATATCGACGGCGCGGTCGAGGGCGTCGTTGACGCGATCTGGTTCAATGGCGGGCAGGTCTGCTGCGCGGGCTCGCGGCTTCTGGTGCAGGAGGGCGTGGCCGAGGCATTCGAGCGGAAGCTCCTGGCGCGGATGGCGAAGGTGCGCGTGGGCGACCCGCTCGACAAGGCGGTCGACATGGGCGCGCTCGTCCATACCGAGCAGAAGGCCCGGATCGAGGCCATGCTGGCGCGCACCGGCGGCACCATCCATCGCGGCACGGCGCCCGAGGGGTGTTTCCTGCCGCCGGTACTGGTGACGGATGTCCATTCCGCCGATCCGCTGATGCAGGAAGAGGTGTTCGGCCCGGTGATCGCGATGACCACCTTCCGCACGCCCGCCGAGGCGATGATGCTAGCCAACGACACGACCTACGGCCTGGCGGCGAGCGTCTGGTCGCAGGATATCGACGTGGCCCTCGACACCGCGCCGCGGATCGACGCGGGAATCGTCTGGGTCAACGGGACCAACATGATGGACGCCGCCGCCCCGTTCGGCGGCATGAAGGAGAGCGGCTTCGGGCGCGAGGGCGGCATGGCTGGGCTGGCGTCCTATCTGCGTCCCGCCTCCGGCGCGGCGCTGAAGCCGGTGAAGCGGCACGTGGCCAAGGGCGACGGGCCGGGCGGCATCGACCGGACCGCGAAGATGTATGTCGGCGGCAAGCAGGCACGTCCCGACGGCGGCTACTCCCGCACCGTCGCGGGCCCGAAGGGCATCGTGGGCGAGGTCGGCGTTGCCAACCGCAAGGACCTTCGGAACGCGGTCGAGGCGGCGCGGGGTGCGGCGTCCTGGTCGCGCACGACCGGGCACCTGCGCGCGCAGATCCTCTATTACCTGGCCGAGAACCTGGCCGCGCGGGGCGCGGAGTTCGACGCGCGTCTCGTGGCGCAGGGTGCGACGGATGCGGCCGAGGATGCGGCGCGGCATCTCTTCCGCTGGGCGGCCTGGGCGGACAAGCATGATGGTCGGACGCTCGGCGTGCCGATAGGCGGGCTGGCGCTGGCGCTGAACCGGCCGGTCGGGGTGATCGGAGCCTTTGCGTCCGAGGCCCGGCCGCTGACCGCGATGGCGCAGGTGATCGGGGCCGCTCTGGCGACCGGCAACAGGCTGGTGCTGGTGGCGCCCGAGACGGCGCCGCTGAGTGCCACCGATCTCTACCAGGTGCTCGACACGTCGGACGTGCCGGGCGGTGTCGTCAACATCCTGACCGGCGAACACGCGGTGCTTGCGCCGCAAATGGCGGGGCATCTGGGCGTGGACGCGGTCTGGAGCTTTTCGGACGCGGGCATCTCGGACGTCATCGAGCGCGAATCCGCGGCCGATCTGAAGCGGACCTGGGTGAATGACGGGCGCGCGCGGGATTGGCAGGCGACCGACGCCGCCCCGTTCCTTGCGGCGGCCACGGAGGTTCAGACCGTCTGGGTGCCCTTCGGCGTCTGAGCGGGCCTCAGGCGGGCGAGCGGAAGAGGAAGAGCGCGAAGGCCACGACCAGCGCGAGGATCGCGAAGCCGCCCGGGCTGGTGAGGTCGTAGGTGCTTCCGGCGATGCTGACATGCAGGTCGGGCGCACAGACGCCGCCGATATAAGGTAGATCGATGCACTTCATGGCACGCCTCCGATCGGATGGGGGTGGGGACGTGGGTTAAGGCGCGATCTGGACATCGTGATGCCGCAACCATGGCAAAATTGCAGCGGGACGGGGGGCGATCGGCGCGCCTAGCCGATGACCGTGACCTCGGGCGCGTCCTTCGACAGCGTGTCGCGGATGAGGGCGGCGATCTGCGCATAGGCTGCGTGCCCGGCGGAGGTCTTGCGCCAGACCATGCCGATGTCGCGCCCCGGCGCCGGGTTCGAGAGCGGGCGGGCCACGACCAGCGCCTCGCGCGCGACCTCGGACCGGACGTAGAGCGCGGGGAGTACCGAAAGGCCCAGGCCCGTGGCGACCATCTGGCGGAGCGTGTCGAGCGAGGTGCCCTCGTAATCGAGCGAGAGATGCGCGCCCACCTCCTCGGCCAGCGCGGCCACCGTGTCGTGCAGCCTGTGCCCGGCCTCGAGCGTCATCACGGTCTCGCCCGCCAGCGCCGCGCGTTCGATGATGGGGTTTTTGGCAAGGGGATGATCGGCCGGAAGTACGACCTGCAGGGGTTCGTGAAAGAGCGGTTCGACATTGAGTGCTGCCTCTTCGAGCGGCAGCGGGAAGAAGAGCGCGTCGAGCGCGCCGTCGTTGAGCCGCCGCATCAGGTCGGTCGCGATCCCCTCGCGGACATAGAACTTCAGCTTGGGATAGGCGGCGTGAAGCGCCGGGATCACCAGCGGCAGAAAGTAGCTGCCGAGGCTGCCGACCACGCCGACGCGGATCGTGCCCCCGAGCGGATCGGCCCCGGTGCGCGCGAGGTCGACGATATCGGCCACGTCGCGCAGCACGGTCCGGGCCCGCGCGGCGACATCCGCCCCGACCGGCGTCAGCGAGACCCCGGCCCGCGACCGCTCGACCAGCTGCACCCCGAGCTTGCCTTCCAGTTCGCGGAGCTGCGCGCTCAGCGTGGGCTGCGTGACATGCACCGTTTCGGCCGCGCGCCGGAAATGGAGCGTGTCCGCGACGGCCACGAGATAGCGGAACTGTTGCAGCGTAGGCATTTGCACCTCGATAGACGGTATCTATCCTAAAACAGATAACGCCATGGGTTGAACAATCAAACCCTCCGGCTATGTATCGCCTCAACTTGACGCAGAGGACCCGATGGCGGCGCGCGAAGGACGGATCTTGGGGGGACCCGCCGGTTGGATCTCCGTGCTGATCCCGGCGGCGCTCTTTGCGTGGTTCCTGCAGTTCCTGCCCGCCGTATCCGCGGGCGAGGTCGTCACCTTCACCTTCGACTGGGTGCCGTCGCTCGGGGTCGAGATCGGACTGCTGCTCGACGGTCTCTCGCTGACCTTTGCGCTCCTGATCACGGGGATCGGGACGCTCATCACGCTCTACTCGACGGCTTATCTGGGCGGCGAGGCGCATTATTCGCGCTTCGTCTGGTACCTGATGGCCTTCATGGTCGGGATGCTGGGCCTCGTGCTGTCGGACAACCTCCTGGCGCTCTTCGTGTTCTGGGAGGTGACGACGATCAGCTCCTACCTGCTGATCGGTTACAATGCCGACGACGCCAAGTCGCGGCGGAACGCGCTGCAGGCGCTGGTCGTCACGGGGACAGGTGCGCTCGCGTTTCTCGCGGGGATCGTCCTGATCGGCACGGCGGCGGGCACGTTCAACATCTCCGAGATCGAGGGCACGCTGACGGAGCACCCGCTCTACCTGCCGATCTTCCTTCTGGTCGTGGCGGGGGCCTTCACCAAGTCGGCGCAGGTGCCGTTCCACTTCTGGCTGCCGAATGCGATGGCCGCGCCCACGCCGGTCTCGGCCTACCTGCATTCCGCGACGATGGTGAAGGGCGGCGTCTACCTCCTGGCACGGATGAACCCCTCGCTCGGGGGCAGCGACGTCTGGTTCTGGACGCTGGTCATCTTCGGCGGCGTCACGGCCGTCTTCGCCAGCGTCCTCGCCATCCGGCAGACCGACATCAAGCAGGTGCTCGCCTACACGACGCTGATGGCGCTGGGCACGTTGGTGATGTTCATCGGGCTGGGGACCGAGGCGGCGATCCTCGGCGCGATGGCCTTCCTCGTGGTGCATTCGCTCTACAAGGCGGCGCTGTTCCTGATGATCGGGCTGGTCGATCACGGCACGGGCACGCGAGACGCCACGGTCCTGCGCGGCATCGGGCGCAAGATGCCGGTGACGATGATCGCCGGCATGCTGGCGGCGCTTAGCATGGCGGGCCTGCCGCCGCTCTTCGGGTTCATCGGCAAGGAATTTCTCTACAAGGCGTCGCTCGACGGCCCCGCGATCTGGTGGGTGACCGGCTGTGCCTTCGTGGCCTCGGCGCTGATGTTCGCCTGCGCGGGCATCGCGGCGTGGCGCCCCTTCACCGGCACGCTCGCCGAGACGCCAGTCGCCCCGCATGAAGGGCCATGGCCGATGCTCGCGGGACCCGTCGTGCTGGCCGCACTGGGCCTCGCCTTCGGGCTCGTGCCCGACTGGGCCGAGACGATGGTGGCCCCCGCGACGGTCGCGGTGCTGGGCGCACCCGCCGATACCGATCTCTACCTCTTCAAGGAGGTCAATGCCGCGTTCCTGCTGTCGCTCGCGACCTTCGCCCTCGGCCTCATCCTCTATGCGCTGCATCCGAGGCTCCGGGATGGGCTCGCGCGGTTCAAGCCGCATTTCGATCCGGGCTACGACCGCGTGATGGACGGCGTCGCCGCGGGGTCGCACGGTCTGACCGCCGTGATCCAGACGGGGCAGCTCCGGCGCTATATCTTCGTCACCTTCCTGACCCTCGCCGCCGCGATTGGCGCGGCGATGTGGCACGGTCGCGTGTTGCCCGACATCCCGCCGCTCGAGGATCTGCGCACCAAGCACTGGTCGGTGCTGATCTTCATCCTGGCCGGCGCGCTGCTGACCGCCTTCACCAACAGCCGCATGACCGCAATCGCGGCGCTGGGCACGGTCGGCATCGGCGTGGCCCTCGTCTTCATCATGTTCGGCGCGCCGGACGTCGCGATCACCCAGCTTCTGGTCGAGGTGCTCCAGGTCGTGCTCGTCGCCGTCGCGATGCTGAAGCTGCCCCATATCCTGCCCGAGCACGTCAGCCGCATACGGGCCTGGGACCTGGCGCTGGCGCTGGCGATCGGGGCGATGACGACGCTCGTCCTGCTGGCCGTGATGGCCGCCCCGCTGGACCTGCGCCTGACCGAGTTCTTCGAGGCGACCGCCGTGCCGATCGCCCATGGCCGCAACATCGTGAATGTCATCCTCGTGGACTTCCGCGCGCTCGATACCTTCGGCGAAGTGGCGGTGGTCGTGATCGCGGCGCTGGGGGCCTACGCGCTTCTCAGGGGCACGCGGGGGGCGCGATCGTGAAGTCGTCCCTGATCGTCCGCGCCGCGACACGCATCCTCGTGGGCCTCCTGCTGGTCTTCAGCTTCTACATGCTAATCCGCGGCCATAACGAGCCGGGTGGCGGCTTCATCGGCGGGCTGACGGGTGCGACCGGGTTCATCCTCTACGCCATCGCCCATGGCTGCCGCGCCGCCCGCGAGGCCCTGCGCATCCAGCCCCAGACCATCGCGGTCGCGGGCCTCGGGATCGCGCTGGCCGCGGGCGTGGCGGCCTATCTCTTCGGAGACGTGTTCTTCACCGGGCAATGGCTCTTTATCGGGGCAACCGAGACAGAAAAGGGCCTGCCCCTGTCGACGGTCCTCGTGTTCGACATCGGCGTCTATCTCGTGGTGCTGGGCTCGGTCCTGACTATCGTGCTCGCCCTCGAGGAGGAGGTCTGATGGAGACCCTGATCGCCCTGATGGTCGGCGCGCTGGTCGCGGCCGCGGTCTACCTGATGCTGGCGCGCAACGTGCTGCGCTTCCTCTTCGGGCTGATCCTGATCTCGAACGCGGCGAACCTCCTGATCTTCGCCTCCGGCGGCCTGACCCCCGAGGCCCCGCCGCTGATCGCCTATGGCGAGAGCGTGCCGCCCGAAGGCGTGGCCAACGCGCTGCCGCAGGCGCTGGTGCTGACGGCGATCGTGATCGGCTTCGGCCTCTTCGCCTTCGCCCTCGTGCTGGTCTATCGCGGCTACCAGAACCTTGGGACGCTCGACAGCGACGAGATGCGCCTCGCGGAGCCCCGCGAATGACGCCCGAAATCCTCCTGCCCCTGCCGCTGATCCTGCCGTTCGTGACGGCCGTGTTCGCCTTCCTCTTCCGCCGTGGCAGCGAGGGGAAGTGGATCTCGGTCCTCGGCTCGGCCATGACGCTGGTCGCGGCAGGTCTCCTCCTGAGCCATGTGCTCGCCAACGGACCGGTCGCGGCGCAGATGGGCGACTGGCCCGCGCCCTTCGGGATCACGCTGGTGGCCGACACCCTCTCGGCAATCATGGTGGTCATCACCGCGATCACCGCGCTGGCGGTCAGCATCTATGCCGTCTCGGATGTCACCCACGACATGGAAGAGCTGGGATACCACGCCCTCTTCCAGGTGCTGATCGCGGGCGTCACCGGCGCCTTCCTGACGGGCGACCTCTTCAATCTCTATGTTTGGTTCGAGGTCATGCTGATCTCGTCCTTCGGCCTCCTCATCATGGGCGGCAAGCGGGTGCAGTTGGATGCGGGCATCAAGTACGTCACGCTGAACCTGATCTCGACGATCCTGTTCCTGTCGGGCATCGGCCTGCTCTACGGGACGACCGGCACGCTGAACCTCGCGGACCTGCATTTCGCCGTGCAGGAGGCGGATAGCGGCCTGATCACCGTGATCGCGACGATGTTCCTCGTGGGCTTCGGCGTGAAGGCCGCGGTCTTCCCGCTCTTCTTCTGGCTGCCCGCATCGTACCACACGCCCAGCTTCGCGGTCTCGGCGGTCTTCGCGGGCCTTCTGACCAAGGTGGGCGTCTATGCCCTGATGCGGATGTTCACGCTGGTCTTCACGCAGGACGTGGCGTTCACGCACACGCTGATGCTCTGGGTCGCGGTGGCGACCATGGTGACGGGCGTTCTGGGCGCGGCGGCGCAGACCGACTTCCGCCGCATCCTGTCGTTTCACATCGTCAGCCAGATCGGCTACATGGTCCTCGGCCTCGCGCTGATGACGCCGCTGGCGGTGATGGGGGCGGTCTTCTACCTCGTGCACCACATCATCGTGAAGGCGAACCTGTTCCTCGTCTCGGGCGTGGCGAACCGGATCGCGGGCGGGACCGAGCTCGACCGCATCGGCGGGCTCTACAAGGGCGCACCGCTGCTCGCATTCCTGTTCCTCATCCCCGCCTTCTCGCTCGCGGGCTTCCCGCCGCTCTCGGGGTTCTGGGCGAAATACGTGCTCGTGAAGGCGTCGCTCGACCTCGAACTCTGGTTCGTCGCCTTCGCGGCGCTGGCGGTGGGTCTGATGACGATCTATTCGATGACGAAGATCTGGGGCCGCGCGTTCTGGACGCCGCATCCCTCGGGCGTGACCCCCACCCTTCGCGATCTCGCCCTGGGCGAGCGGGCGGCCCTCCTGCTGCCGATCGCGGGGCTCGCCGCCATGACGGTCTTCATCGGCCTCTATCCCGAGCCATTCGTGGAGGTCGCGACACGCGCCGCCGGTGAACTGCTGGACCCGAGCGCCTATATCACAGCCGTGCTGGGAGAGCGCCCATGAGCCTGTTCCTGATGAACCTGATCCTCGCGATCGCCTGGGCGGCGCTGACGGGGACGTTCACGCTGCCGGGTCTCGCCGTGGGCTTCGTGGTCGGGTTCTTCGCGCTCTGGATCATCCAGCCGCTCTTCGAGAACCGGGGCGGCGGCTATTTCGTGCGCGTCTGGCGCTGGCTCAAGCTGATCGTGCTTTTCCACTGGGAGCTGATCGTCTCGTCGCTCTCGGTCGCGTGGGACGTGCTGACCCCGCGCCACCGCGCCCGGCCCGGAATCGTCGCGGTGCCGCTCAAGGCCAAGGGCGAGGCCGAGGTCCTCCTGGTGACGAACCTCATCTCGCTGACCCCCGGCACGCTCAGCCTCGACGTGACCGAGGATTGCAACACCCTTTTCGTGCACGCGATGTTCGCCGACGATCCCGAGAAGATCGCCTCGGATATCGAGAACGGCATGGAGCGCTGGGTGCGCGAGGCGTTGGCATGACGAGGAGGAGGCGCGGATGACCCCGACCCTGACCGAACAGATGCCGATCCTGAACTTCGCCGTTCAGACGGGGTTCGTCCTCGTGATGCTGGGCGTCATCCTCGCGATGATCCGGCTTATCAAGGGGCCGTCCCTGCCCGACCGGGTGGTGGCACTCGACACGATGACCGTGCTGATCGTCGCGTTCTGCGGGCTCTTCGCGCTGGACACCGGATCGGCGGCATTTCTCGACGTGGCGGTGGTGCTGGCGCTAATCGGGTTCCTGGCGACCGTGGCCCTGGCGCGCTTCGTCGAGCGGAAGGTCCGCCGCGCCCGCCCCGAGGACGCGATCCGGGTCGAGGAGGCACCGCGATGATCGAGATCATCCTCGCGATCTGCGTCCTGCTCGGCGGGTTCTTCGCCTTCATCGCGGGCCTCGGCATCTTGCGCCTGCCCGACGTCCTGATCCGGATGCACGCGACGACCAAGGCGGGCACGCTGGCCTCCGGTCTCATCATGCTGGCGGTCGCCATCGGGTTCGCCGACCCGCCGACTATCGCCAAGTCGGTCGCGATCGTCGTCTTCCTGCTTCTGACCGCGCCGGTCGGCGCGCATATGATCGGGCGCGCGGCCTTCCGATCGGGCGTGGCGCTCTGGGCGCCGACCAAGGTGGACCCGACCGCGAAGGCCAAGCTCGGCGTGCGGGAGCCGGGCGACTAGCCCCTGCCGCGGAGCCGGGCCCACCATGCGCGAACGCCGCGGCGCCGCTCGGCCACGTTGTCCTCGACCGCGTCCCATCGTTCGCCCGCATCCTCCAGCACCGGGTCGATCCGGTTGCGGCGGAAGCGGATGATTCGGACCGTGATGGCCCAGACGATCGCGGCCAGGATCGTCAGGAAGATGATGTTGAACCAAGGGATCGTGCTGACCTCAGGCCCCTCGACCTCGCGCACGCTGACGGCATTGGGGAAGATCGAGAGGAACTCCGAGCGCCAACCATAGTGCCGTAACGCGACCCACCGCGGCGCGACGGCGGTGGAAACGAGGTCCGTCGCCTCGGTCTGGAGGTTCGAGCTGTCGAGCTTGAAATAGGGCGGCCAGCCCCATCCCGTATCCTCGTTGCGATAGACCGAGACGCGGCCCGACGGGCGCACCGTTTCGATGAAGCGGACGTCGCGATTGGCCGCGGTCGCCCCGCTTCCGACATCGCCATCGGCCCAGAAGATCGAGTTCTCGCCGAAATCGACGCGGCGGACATCGGTATCGACCACCCGGACGATATCGGTCTGCGGCAGGGTGTAGTGCAGGAAGGCGGCGACGATGCCCAGAACGAGCAGGAGCGGCAGCCATTTCAAGACGCGCATAATGGCCCCCTCAGGCGTAATTGACGACGTAGATCAAGGTGCAGATGGCCCCGATCGGCAGGATATACACCCCCCAAAGCAACTTGCGGCGCAGGCTGCCCTGATAGCTGCGCAGCCCGTTCTCGACGAAGGTGTCGCGCGGCAGGGGCGGCTGGTCGCGCTGCCATTCTTCCTCGAGGCGGTCGCGCTCGCCCGCGCGGAAGTAGAAGACCAGCGCCCAGTAGATCACCGTCAGCGCGATCAGCAGCATCACAGCCAGTCTGAGAAGTCCGATCATGCCTGCTCCCTCATCTCGTGTGCCGGACCGATCCGCCGTCGCCATCCCGCGCACCCTAGCCGCTCCGCGTGCGAGTTGCGACAGGCGGGTGCGCGCCCCGGCCTCACCACGTCTCGGTCGTCCAGTGGCGCGGCAGATTGGCCAGCGACAGGACCATCATCGGCCCCCAGATCAGCGCGCTGCGCAGGCTGAGCACGGCGAAATGCCACGGCGCCTCGCGCCATACGACGCCGCCCGCCTCACCATAGAGCAGCACGAAGCCCAGCGCCGCCAGCACCGCCAGCAGGACCGACGAGAAGAGGCCGTTCGCGACGAGCCAGCCGACCCCTTCGGGGAGGAGCTTCCCCAGACCCCACGGCACGAACCACGCGACGACCAGCAGGGCGAGGACCGGCAGGAGGAGGGTCACGTCGCACAATCCCATGCGCGCGGCCGCCGAGACGCGCCGCCATTCGGTTGCGTTTCTGTCACGTCGCGCTCCATCCGGCTTCGGTGCCATCCTATCCGCGCAGGACCGCCGGCAGGCCGGGAATGGTCTGGCCCCCTGCCCGGTTTCGTCCCAGTGTGTCGCCCGGACCACGCCAAGGGAGGCCCGGATGGATCGGCTGTTGCAGGAGATCGAGCAGCGCGAGGGCGACCTCGTCGCGCTGACGCAGGCGCTGATCCGCATCCCGACGCTGAACCCGCCGGGGCGGCACTACCGCGACATCTGTTCCTTCGTCGGCGAACGTCTCGGCGCGCGCGGCTGGGAGGTGAAGATGGTGCGGGCCGAGGGCGCGCTGGGCGACAGCACGGCCTATCCGCGCTGGAACGTCATCTGCCGGCTCGAGGGGGCGGAGCCGGGCGATTGCGTCCACTTCAACAGCCATCACGACGTCGTCGCGGTGGGCCAGGGCTGGACCCGCGAGCCCTTCGGGGGCGAACTCGACGGGGGCCGGATCTACGGGCGCGGCGCCTGCGACATGAAAGGCGGGCTGGCGACCAGCATCGTCGCCGCCGAGGCCTTCGCCGCGATGCGGCCCGACTTCCGGGGCGCGATCGAGATCTCCGCGACCGCAGACGAGGAATCGGGCGGCTATGGCGGCGTCGCCTACCTCGCCGAGCAGGGATTCTTCGACCCGGCTCGAGTCCAGCACGTCATTATCCCCGAGCCGCTGAACAAGGACCGCATCTGCCTGGGGCATCGCGGCGTCTGGTGGGCCGAGATCGAGACCAAGGGGCGCATCGCCCATGGCTCGATGCCGTTTCTCGGCGATTGCGCCGTCCGCCACATGGGCGCGGTGATCGACGAGATGGAGCGGACGCTCTTCCCGCTGCTCGCCGGACGCCGCACCGCGATGCCGGTCGTTCCCGAGGGCGCGCGGCAGTCCACCCTCAACATCAACGCGATCCATGGCGGCGAGCCGGTGCAGGCGGAGGATTACACCGGCCTGCCCTCGGCCTGCGTGCCGGACCGCTGTGTCCTGACGCTGGACCGGCGGTTCTTGATGGAGGAGGACATCGCTGTCGTTAAACGCGAGGTCACCGAGATGATGGAGCGTGTCCGCGCAGAACGGCCCGAGTTCCGCTACGAGATCCGCGATCTCTTCGAGGTGATGCCGACGATGACGCCCGCCGACGCGCCTATCGTCCGCGTCGTGGGCGAGGCGGTCGAGGCGGTGCTCGGCCGCGCGCCCGAGCATGTCGTCAGCCCCGGCACCTACGACCAGAAGCATATCGACCGCATCGGGCGGCTGAAGAACTGCATCGCCTACGGGCCCGGCGTGCTGGACCTCGCGCATCAGCCCGACGAATGGATCGGGGTGGAAGACATGATCGACAGCGCCAAGGTCATGGCGCTGTCCTTGGATCGCCTTCTGGGGTGAGGACGCTCCATCTCGACATCAACGACCGCGGCAGCCGCTATGCCGTGACCGGCGCGCCGGCCCGCGACGCGGATGCGGCCAAGGCGGTCGTCACCGCGCTTTGCCGGGACAAGCGCTTCGCCAAGGCGACGCATCACAGCTGGGGCCTGATCGCCGCGGACGGGCCGGTAAAGAACGACGACGGCGAGGCGGGGGCGGGCATGGTCATCCTGCGCATGCTCGAGCGGGCGGCGCTGCGCGACCACGTGGTCATCGTGACGCGCTGGTATGGCGGCAAGCATCTGGGCGGCGATCGGTTCCGGCACGTCCAGACCGCTGTACGCGACTACCTCGCGTCCTGTGCGGAGCATCCCTGACAGGATTCTTTGCAAACTCTTCGAAGAGTTTGGACGCGGCGCTAGGTCGCGAGCCATGCTCGATGCCGACGATCGCCTGACCCTGATGGAAACGTTGCGCCGCGCCTACCCGGACGCGCGGCAACCGGCGACGAAAGGCGGGCGCGATCCGTTCCGGTCGGTCGTGAGTTGCATGCTCTCGGCCCAGAGCCTCGACCGGAACACGGCCGCCGCGTCGAAGGCGCTCTTCGCGCTCGCGCGGACGCCCGAGGGTATCCTCGCGCTGCCGGATGTCGAGATCGCGGCGGCGATCCGGCCGTGCGGGCTCTACAACGTGAAGACCCGTAACCTGAAGCGGATGTGCCGGTTCCTGCTCGACGAATATGACGGGCATGTCCCGACCGACCGGGACGGTCTGATGTCCCTGCCGGGCGTGGGGCGCAAGTGCGCCGATATCGTCATGGCTTTCACCTTCGGCGAGGCCGTGGTCGCGGTCGACACCCATGTCCACCGGGTCTGCAACCGCATGGGTCTGGCCACCGGCAAGACCGAGGCGCAGACGGCCGCGTCGCTGGAGGCCCGCATTCCGGAGGCGTTCCGCCGCGACGGCCACGTGATCCTTCTGACCCATGGCAAGCGAACCTGCCGCGCGCGCGCGCCGCGCTGCGCCGATTGCGCGGTCGCGCCGCTCTGCGAGGCGGTCGCCGGGGCCCGGACCTGACGGGACTGCCCCACGGACACGGCTTGCCCCCGACGCGGGGGGTTGGCTACGCTGGCGCACCGTACCGGGGAGGACCTGACCCATGCTTCGACAGACAACCGCCATCCTGCTGCTGACCGCGTCCACCGCGCTGGCCCAGCAGACCGACATCACCATCGGCATGCAACTCGAGCCGCCCAATCTCGATCCCACGGGCGGGGCCGCCGCGGCCATCGACGAGGTCGTCTATGCCAATGTCTTCGAGGGGCTGACGCGGTTCGGGCCGGACGGGTCGATCCAGCCCGCACTGGCCGAAAGTTGGGACGTCTCCGAGGACGGTCTGACCTGGACCTTCGACCTGCACGAGGGCGTGACGTTCCACGACGGCACCACGATGGATGCCGAGGACGTGGTCTTCAGCCTCGACCGCGCGCGCGCCGAAGATTCGACGAACGCGCAAAAGGCGTTGTTCGAGGGGATCGCGAGCGTCGAGGCGGTTGACGCCCAGACCGTGCGCATCACGCTGGCCGCGCCGAACGGCAACCTGCCCTTCAACCTCGCTTGGGGCGACGCGGTGATCGTGGCGCCGGAAAGCGCGGAGACCAACGCCTCGGCGCCCGTGGGCACGGGGCCGTTCACCGTGGCGGACTGGGTGCAGGGCGACCGGGTCGAGCTGGCGCGCAACGACGCCTATTGGGGCGACGCCCCCGCGCTGGAGCGCGCGACCTTCAAGTTCATCTCGGACCCGAACGCCGCCTTCGCCGCCGTCATGGCGGGCGATGTCGATGCCTTCCCGACCTTCCCCGCCCCCGAGACGCTGTCGAGCTTCGAGGCCGACCCCCGGTTCAGCGTCATCGTCGGCTCGACGGAGGGCGAGACGATCCTCGCGATGAACAACGTGTCCCTTCCCGACGCGCGCGTGCGGCAGGCGATCACCCACGCGATCGACCGGCAGGCGATCATCGACGGTGCGATGTTCGGCTACGGCACGCCCATCGGCACGCATTTCGCGCCGCACAACCCGGATTACGTCGACCTGACGGACCGGTCGGCCTTCGACCCCGACCGCGCGCGCGCGTTGCTGGCCGAGGCCGGGGCGACGGACCTGACGCTTCGCCTGATGCTGCCGCCCCCGGCCTATGCGCGGCGCGGCGGCGAGATCATCGCGAGCCAGCTGCGCGCGGTCGGGATCGAGACCGAGATCGCCAACCTCGAATGGGCGCAATGGCTCGAGCAGGTGTTCCGCGGCAAGGATTTCGACCTGACCATCGTCAGCCATACCGAGCCTGCTGACATCAACATCTACGCGCGGCCGGATTATTACTTCCAGTACGACAACCCCGCGTTCCAGGCCCTGATCGATGAGCTTTCGGTCGAGACCAACCCCGAGCAGCGCAGTGCGCTCTCGCGGCAGGCGCAGGAGATCATCTCGGGCGATTACGTGAACGCCTACCTGTTCCAGCTGGCCAAGACCGGCGTGGCCGATGCCCGCATCCAGGGCCTGTGGGAGAATTCGCCCACGCAGGCCAACGACCTGACCGGCGTCAGCTGGTCGGAATGAGGCGCGGCGGGGCGGCCTCCGGGCCGCCTCAGCCCCAATCGGGCGCGGTGGTCTGCGGCGCGTAGGTGCCGAAGGACCACTCGTGCCCCTCGGGATCGGTGCCGCGCCAGCGTCGTGTTCCGAACTCTGTATCCTCGGGGCCGTAGACGACCCCGGCCCCAGCGGCGACGGCGCGCGCGTGATGGGCGTCCACGTCCTCGACCACGAGGTAGAGACCCGGCGAGCCGTGATCGGGCGCGGCATCAACGGTGCCCAGCATGATGACGCCGTTGCCGTGGCGCATCTCGGCATGCATCACGCGCCCGTCGGGGCCGTCATGCGCCTGCACGTTCTCGAGCCCGAAGGCGTCGGCGAGAAAGGTCATCGCCGCCTTGGCGTCGACATAGCTGAGATAGGGCACGATGGCCGGGCTGTCGGTCATGGTCGTCTCCTGCATGCATGGGGTCGAATGGCGCGATCCTAGCATGATCCCCGATCCGGTTCCGCCTCTGGCCGCGCCGCCGCGGCAGGCTAACTGCACCCCATGACACTCCGCGCCATTCTCGTCCTTCTCGCCGCGCTCGCCTTCGCGGTCTCCCCGTTCTTCGTCCCCGGCTTCGGGGGCTACGATCCGACGCAATTCCCCAACCCGATCGAAGACCCGTCGGTGCAGCCGGCGGGCTATGCCTTCTCGATCTGGGGGCTGATCTACCTGTGGCTGATCGCCATGGCGGGCTACGGGGTCTGGGCCCGGCGCGGCGATCCGGCTTGGGACGCGACGCGCGTCCCGCTCCTCCTCAGCCTCGTGGTGGGTGCGGCGTGGCTGGCCGTCGCCGTCGCCTCGCCGATTTGGGCAACCGTCCTCATCTGGGTCATGCTGGGCGGGGCGCTCTGGGCGCTGAGCCGAACGCCCGACACGGATCTCTGGTGGCTGCGCGCGTCGATCGGGCTCTATGCCGGGTGGCTGACTGCCGCCTCCTCGGTGTCGATCGGACTTCTGGCGGCGGGCTGGGGCTGGCCGCCCTTCGGCGAGACGGGCTGGGCCATCGCGGCGCTCTCCATCGGGCTCGCCATCACGGTTGCGATGCTGCGGACGCGGGCCTCGCTGATGTATGGCGGGGCCGTCGTCTGGGCGTTGATCGCGGTGACCGTGCGCAACGGGTTCGATCTCGTGGGGATCTTCGCGGCCGGCGCGGCGGTGGCCGTCGCGCTCCTGACGCTGGCCGCCTTGCGCGCCGCGCGGGCCTGAGCCGCGCGGCGCCACGCCCTCAGCTCAGATCGTCGCGTTCGTGGCCCCGCCATCGGCCAGCAGGTTCTGGCCCACGATGAAACCGGCATGGACCGAGCAGAGAAAGGCGCAGGCCTGACCGAATTCGGCCGCGGTGCCGTAACGATTGGCCGGGATGGTCGCGGCGCGGGCGGCACGGGCCTCCTCGATGGAGATGCCTTTCGACTTGGCCACCGGCCCGTCCAGCGCGTCGGCCCGGTCGGTCGCGTGGATCCCGGGCAGCAGGTTGTTGATCGTCACACCACTGGAGGCGACCTGCCGCGCCGTGCCCGCGACGTAGCCCGTAAGCCCGGTGCGCGCCGCGTTCGACAGCCCAAGCTGCGGGATCGGCGCCTTGACCGATTGCGAGGTGATGTTGACGGCACGCCCCCAGCCCCGGTCCATCATCGCCGGCAGGCACGCCTTCATCAGCGCGATCGGGGTCAGCATGTTGGCGTCCAGGGCCGCGATGAAATCGTCCCGGTCCCAATCCGACCAGAGGCCCGGGGGCGGGCCGCCAGCATTCGTCACGAGGATGTCGGGGCTATCCGCGGCGGCGAGCACCTCGGCCCGTCCGGCCTCGGAGGTGATGTCGGCGGCGACGGTCGTGACCTCGACGCCGTAGCGCTGGCGCAGATCGGCAGCTGCGGCCTCCAGCGCCTCGGAGCCGCGCGCGTTCATCACGAGGTTCACGCCCGCCTCGGCCAGCGCCGTCGCACAGCCCAGTCCCAATCCCTTCGACGACGCGCCCACCAGCGCCCGCTTGCCCTTGATGCCCAGATCCATCGCAACTCTCCCCTTTTTGTCCGTTTGGCCCGTCCTATCAGCCCGCCCCGGCGGCTTCACGCCCACAATTCCGTAACGTCGCCTCAATTCTAATGATGCGGTCACCGCACGGCCCTGTTTTCGCCCCTGCGCGCCGGGTACCGTGTTGAAATGACGGAATCGTCCTCCCCCCTCGCGGCGCTCAGCCGCTGCATGGTCCACGATGCGGGCGCCCTCTCGGTCGAGACGGGCGCGCTGATGGGGGATGCGATCGGCAGCGTCGACGAGGTCGTGGCGGGCGACATCTATTGCCTCGATCCGGGCGCCCCGCAGCGCGAGCTGATCCTGACCCGGATCGGCGGCGGCATGGCGGTCGGCCCCGGCAGCTCGGTCGGCATTGCCGGACAGGCCGTCACGGCACTGGCGCGACATCAAATCATGGGCGAGCGCGGATCGATGGTCGAGGTGCTCGTTCTCGAGCTGGACGGCGCACGCCTGGCATTGCCGCTGGGCCCGCTCTCGGCCTCGGACGATTATACACTGATCGCCTCCGAGACGGTCGAGGGCGAACTGTCGAACGTCGCGCAGGTCAGTTTCACGCGCGGCACCAAGATCACCATGGCCGATGGTCGCCAGACCCCGGTCGAGGCGCTGGCGACCGGAGACCGCGTCCTGACACGCGATAACGGCCCGCAGGCGATCCGCTGGATCGGCCGCCAGACCGTGCGGGCCGAGGGCTCAAACGCCCCCGTCCGAATCGCCGCGGGTGCGCTCAACAATGCCGACGACCTGATCCTGTCGCCGGACCATCGCCTGTTCATCTACCATCGTGACGATGCCATGGGCGTCGGGCGGGCCGAACTGCTCGTCCGGGCGCGGCATCTTGTCGACGGGGACGGCATCGTGCGGATGGCCGGGGGGCATGTCGATTACTTCCACCTGCTCTTCGACGCGCACGAGATCATCTACGCCGAATGCATCCCGGCCGAGTCGCTTCTGGTCTCGCCCGAGGTTCTGGCCGGCATGGACGAGGACATGGCGCTCGATATCGCGCGGCGCATGGCCGGTCGTATTCAGCATCCGCATCACGGGGTGGAGCCGTCGGCCGCCGATCTCGACGGGGTCGATGCGACGGCACTTCTGGGGCGCGCCCTACCGGGGCGCAGCTAGCTCCAGCGGTCGAGCGCCGCCTCGTCCGCGGCGACTGCCGCGACCCACGCCTCGCCCTCGGCCGTCACCTCCTTCTTCCAGAAGGGTGCCCGCGACTTGAGGTAGTCCATCAGGAACGCCGCCGCCTCGAAGGCCGCCGCACGATGCCGCGCGGCCGTCGCGACCATCATGATCCGCGCCCCCGGCGGCAGGCGCCCATGGCGGTGGATGATCGTCACGCCGGCCAGCGTCCAGCGCACCGCCGCCCGCTCTGCCATGTCGGTCAGGGCGCGCTCGGTCATGCCGGGATAATGCTCGATTTCCATGTGGCGCAGGCCATCCGCGCTGTCGCGAACGCGGCCCGTGAAGGTGACTACGGCGCCGGTTTCGGCCCCATTTTCAAGACGCGCGGCTTCGGCCCCGAGGTCGAAATCCTCCGGGCCGACGACGATGCGCGGTGTCATCGCCGCCATCTCCGCTTCCGGTCGGGGCAGGGCATCGTCTAGCCGCCGGTCATGGGTGGAAAGAATGCGATCTCCCGGACGCCCCGCAAGGGCGCGCCGAGATCGGACAGCTCCTGGTCCAGCGCCACCTTGACGCTTCCCATGTCGGCAAAGGCGGCGGCATAGCGCGGCTCGCGTCCGCGCAACTCCTCGACCAGATCGGCGACCGTCGCCGCCTCGGTCTCGACCATCTCGCGGCCCAGCCCGATCCGCTCGCGCAGCCACGCGAAATAGAGCACCTGCACCGTCACGCCTTGGTGTCCCGCAGATGCGGCTTCGCCTTCGAGAAATAGTCCCAGCCGGTCATCGCCGTCAGCGCCGCCGCGACCCAGAGCAGGATTACGCCGATCAGGAAGGTCGTCGCTTCGGCCTGCACCATCGTGGTCAGCCCGATCTCGTCGGGCACCGCGCCGGTCAGGATCGAGTCCACCATGGGCAGGTCCATGCCCTCGGTCCGCTCGAGGAAGGCGTGCTCGAACACGCCCGCCGCGAAGAGCACCGCAATGGCCGTCATCTGCGCTGTCGTTTTCCACTTGGCGAGCTTCGTGACTTTCAGAAGACCCGCCGTCGCCCCGAGGAACTCGCGCAAGCCGCTGACGAACACCTCGCGGAAGAGGATGACCGTCGCGGGCAGAAGGATCCACGGGTTCATGCCCGAGAACCCCGTGATGACGAGGAGTGCGATCACCACCATCGCCTTGTCGGCGATCGGGTCGAGCATCGCGCCGAAGCGGCTCTCCTGATTGTATTCGCGCGCCCACCAGCCATCGATCCAGTCGGTGACGGCGGCGACCACGAAGAGGACGAGTGCGAACCAGTCCGCCCAGGGCCGCGCGAAAAAGAGGAACATGATCGCCACGCCGGGCGCGGCGAGGAGGCGCAGGACGGTCAGGATATTGGGCACGTTCCAGTTCATGGCCTTGGTTTAACGAGGTTCCGGTGGGGGTGCCATCCCCGCCGCATGGGCGGGGCGCCGGGTGGCGCCCCTGAGCGTCAGTCGAGGGCGTAGCGATGCAGCGTGACCCCGCCGCCGTAATCCCGCGCCTCCAGAAGCCGGGACGCGACGGCCCCGCCCGACCAGAGCGGCACGCCACCCCCGAGGAGGATCGGCGCGCGCTTCAGGACGACTTCGTCGATGAGGCCGCGATCCTTCATCGCGGTCGCCAGCGCGCCGCCACCGCAAAGATAGACCGGGGCGGTGGCCGCGGCGCGGAACGCCTCGACCGCGTCGAGATCGCGGCAGATGCGGATCTCGCTGCCGGGCAGGTCGAGCGTCGTCGAGACGACGCAGGCCACCATGCCCGGATAGGGGTTCTCTCCCGCCGACAGGCCGTAGGCGAAACCGAACTCGTAGGTCGCGCGACCCATGATGACCGCGCCATAAGTGGCGAGGCGGTCGCGGTAGTCGTCGACCACCGCGCCGTGATGCGGAAAGCGGGAGATGTCGGCGCCGGGGCCGCAGATGAAGCCGTCGCCGGAGACGGCGACGTCGTAGATGATGGGTTGCATGGAAAGATCCTGAGCTGAATGGGATGGCGCGCGGTCGTAGCGCGCGGATCGGGATTCAGGCGGTCAGGATCATCGGCAGGGCACTCCTCGGCGTGGCTCCGGTCTCGCATCCCGGCCGCGCGGGCGCAACGGCAGCGGATCGGCCCGCCGTACTCGGGCTCAATCCCGCTCGTGGAAATGGGCGTGGATCGTCTCAGCGATGGTGTCGCTGATGCCCTCGACCGCCTTCAGGTCGGCAAGCGCCGCGCGGCTCACCGCCTTGGCTGACCCGAAATGCGTCAGCAGCGCGCGCTTGCGCGTCGCCCCCACGCCCGGCACGTCGTCGAGCGGGTTCGCCACCAGCGCCTTCGCGCGCTTGGCGCGGTGGGTGCCGATGGCGAAACGGTGCGCCTCGTCGCGCATCCGCTGAATGAAATAGAGGACGGGATCGTTGCGACGGAGCGCGAAGGGGCGTTGGCCCGTGCGGTGGAATTCCTCCTTGCCGTGGTCACGGTCGACGCCCTTGGCGACGCCCACCATCGCCACGTCCTCGACCCCCAGTTCGCGCAGGATCTGGCGCACGGCGCTGACCTGACCGGCGCCGCCGTCGATCAGCAGAAGGTCGGGCCAGAGCCCCGATGTCCGCTCGGGATCTTCCTTAAGAAGGCGCTTGAACCGGCGGGTCAGCACCTCCTTCATCATCCCGAAATCGTCGCCCGGCGTCAGCTCGTCGCCGCGGATGTTGAACTTGCGATATTGCGATTTCTCGAACCCGTCGGGGCCGGTGACGATCATCGCTCCGACTGCGTGGCTGCCCTGGATATGGCTGTTGTCGTAGGTCTCGATCCGTCGCGGCGGCGCGGCGAGGTCGAACGCCTCGGCCACCCCGCGCAGCAGCTTCGCCTGCGTGGCGCTCTCGGACATCTTGCGGCCGAGGCTTTCGCGCGCGTTGCGCACGGCCCCCTGTACCAGCTCGTGCTTCTCGCCCCGTTGCGGCACCAGAAGCTGAACGCGGCGCCCGGCCTTCGTGGACAGCGCCTCGACCATAAGGTCGCCCTCCTCGATACCATGAGACAGAAGCACCATGCGCGGCGGCTCCTTGCCGTCGTAGAACTGGCCGAGGAACGCCTCCATCACCTCGGCGGGCGAGTTGTCCTCGGCGACGCGCGGATAGACATCCGTATTGCCCCAGTTCTGGTTGGCGCGGATGAAGAACACCTGGATGCAGGCTTGTCCGCCCTCCATGTGCAGCCCGATCACGTCGGCCTCGGGGACGCCTTGCGGGTTCACGCCCTGCGTCGACTGCACGTTGGTCAGCGCCTTGATCCGGTCGCGCATCGCGGCGGCGCGCTCGAACTCCATCTCGGCGGCGGCCGCCTCCATCTCCTCGGCGAGCTTCGCCTGGATCGACGTCGTCTCGCCCCGGAGGAACCGCTCGGCATCCTTGACGCTGGCGGCATAGGCCGTGGGCGTGATGAACCCCACGCAGGGCGCGCTGCATCGCTTGATCTGGTAGTTGAGGCAGGGCCGCGTGCGCCCCTCGAAATCGCTGTCCGAGCAGTTCCGCAGCAGGAACACGCGCTGCAACTGGTTGAGCACGCGGTTGACCGCGCCCGCGCTGGCGAATGGCCCGAAATAGAGCCCCTGCCCCTTCCGCCCGCGATGCTTGCGGATCTGCGGAAAGGCATGCCCCGTCGTGACCTCGATATTCGGAAAGGATTTGTCGTCGCGCAGCAGCACGTTGTATCGCGGCTTGAGCTGCTTGATGAGGTTCTGCTCCAGCAGCAGCGCCTCAAGCTCGGTCTGCGTCGTCAGAACCATCATCGACGCGGTCTCGGAGATCATCCGGCGGATGCGCGGCGAATGACCCTGAAGCCGGGTGTAGTTCGCCACCCGGTTCTTCAGGCTGCGCGCCTTGCCGACGTAAAGAATGCGATTCTGATCGTCGAGCATCCGGTACACGCCCGGCGACCCGTCCAGCGTTTTGAGAAAGCGCTTGATGACGGTCGGGCCGGTCGGCTTGGGAGCGGATTTCGTGTCTGCCATGGCGGGGTCTGATTCTGGAATCGGGCTGCTTCGGATCGAGGGGAGGATCAAGGGGTCCGATGGGTGTCAAAAGAGGTCGACACCTGTGGATAAGGGTGGGAGCGGAATCGTCTCGCCCCTAATCATAACGGCACCGTCACATCACTGTCACCGTTTCCGAAATTTCCCTCGTCGGCGCAAGCCTCTCATATCAAATGACATTTATACGATGTCGGGCCTAACGCATTGATCGGACTACCGAGTCCAGCGAACTTGACAGGGGTCGACCTTACGCGTGGACAATTTTCGAACCGGGTGACGTAAGGGCCGCGAATGAATCTGTCATTCGACCCCCAGAACGTCCGGTGTGCGCCATCCCAGATGCTGGCCCCCATCGACGCAGATCAACTGTCCTGTAACCGCGTCTGCTGTGACGAGATAGCGCAGCGCCGCAGCGATTCCAGCGGGATCCGCGCCGCGCTCCAGTATCGTCGCGGCGCGCTGCGCGTCGAAGTGGCTCTGGCTCTGGCGACTGCCCTTCAGGGTCGGGCCCGGACCGATGGCGTTGACCCGGATCTGAGGGGCCAGCGCCTGCGCCGCCGTCTGCGTCAGTGTCCAGAGCCCGGCCTTGGCAAGCGTGTAGGTAATGAACTCCGGCGTGAGCTTCAGAACCCGCTGGTCGATGAGGTTGACGACGCAGGCGCGCGCGACCGGTTCGCCGTCGTCGCCCGGAGCGGGGGCCTGCGCGGCGAAGGCCTGAATCAGGAGGAAGGGCGCCTGCAGGTTCGACCGCATGTGCCGGTCCCAGCTCTCGCGGGTGGCCGTCCGGAGGGTGTCGTATTCGAAGATCGAGGCATTGTTCACCAGAAGGTCAAGCGGCCCGCCCAAGGCATCGGCCGCACGGGGCACCAGGGCCTCTGCCGCGTCGAGATCGGTCAGGTCGGACTGAAGGGTGACCGCCCGACGCCCTTCGGCACGGACAGCCTCGGCGGTGGTCTCGGCCCCTTCGGCGCTCGACGCGTAATGGATCGCGACGTCGTGGCCCAGCCGCGCCAGCTCGACCGCCATCGCCGCCCCGAGACGGCCCCCGGCCCCGGTGACCAATGCCGTCATACCAGCGCCCAGACGAGGTAGCCTGCATAGAGCGCCGCGAGGATCGCGCCACGCCCCCGCGTGATGTCGAGCTTGAGGAACACGAACGGCGCAAGGAGCAGCGTGGCCGCCAGCATGACCCAGAGGTCCTTGGCCAGAAAGTCGGGATCGACCGGAACCGGGCCGACGAGGACGGCGACGCCCATGATGCCCAGAAGGTTGAACAGGTTCGAGCCGATCACGTTGCCCAGCGCCACGTCCGCGTGCCGCCGGATCGCCGCCATCACCGTCGTCGCAAGCTCCGGCAGGGACGTGCCGATCGCGACCAGCGTCAGGCCGATCACCGTCTCGCTGACCCCCAGCGTGCGTGCCACGGACGTCGCGCCATCAACCAGGAGGCTGGCACCGAGGGGCAGACCGATCAGGCCCAGCCCGAGAAACAGGGACATTTTCCAGCCGGGCAGCCCCGGCTCCGCGCCCTCGACCTCCACCTCCTCGCCGCGCGAGGACAGGAACGTCGCGGCCAGAATGCCGGCGAGCACGATCAGCAGTACGATGCCGTGCCACCAGACCAGCGTCCCCGACAGACAGAACGCGATGAAGAGGAACGTCGCCGCCAGCATGTAGAGATAGTCGCGGCGCGTCTCGCAGACCGAGGTGTGCATCGTCGCGATCAGGGCGGGGATGCCCAGCACCAGCAGCACGTTGGCCACGTTCGAGCCGACCACGTTGCCGAGGGCGAGGCCCGGCACGCCGTCGAGAATTGCCTGCACGCTGACGAGGAGTTCCGGCGCCGACGTCCCGAACGCCACGACGGTCAGGCTGACCACCAGCGCCGGCAGCCCGAGCCGGAGTGCGAGGTTCACCGCGCCCTTCACCAGCGCGTCGCCCGCGAAGATCAGAATGACGAGGCCGACGGCCACCAAGGCAAGGTCGTACAGCACGCGCTCAGCCCTTCCCGCAGGGACAGGGCCCGCGCCCTGCGCGCGGCGCGCCGCAGGCCTTGCACCGCGCGCGCGACAGCTTCGGGACGCCGGGCATCCGCAGCTTGCCGAACATCGCCAGCACGCCCATGCCGATCAGGAAGAGGGTGACGATCTTGATGATCATTCAGAGGCCGTAGCGCGACCAGATGGCCCGCTGCTCGATCGACGCCATCAGATCCAGCGCGACGCTCGGGATCAGCCGCTGAAGCAGCGGCCGCCGCATGGTCAGCGCGCGGAACGATGTCTTCTCGCCGTAGCGCGCCTTCATCACGGGCACGAGATGGCCGATCCCGTCCACCAGGCCCGCATCGACCGCCTCCGCACCCACGAAGATGTCGCCGGTGAAAAGGTCGCGACTTGTATCAAGGCGGTCGCCCCGCCGCGCCCGAACGAAGGCGATGAAGCTGTCATGGATGCGCGTCTGGAGCGCCTTCAGACGTTCGATATCGCTGTCCCGCTCGGGCCGGAACGGATCGAGGATCGACTTGTCCTCGCCGGCCGTGTGGACGCGCCGTTCGATCCCGTAGCGCTCGATGAGATCATGAAAGCCGAAGCCTGCCGAAATGACGCCGATACTGCCGGTGATCGAGCTGGCGTCGACATGGATATCGTCCGCCGCCGCGGCGAGCCAATAGCCGCCGGATGCCGCCACGTCCTCGACGAAGGCATGGACGGGGATGTCGAGTTCATCCGCCAGGCGACGGATCTGGCCCCCGATCAGCGACGACTGCGCGGGCGAGCCGCCCGGCGAGTTGATCGACAGCGCCACGGCCGTCGGCTTGGATTTCCGAAACGCCCGTTCGATCAGCGGCGCGATCGCCGCATGGGAGAGCGCCCCACGCGTGCCGTTCGAGACGATCACGCCCTCGAGTCGGAGAACCGCGACGCGCGGCGGACGGTCGAGAAACGGGAGGCGGTGGCGCAGACGATCGAGCATGGTTCGGCATGTATGGCACGCCGGGGGGGCCGACAAGGCACGGCCCTCCGGCGGCGCCCGGCGGGCTACGGTTCGGGCCCGAAGATTGGACGTCTGGGCGCAATGTCGGCGCTGGCACCGCGCGACACCGGAGTGCATCCAAAGGCGCGCTTAACGGACGACGAATTCCGCATGCAGGGCACCGGCGGCCTTGATGCTCTTGAGGATGTCGATCATGTCGCGGGCCGACACCCCGAGGGCGTTGAGCCCGGCGATCACGTCCGAGAGCGTCGTCCCCCCCTCGACCAATGCGAGACCGGGTCCCGGCTCCTCCCGGAGGGCGACGCCGGTGCGCGGCACCACGACGGTCTCGCCTTCGCCGAAGGGGCTTGGCTGCACGACGAGCGGGGCCTCCTCGATGCGCAGGGTCAGGTTGTTTTGGGACACCGCAACCTGGCTGATGCGCACCTCGCTTCCCATCACGATCGTGCCCGATGCCTGATCGACGACCACCCGAGCCTTGTGCTGCGGTGCGACCGTCAGGTTCTCGATGGCGCTGATCGCGTGCGCAGGCGACGGACGGCCGGTCGCCGCGATGTCGATCAGGACGGTTCCCGAATCCAGCATGCGCGCCACCGACCGGTTGAGGCCCCGGTTGATGACCCGTTCGATCCGCGCCGCCGTGGTGAAATCCGGCTCGCGAAGCGCCAGCCGGATCTGTCGAAGGTCACCGAACTCGAAATCCACCTCCCGCTCGACGCGACCGCCCGCGGGCACGACCCCGGCCGTCGGCACCCCCTCGATGACGGTCGCCGCGGCACCCGTCGCGGCCACGCCCCCGGCGATCACCGTTCCCTGGGCGACCGCATAGACCTCGCCATCGGCGGCGGTCAGCGGCGTCATCACCAGCGTTCCGCCCAGCAGGCTGTCGGCATCGCCGATGGCCGATACCGTGACATCCAGCCGACCGCCGGCGCGCGCGAATGGCGGCAGCGTCGCCGTCACGATGACCGAAGCCACGTTGCGCGGGCGGAACTGCTCGCCGGTGACGTTCACCCCCAGCCGCTCGAGGACATTCTGCATGATTTCCTCGGTATACGGCGCGTTGCGCAACCCGTCCCCCGTTCCGTTCAGCCCGACGACCAGGCCATAGCCGATCAGATCGTTGCCGCGGACGCCGTCGAACTCGACCAGGTCCTTCAACCGAATATCCTGTGCGCGCGCGCCGCCCACCGCGAAACACGCGGTGCAGATCGCGATGGCCACAAGCATCAGGCGGATCATCGCAGGTAGTCCGTCAGCGACAGACGCGAAAGCCGCGCCGTCACCGCATAGTGGCTTTCGAGGCGCGAGATCTGCTCCTGAAGGCGGGACGCTGTCTCGTAAGGATCGCTTCCGACGATCTCGGCGATGGATGCCTCGATCGAGAGCATCTCGGCCGACACCCGCGCCACCCCGTCCGAGAGCCCGTTGGCGACCGTGCCGATGCGGCCCTGTGTTGCGACCACCGCGCCGGAATTGTGGACGAGCCGTTCCAGCAACTCGGCGTGCAGATCAGCGCGATCGCCGGGATCGGTCGAGGCAGGACTGGCCGGAAGGATGGCGAGGATGGCCGTATCCCGCAACGTGGCGCGGATCGCCGGATCGTCGAGATCGACCGGGATCGCGACGGATTGGCCCTGGCCCGTCGGGAAGCGCACGTTCGCGGTCGCGAAGTCCCGCATGACGGATGTCTCGAACGTGCCCCCCGGCGCGAAATAGTCGTCGAACGTCTGGAGCAAGATGTCGGGATCCGTCTCCGCGGCGGCCAATGCGCGCAGATCGGCCAGAAGCGCGTCCGGCGACGGCAGAACGGACCCGCCGGCATCGCCGTTGGCGAAGAGGGCGCGCCCGTCCTGTGTGCCGCCCAGCCGCGCCATCATCGCCGCCAGCGTGTCTTCGGCGGCCAGGGCGATGGCCGTCGTACCCGCACCGGAATCCTCACCGGACAGCACGGCGAGCTGTTCAATCAGCACGGCCTGATCGCCCGCGTTCGCGGCCAAGGCCGACAAGAGCCCATCCGACCACCGCTCGGCCCGCGCAAGCGAGGTGTGACGCGCCAAGGATGTTCCGAGGTCATGGCGAAGGCGCGACAGTTCGGAAAAATCGCTGCGCACGGCGCGCCCCCGGTCGGCGACCTGACCGGACGCCATCTCTTGCGACAGCGTCTCGATCCGCTCACGGATCGCTGCGCCGACATCATTGCTTCGGGCAGGAACGGAGCCAAGGGAAATGGTCATCTCAAATCTCCGTAATTCGATCCATCATGGCGTCGACCGCCTGGATCACGCGTGCATTCGCCGCATAGGCGCGCTCGATCTCGATCAGGCGGCGCATCTCGGCATCGGTATCGACAGGCCCGCCGTCGCGGGCAGCCGTCAAATTGTCGGCATGGGCACGGGCCACCGCGCCCTCGTCTTCGGACCGGATGCGGCTCGAAGAGATCTCGGATCGCATCGTTCCCAGAAGATCCACGAGGCTGCCGGCCGAGCGCGCCGGATCGGTCACGGGCACGTCGCGCAGGTGCAGCGCGGCGCCGAAGCGCAAGAGCTGCGCCGGATCGCCGGCCGGGCCCGCCACCAGGGCGCCGAACCCGTCGCGAAGCGGGAGGAGCGTGGCCGGATCCGTCGGATCGAGGACGTCGTTGACACGAAGGCGGGCGGCCAGACCCGCGGGCGGGGCAGCCGAGAGCGCGCCACCCGCATCGGTAAAGAGACCGGGATTTCCGGGGCCAAGCGACGGGTCGGTTCCGACCCGGGCAAAGCGGTCGATGAGATCGGCGGCGAAGGCATCAAGCTGATCCGTGGCCGCCGGAGCATCGCGATCGCGAATGTCGAAGAGCGCGCCCAGCCGACCGCCGCCGACCGCTCCTGCGCCGCCGGTGGCCACAGGGCGACCGTGGATCGTCAACTCGGACAGCTGGCCCGGGGCCACCATGTCATCGGTCACGACCGCTTGGGGGGTGAATTCGATCGCGGCTGCGCGCCCGTCGAGTAGGATCGTGCCACCTGCAGAGACCAGGGCGACCGCGCCGCCGTCCCGGGCCAGGCGGCGGACCGGTATAGCCTCGGAGATGCGGTCCACGAGAAGGCCGCGCCGATCGCGGAGGTCTGACGCGTCCTGACCCGACGCCTCGACGCGCATGATCCGGGCATTGAGGTCCGCGACGTCGGCAAGGTCCGAGTTGAGCGCGCGCACGGTCGCGTCGATCGCGGCATCGGCACCCTGCCGGGCGGCCGTCACGACATCAGCGACATCGTTCAGCCGGTCGGCCAGCGCGCCCGCGTCGCGCGCGACCGCGGCGAGAAGCGTCCCAGAAGTGGGGTCGGAGGCTGCGGCGACGAGGGCCGCGTCGAAGGCCGCGAGGCGCGCCTGCACGCTTCCGGGATCGCCCGGATCACCGATCGCAGCGTCGAGCCGAGCATGGAAGGCTTCGGCGGTCCCCGCCCGCGCCGCGTCGGCACTCGCGTCACGGCGCAATTGGGCCAGTGCGGGATCGACGACGCGGCGGGTGACCGCGCGCCCGGGAATTTCGCCCTGCACGATTTCGCGACGGCGGTAGCCGTCCGTATCGGCATTGGCCACGTTCGAGGCGACGGCCTCGGCGCGGCGCGACGTCAGGGACAGGCCCGACATCGCGGAATTCAGGGAAGCGGTCAGGGACATGGCGAACTCCGGTCAGGATGCGTCAGCGCTTGATGTTGGTCGTTTCCTGCAGCATCTCGTCGACGGTCTGGATGACCTTCGCGTTGGAGCTGTAGGCGCGCTGGGTCTGGATGAGCTGGGTCAACTCCCCCGCGACGTCGGTGGTACTCTCCTCTCGGGCGAAACCGACCATCGCGCCGACCGGGCCTTGGCCCGCATCCCACAGGTAGAACGCACCGCTCTCGCTAGAGATGGCATAGGTCTGGTTCGGGAGTGCCTTGAGGCCATTCAGCTTCGGGACGTCCACGATCGGGATCTGGTAGAGGGCCTTGCTGAACCCGGTATCGTAGAGCGCGCGGAGGATGCCGGTCTCGTCGACTTCGATCGAGGTGAGATTGCCGACCGGCGAGCCGTTCTTGCTGATCGAGAGGGGTGCGAACACGTCCGAAAGCTGGGACAGGCCCTTCGCCTCGAGCGGGCGGCCGACTTCGACTTCGATGTCGCCACCCAAGGCGCCAATCGTCATTCGTCCGGTCGCGGGGTCGTACGCGCCGGCCGAGAGCGGCGTCACCGCCGAGATCGTGCCGCCGTTCTGGCGCGTGTCGTCGAACAGGATGTCGAATTCCCCGATGACGATGCCGCCCTGGCCCTGATCACGGATCTCCATCGTCCAGCGATTGCTGGATCCCGCGGTCGGGATCACGGGCGTATAGGTGACGTCGAGCCGCTCCGCTTGCCCGAGGCTGCCAAAATACTCGAGCGTCAGCTCCCGTGGGTCGCCCGTCGCGTCGAATTGGGTGTCCGTCGCGGGAAGATTGACGCCCATCAGGATCTCGGTGGTGGGATCGCCTTCGAACGTATTGGTGTCGACGCGGACGGGTTGCAGACCGCCGGATGCGTCGCGCGGATAGGCGGGGATGATGCCGTCATTCGTCGCGGGCCAGCCAAGAAGGACGAGCCCGCTTTCGGTGCGCAGCACCCCGCTGGCATCGGGCCGGAACGATCCGGTCGTCGTCAGTCGCATCTCGACCGCCTCGCCCGAGGCCGCACTGGTGGCGGTCGTGACCGGGATCATGCCGCGCCCGCCGACCGCCAGATCGGTGGCGTTGCTCGTGGTGATGAGCGTGCCGCGCTGATCGATCATGCGCCCCGTTGTGACGCGTACGCCGCCTGCGGAATAGTTGCCCTTCGACTGATTGAGCACGAGCGAATGGAAATCCGCGACGGCGCGCTTGTAACCGAAGGTGGCCGAGTTCGCGATGTTGTCGGAGATCGTTGCGAGCTTGCTGGCGTTCACGTTCAGACCGGTCACGCCGGCATTGAGGGAAGAGGAGATCGTCATCGGCAATCCTTGCTGAAAAACTCGGGCTTCGGTCGGATGGTGCTGCGGCGAGCATGGCCGCCGGGTCTTAAGGCGGGGCTAACGCCGCCGCGGCGCGCGGGCTGTTATCGTGGTCGCGCGGGTCGCGGCGTGTTGCGCAGAAGGATGAGTTCGACGCGATTGTTCCGCTCGGACAAGGGGTTGGCGTTGGCGGGGCGGCGGTCGGCATGGCCGGTGATCCGGGCGACCCGACCGTCGTCGATCCCGATCGTCGGCAGGGCCGCGCGGAGCGAATCGGCCCGCGCGGTCGACAGCGCCCAAAGCCCGGCGTCCCGCACCACGATCGGTGCGGCGGCGGTGAAGACGCCGATCGCGATCATGTTGCGGCGCGGCGTCAGCTCGGACTTGGCCGCCTGGATGATACCGAGGAGAAGGGGCGTCGGCGTGGTCCCGTCGAACAGCGGCCGGTCCGGCAGGTCGAAGATCTCGATCACGGTGCCTTCGTCGGAAAGGCGGACGGTGACGTGGCGAAGCTGCTCGGTGTCGAGAAGGCTGTCGCCGCCCTTTCCCATCAGCGCGGCGGCCGCGGCCGTCATCTCGCCCTCTGCATCCGCGGTCCCATGCACCTCGGTGGGGGTGATGCCGCCGCGCCCGGTCTGGACGACAAGCGCGTCGGCGGCGGTGCTGTCGCCGCCCATCGCGCCATCCCCGCCGCCCGAGGCACGGCTGATTGCGATCGTGGGATTGAAGTAGTCCGCGAGGCCCTTGCGCTGCTTCTCGGTGGTGGCATTGAGGAGCCACATGAGCATGAAGAAGGCCATCATCGCGGTGACGAAATCGGCATAGGCGACCTTCCACGCGCCACCGTGATGCCCCCCACCCTCGACCTTCTTGATGCGCTTGATGATGATCGGGCGCGCGTCGTTGCCTGCCATGTCCGGGCCTCCGGGGGGCAGGCCTAGCGGCCAGACATGAAGAAACGGTTAGGGCGCGACCCAGCGGCCCGGCCCGTCCGGCCCGTCGAAGGCGGCACGCCGATGCGGCTGATGCGCGAGGCTGACCGCGTCGATCCCGCGGACCTGCCCGGACAACGCGATGAAACGATCGCGTGCGGGGGTCCGGATCACGATCTCGGGCGATGCGACCGGCAGGCCCGGCGCGGGGTCCGTGCCGTAATTCAGCCTCGGCTCGGGCGGAACCTCGGCCCAGCGGTCGCGGTCGGCGGGGATCAGCGTCATCTCGACCGAGAGGCGGATCTGGACCTGCGTCGCCGCGTCCCAGAACAGAAGGGCCGCGCGCGGCTCGGTCCAGAGGGCACGGATCTTGGCCGTCCTGAGGTCGCTATGCACCTCGACCGTGCCGGCCCGGCGGTCCGCGCCACGCAGGCCGACCATCCGGGCCTCGGGGCCGTCCGTGCCGGCGGTGGCGAGCGCCACAAACCGGAAGGGATCGGACGCGTCCGCCACCCCGGCGGCGAGCCGGTCCCAGATATGGCCGAGAAGGGTGTCGAGCTGATGCCAAGGGTCACTCATAGCCGGTCATCTCCAGATAGCCCGTCGCGGCATGGCTTCCGGCGGCCGTGACCGGCCCCTCCCAATAGGGAAAGAGGGTCGCCTGCCAACTCAGTGCGTTCACCGCGGTCACCGTAAGGTCGAGATCGCGGGCGGGCAGCTCCAGCCGCCATTCGGTGGGCACGTCCCGCCCGGCCACCTGCGAGACGTCGAGCGCCTCAAGGCGGAGCGCGTCGCCGGAATAGGGCGTCAGAGTGCCGTCGGGATCGATCCACGAGGCGTATTTGAAGGGCGTTCCGCCGCGCAGCTGGAACGCCATCAGCTTGGCGCCGCCCTCGAGATGCAGCGAAAACCAGTCCCAGCCCTCCTGGTCGTCCTCGAGCGGCTGGGACGACCATTCGCGATCGAGCCATCCCTGCCCCGTCACCTCGACCGGTCCCGACGGCAGGTCCAGCGTGCCCGAGACCCGGTAGAACGGCTGCGAATAGTAGTAGCTCGCCTGCCCGCTGGCGGACTTCACCGAGAAGCCGTCCGCCCCGTGAAAGACGAGCGGCCCCTCTGCGGTCAGGGCGAGGTCGTAGCCCGCATTGGGGCCGCGCGCGGTCAGCGTCAGGTCCCCCAGATCGGGCCCCGCCATGCGCCACTCGTCGATCCACGCGTCGAAGGGCGCGGCCTCGACCCCGGCCTGCCCGATGCCGCCCCGCGCCAGACGTTCGCCCGAGTGGTGCGCGTCGGGTGTGGTGATGCCCATGTGGCCCATCCAGACCTGCGGCCCGTCGGGCGTCAGCGCCGAGCGGAAGAGCGTCCACTGGATGCCGTAGGGTGTGCCGTCCGCGGCTTCGAGGCTCGCGGTCAGATACCACCATTCGATGCGGTAATCGGGATGCGGGCCGTGATCGGCGGGGAAGGCGAACTCCGGATCGGGGCGCGGCACCGCGAAGCCGTCGCCGCCCTGCCCAAGGCCCGCGAAGCCCTGTGCGGCAGCCTGCAGCGGCAGGAGGATGAGGAGAAGACACAGCCTAGCGTTCATGGGCGAAGACCTTCACGAGCCGGGCGGGCGGCATTCGCCACATGCGCCATGCCGGCAGGGCCGCGGCCAACGCAGCGGCAAGGACCGCCCAGAGCGCCAGCGCCGCCCAGCCGCCGGGATCGGGGCGGAGCGGCAGGCGCCAGCCGAAGGCCTGCACGTTGACCACAGCCAGAAGCACCCAGGCCAGCGCAATGCCGACCGGAATGGCCAACGCCGCCGTCGCCGCCCCGAGAAGGACGGCGCGGGCAAGATCGAGCGCCGCCAGCCGCCCGCGCGTCAGGCCGATTGCCCAGACCGGCGCGACCTGCGGCAGGCGCATGGTGCCGAGGGTCGTCAGCGACGCCCAGAGCGCGAACCCCGCGACGCCCAGCGTCAGGACATTGAGCGCGGCGGTGACGGCGAAGGTCTGCTCGAACACGTCGAGCGAGAAGCGCTTGATCCCGGCCTGGTCGACCAGCCGGTCGCGCGGCAGGCCGAACCGGTCGCGCACATCGGCCACGAGCGGGGCGACGGCATCCGGTCGCACGCGAAGGGCGAAGCGCAGACGCGGCGCCTCGGGAAAGAGCGCATCGAAGGGCGCGAGGCCGAGGATGGCCTGGCCGCGCGGATTGCCGTAGTCGGAATAGACCCCGAGGATGGTTTGCCGCCCGGCCGCGCCCAGATCGACCCCGTCGCCGGCCCAGAGCCCCTCGCGCCGGGCGAGCTGTTCGTTGACGAGCGCGCCCTCCCCGTCGGCCAGCTGGTCCCAGAGCTCTGGGATGCCGTCGAGGATCGGCCAGTGATCGCGGTAGGTCGCGTGGTCGGCGACGCCGAAGACTTCGCCCGGCGCGCCCTGGAGCTCGGCCTCCGTCGAGGTGATCGGCAGGATCGCGTCCACGCGCGGCTCCAGAAAGGCCACGAGCGCTTCGGCCTCGGCCGGGGTGGCGGCGGTGACGTAGAGCTCGGAGGCGAGGCGCTGATCGAGCCAGCCCGTGAAGGTCGCCCGGAAGCTGCCGACCATGGTGCTGACGCCGATATTGGCCGAGAGCGCGAGGAGCAGCGCCATCAGCGCGATGCTGAGGCCCGGAAGCTGCTGGCGCGCGTCGGCCCAGAGCCATTGCGCCACCGCTCCGCGCGCCATCCGCGCCCCGAGATCGAGCAGGAGCGACAGGAGCGGCAGCAGGAGAAGCGCCGCCCCGAGAAGGAGCGCGCCGAGA
Source organism: uncultured Jannaschia sp. (assembly GCF_947503795.1). NCBI lineage: Bacteria > Pseudomonadati > Pseudomonadota > Alphaproteobacteria > Rhodobacterales > Roseobacteraceae > Jannaschia > uncultured Jannaschia sp. Next base: position 338,447 of record NZ_CANNEZ010000001.1, on the reverse strand, counting down.
CAGAGAAAGCCCGCGACAAGGCCATGACCGAACAGTGCAAGCGCGGCCGACGCGGCCAGAAGGGCCAGCCCCGCACCGGCCTGCCGCATCAAGGTCGATGCCCGCGCGCGTGCCCAAGCGCGGGGCATGGCGGGCGCCAGCACCGGCAACTGGGCGAGCCGCCAGAGGCTGCCGCCGCCCGCGATGGCCAGACCCGCACCGGCCATGGCGAAGCCCGAGAGCCACCAGATCGGCGCCAGGCCGAGCGTCCCCGCGACCCCTGCGCCATAGAGCCCCGAGAGCGTCGCGGCCACGCCCGGCAGAAGGGCCGCCGCCACGAGATAGCCCAGCACGATCCCGAGGGCGCCCGCGATGAGTGTGAAGGCGACCAGTTCGCCCGCCAGAAGCCAGGTCAGCCGACGTGCCGAGACGCCAAGCGCACGCAGCGTCCGAAAGAGCGGGCGACGCTGTTCGAAGGCGAGGCCGATGGCGGCGTGCACGATGAAGAGACCGACCGCGAAGGCCAGGAGCGCGAAGGCCGTCAGGTTGAGATGGAAGCTGTCGGTCAGGCGCGCGACATCCCCGGCCCCGTCGGTCGTGACGAGGCGTGTGCCGGGCAGGAGGTCGACCAGTCCTAAAACCTCAGGTCCCCCGCCGAGTATGGCGAGATGGTCGATCCGGTCCGTGCCCAGCAGCGCCTGCGCCGCGGCGATATCGGCGAGGACATGTCCGGGCGCGAGACCCTCCAGCGGCCGGACGGTCGGCAGGCCGTCGGGCAGCCGGTCCATCGCGTCGGGCGCAGCGAAGATCACCTCGCCGGCCAGGAACCCCGCGAGATCGCCATCGCCACCCAGATCCGGCAACGGGCCCGCGGCCGGTGCGGTGAAGGGGTCGAGCCCGATCAGCCGCACGGTAGAGCGCGGCAGGCGCGCCTCGATCACGGGCGTCACCGCCCAGCCCGCGCGGCGTGCGGCGGCGAAATCGGCAAGGGTCAGCGGCCCCTCAAGCCGGGTTCCACCCTGCGCCCCAAGGGTCGCGGCGGCCTGGTCGTAGCTGAGCCGCGCCTGCGCGTTGATCGCCTGCACGCCGGTCCAGAGGCCGGTTGCGAGCGCAAGGCCCACCACCAGCGTCACCAGCTGCACCGGGTGCCGCAGCCAGTGCGACAGGAGCGCTTGCAGGGCCGCGCGGTTCACGTCACGCGCCCGGCGCGCAGATGCAGCCGCGCGTCGAGCCGCCCAGCGAGCCGTTCGGAATGGGTCACCATCAGGAGGGCGGCACCCGCCCGGACGACCATGTCGCGCATCACGTCGAGCATCGCGTCGCCGGTCGCCTCGTCGAGATTGCCGGTCGGCTCGTCGGCGAGGACGAGCTTCGGGCGCGCCAGAAGCGTCCGCCCGATGGCGACGCGCTGCTGCTGGCCACCCGAAAGTTGCTCGGGGTAGCGGTCGAGATGCCCGGCCAGCCCGAGCCGTTCGGCCAGCGCCGCCACATCGTCCGGCGGATGGCCCGCCAGCCGGGCATGAAAGGTCAGGTTGGCGCCGACATCGAGCGAGGGGATGAGATTGAACTGCTGGAAGACGAGACCCACGGTGGTGCGCCGCATGTCCGCCCGACCCGCTTCATCGAGGGCGGCGATGTCGCGGCCGTCGATCTCGATGACGCCCGCGTCGGGCGCGTCGAGGCCACCGATCAGATGCAGGAGCGTCGACTTTCCCGACCCGCTCTCGCCGGTGAGGGCGAGCGTGCGTCCGGCGGGGATGGCGAGCGAGACGCCGCGCAGGACCGGCTGCGACCCGTCGCCCGTCTCGTAACTCTTCTCGATCTCGCGCACGTCCAGCAGCATCGGGCCTCCAAGCCTGCGGACGATAGCCGGGGGGCGCGGCGCTTCAACCGCTGCCCGCCCGCCCGCGTCAGAGGGTCACGTCGGGCAGGCTATGGAATGCGGTGCGCAGCGCGTCGGACCACCCGTCCGAGATCGCCGCAAAATCGGCGTCGCTGTCCTGAATGCGGCGGTCGAGCCCGAGGCGGCAGGTATCGGTCTCGAGGAGTTGCAGGTCCAGCGGCGTGCTGACCGACAGGTTGGCGCGGATCGTTGAATCGAAGCTGACCATCAGGAGCTTGGCGGCCACCTCGAATGTCATCGCCGGATCGTAAGCGCGCACGAGGATGGGGCGGCCGTATTTCGTCTCACCGATCTGGAAGAAGGGCGTATCGGGCTGCGCTTCGATGAAGTTGCCCTCGGGATAGATCATGTAGAGCCGGGGCGGCGAGCCCGCGACCTGACCGCCGAAGACCATCGTTGCGTTGAAGGTGTTGGCCTTGGATTTCACATCGCGCGCATCGGCGATGACGCCCCGCAGCGTTTCGCCGATCAGGCGCGCGGCCTGGAACATCGACGGCGCAGTCAGGAGCGAGGGGCTGCGTTCGGAGGGCGCGAGGTTGCGCTCGTCCAGAAGACTGACGACGGCCTGCGTGGTGGCGAGATTACCCGCGGTCATCAGAACCATCGCCCGCTCGCCCGGCACCTCCCAGGTGTGCATCTTGCGATAGGTCGAGACGTTGTCGACGCCGGCATTGGTGCGCGTGTCGGACATGAAGACAAGGCCGCGATCGAGTTGCAGGCCGACGCAATAGGTCATGGGCGAGGTCCAGAAAAATGGTTGCCGTGCTGTGCCATGCCCGCAGGGGCCGCGCAACGGGAACTCACCGGGGACGAGCGTTTGGCGCCAGGTCCAGTGCGCTCCTAGAGTCGGCGCGCGACGCGCGCGGTCCTATTGCTGCGACTGCTTCTGGGCCTGGCCCTCGGAGACGATCAGCTCGACATCCATCGCCTCGATCCCGGCGCCCTGGCGCACGCCCGTCACCGGCGCGGCCTCCGCATAGTCCCGGCCCGTGGCGACCCGCACGTAGCGGTCGTCGGGCGAGATGCCGTTCGAGACGTCGAACCCGACCCAGCCGATCCCGTCGACATAGGCCTCGGCCCAGGCATGGGTCGCGGTCTGCGCGTCCTGACCGTCCATCCGCAGGTAGCCCGAGACGTAGCGCGCGGGCCGGTCGAGCAGGCGCGCGCAGGTGACGAAGATATGCGCGTGGTCCTGGCAGACGCCGGTGCCCGCATCGATCGCCTCCTCGGCGGTCATGTCCACGTCCGTCGTGCCGGTCGCGTAGGTCACCGCGTCGCGGATCACCTCGGACAGACGGTGGAGCTGGCCCAGATCGTCCGACATCTCGCGGACCTCGCGCGCGAAGGCGAGCGTGCCGCTGCCGCGCCGGGTGCGATCCGTCGGGCGCAGGAACATCCACAAGGGCACGAAGCCGCCCTGCTTTCCGATGACGCCGCCCGCATCGCTCATCTCGACGCGGCCCTCGGCGATGATGCGGATCTCGCCCGCGCCGGGATTGATGGATACCAGCTGCGTCCGGTTGGCATTCGCATCGTCGAACTCGACCTCGATGCGCCCGCCCTCGATCCGGGTATCCCAAGACAGGATCTTCTGGTCCGGGCGGTTCTTCGGCGTCAGGCGCAGCTGCTGGAGGCCATATGTCGTGGGGCCGTCCCAGCGATAGGTCGTGACGTGGCGTATATCGAGGCGTCTGGTCATTTGACGAACCTGTAATCGGTTTCGATCTGCGCCCCGAGTGCCGCGTTCATCCGCAGGAAATCCTGCAGGAACTCGTGCAGCCCCTCTTCGAACACGCTCTCGATGCTGGCACTGTCGAGCTTGCGGCAGACCTCCTCGGCGAGGTCGTGGCTGGGCATCCGGATGCCATGGTCGCGTTCGAGATAGCCGAGATTGCCGCCAATCTTCTTGTAGCAGAACGCCAGACTGCGCGGCATCCGCTTGTCGAGCATCAGGAACCTCGCGATGTCGGCCGGTCGGCGGGTCCGGCCGTGCACCATCAAGAACGCGTTCTCGGCCGAGACCGAGCGCAGGATCACCTCCCATTGCGCGTTGTCGAGGGGCGAGCCGACACCGGCGGCGGTCGGCAGGAGCACGTAGTACTTCACGTCCAGAAGCCGCGCGGTGGCGTCCGCACGCTCCATGAAGGTCCCCAATCGCGAGAAGTCGAAGATCTCGTTGCGCAGCATCGTGCCATGCATCGTGCCCCGCACGAAGGCCGAGCGCTGTCGGATCGCGCCGAGGACCTTGGGCAGGCTGCGCATCGTGACCTTGCGCGACAGGTCCGCGCGCAGCGTCATCCAGCATTCGTTGACCGCCTCCCAGACCTCGCGGGTCAGGGCGGTGCGGACCGTACGCGCGTTCATCCGCGCCGATTCCACGCAGGCCAGGACCGAGGACGCGTTGTCCGGCGATCGCAGCAGCCAGTCGATCACCGCTTCGGCGGTGACGTCGTCATGGGCAGCATCGAAGGCCTGCCGCACGCCCGCCGTGCTGAGGACCGAGGCCCATTCGGTTTCCGCGCGGTCGGGGCGCGTCAGGGCGATGCGATGGCCGGTCTCGACCAGCCGCGCGATATTCTCAGTCCGCTCCAGATATCGAAACATCCACAGGAGACCGCCTGCCGTTTTGCCGAGCATCATTCGTCCTCCAGCACCCAGGTGTCCTTGGTGCCGCCGCCCTGGGACGAGTTCACGACGAGCGATCCCTTCTTGAGCGCCACGCGCGTCAGTCCACCGGGCGTGATGTCGATCCGGTCGGGCGAGACGAGAACGAACGGCCGCAGGTCCACGTGCCGCGGCGCCAGCCCCTCCTTGGCGAAGATCGGAACCGTCGACAGCGACAGCGTCGGCTGCGCGATGTAGTTCGAGGGTCGCGCCTCGAGCTTCTTGCGGAACGCCCGGATGTCCTTCTTCGATGCAGTCGGACCGATCAGCATCCCGTAGCCGCCCGAGCCGTGCACCTCCTTGACGACGAGGTCCTCGAGATTGTCGAGCACGTGACCAAGGCTGTCCGGATCCGAACATCGCCAGGTCGGCACGTTCTCCAGAAGGGGCTTTTCGCCGGTGTAGAACTCCACGATCTCAGGCATGTAGCTGTAGATCGCCTTGTCGTCGGCCACGCCTGTGCCCGGCGCATTGGCGATGGTGATGGCGCCGGCGCGGTAGACGTCGAAGATGCCCGGCACGCCCAGCACGGAATCCGGGCTGAAGTTCAGAGGGTCGATATATTCGTCGTCCACCCGCCGGTAGAGCACGTCGATGGGCTTGTAGCCGCGGGTCGTGCGCATCGCGACGCGGCCGTCCACGACGCGCAGGTCGTGACCCTCGACCAGCTCCACGCCCATCTCGTCGGCGAGAAAGCTGTGCTCGTAATAGGCGGAGTTATGGATGCCGGGCGTCAGGACGGCGACGACCGGGTCGCCATCGCAGGCCGGGGGCGCGCAAGCCGCGAGGCTGGCATGGAGGTTCTGCGGGTAGGAGGACACGCGCTGGACGCGGTTCTGCGTAAAGAGCTCGGGGAACATGCCCAGCATCGTTTCGCGGTTTTCCAGCATGTAGCTGACGCCCGAGGGCGTGCGGGCATTGTCCTCGAGGACGTAGAATTCGTCCGGCCCCGTCCGCACGAGGTCGATGCCCACGATATGGGTGTAGACCCCGCCCGGCGGCTCGACCCCGATCATCTGCGGCAGGTAGGCCTCGTTGCGGGCCAGCATCTCGTAGGGCAACCGCCCGGCACGGACGATCTCCTGGCGGTGGTGGATGTCGTAGAGGAAGGCATTGAGCGCGCGCACGCGCTGCTCGATCCCGCGCGACAGCTTCTTCCATTCACGCGCGGCGATGATGCGCGGCACGATGTCGAAGGGGATCAGCCGTTCGCCCGCCTCGGCCTCGCCGTAGACGTTGAAGGTGATGCCGGTCAGCCGGAAGATCTCCTCGGCCTCGCGCGCCTTCTGGCGCAGGTCGCCGGTCTCCTCCTCCGAAAACCAGCGCTCGAAGGCGGCATAGGCGTCGCGGACCGATCCGTCGGGGTCGGTCATCTCGTCGAAATTGGGCGCTGAGTTCATCTCGCGACGATGGTCGCTTTCGCCGCGGAGCGCAACGCGGTCGGGGACGGGGCACGGATCGTAACCGGACGGCAACCTTTCCGCGCCTAATCTCGGACCCGAAATGCCCAGGAGCCGTGCATGCGCCTAATCCGATCCCTCACCGTCCGGCAGTCGATGATCCTCGTGTTTCTGTCGGGCTTCGCGACCGCGTTGCTCTTTGCCGGCTCGGTCATCCTGGGCGATATCCGCGATTCCCGCGCCCATGGTGCCGAGGCCGGGATCATCGCGCTGGACGATGCGCTGTCGCGCGTCTCGCGGGCGATGCTGCTGGAACGCGGGGCCTCGACGGCGTGGCTCGCCTTCGGTGGCGCCGACTGGGCGGATGCCGTCGGACAGGCGCGCGTCGCCACCGACCGCGCCTTTCGCGACGCCGAGATGCGCACCGCCGATGGCCGCCTGCTGGCGCAGGCCGGGCTCGCGACCGTCTCGCTTGGCTCTTGGCGCCAAGCGCAGGGAAGTCTTCGGAACCGCATCGATGGCGGGACGACCGATCTCGCAGCGCTCTATGAGGTCATGGCGCGCGACAATGCCGCCGTCCTCGCAGCGATGACCAGCGCCACGGACCGGTCGCGCAGCGCCGCCCTCGCACAGCGCCTTCATGCCAGCATCAACCTCTCGCGGGCGATGAACGCGCTCGGGGAATGGCGGGACCGAGGCGTCATCGCACGCGCCAGTGCGATGGCCGCAGGTCGGCCCGATCAGAACCAGATCGCAGACATGGCTGCCGCGCGGGGACGGTTCGACGGCCTGCTTGCGGGGTTTCGCCAAGTGGCGGGACGCGGACTCGGTGAGATCGAGCTGACATTCGGCGCCTGGACACAGCTTGGATCTGCTGCGGCGCCGAGCGGCCTCGACACCTGGGTGGCGGACCCCTCTGAGCGCGCCGAAGGGGTCGGCGTCCCGACCTGGTTCGCGGATGTCGACACGAGGATAGGGATGCTCGGGACCGCGCGCCGCGCATATCTCGACCATCTCGGACAGCTCATCCGGCAGGATGCCGCCGCCGCGATGGCGTCGGCCCGGTCGAAGGCGCTGCTGCTCTCGGGCATGGCGCTGCTCTTCGGCGGGGTCGCGATCATCTCGGTGCGGTCCACGGACCAATCGCTCCAGAAGATCGTGCGCAGCATCTGCCACCTGTCGCTTGGGGCGACGGACGCGCCGATCCCGCATTGCCCCCAGAAGGATCTCGACAAGGTCGGCCGCGCGCTCGAATTGCTGCGCGCCAGCCAGGTCGCACGAGACCGCGAACTTGCGGCGAACGAGGATCTGCGCGGCCGCTTCGACGCGACGATGCAGCGAATGCTCAGCGGTGCGGCGAATGGCCGATCCGCCGAGCGTCTCGACGTGCTCGGGATGGACGCACCGACAGCGGTGCTCGCGCGCGGCATCAACCAACTGCTCGACCGGGTCGAGGACAAGAGGGACACGGCCTGATGCGCGGGTCGTTGAGTGCCGTTTGGAGTCGCCGTCGAACCGGCAGGCCCGGTGGCCACGGCCCGCCCGGCCCTAACTTCAGACGATCTCTTCGGGCATCGCGGGCAGGCTTCGCCCGAACCGCCTAGCGGGCCCGGTCAGGTAAGGCACGAGGAAGCCTTGGCGCGTCTCGGGCTTGCGGCGCGCGTTTTCCAGCGCCAGCCGCTGCCACGCCGGGACAGCGGTTTCGGGCGACAAGAGCGCGTCCACCTCCTCCATATCGCCGCACCAGTGCCGCAGGCATCGCTCGCGCAGGTGGGTCGCGATCGCCCGATCCCGGATCGGCAAGGCCAGTTCGGTGTCCCAGCGCAGGCTGCGCCCGTTGAGGTTCGCGCTCCCCACCATGGCGAACCCGTCGTCGATGACGCAGACCTTCGCATGGACATAGACCAGCGGTGCGCCGTGGAGCGTGTCCCGGCCGGTCCCCTGCGCGGTGCGCGGCTGGACCGGGGACCCGACGAAGATACGCCCGCGAAACGCGCGCCGGAGCTTCCGGATGCAGGAGAACTGCAGGTATTCCCCGAACCGCGCATCGCTGCGCGTGGCCCCCATATAGGCGACGTCCTCGGGCGCGCCGGGCAGCACGACCATCAATTGGAGCGACGGCTGTTCGCGCGCCCGCCGGGCCAGCGCGCGCGCGATCCGCCGGTCCCGCAGGAACTGCGTTTCGATATAGATGAAGCGCTCGGCATGCGCGATCTCGTCCAGAAGCGCGGCCTCGATCTCGGCCAGGACCGGGCGCGGGGCGAAAAGCGACGGGCGCCCCTCTGTCTTGGCCGAGAGTGTCCGAAGGATGACGCCGCCCAGGTCCGAAGGCGTGGCCGCCCCCTCGATGCCCTCGACGAATTCCTCGAGATGGGTCTTTATCGCCGCCGCCACGTCCGCGTCCCGGACCAGAAGCTGCACGTCGTGCCATGTCTCGTCCGACGGACCTTCATGGCGCAGCGTGTCCCAGCGCCGCTCGTTGAGGTCGAGCCCGCCGATATAGGTCACCGCCTCGTCGATCACCGCAACCTTCTGGTGATGGGTGACGGGCCAGAGCGACGGCAGCGGCCAGATCCGGGGCCGGAGCCGCCCCCCGGTCCGGGCGGTCAACGCCGCGAAGCGCGGATGACGGGCAAGGAAGCGCGACAGCGCGCGGTCCCCGCGCTTCGTCGTGCGGCGAAGCCGACCGTCGAGAAGCGACCGCACCTGCGGCAGGAGGGCGACCTTGGCGACCGCCCCGACCGAAGCCGGGTGGAGCGAGGCCATGATCTGAAGCCGCCCCGCCTCGCCCGCAAGCTCGTTCAGCGCGGTCGCCATCGCCATGCTGCGCCATGTGCCGCCATGCAGCTCGGTCCCGACGACGGGGTCGAAATCCGACAGCACCATGCGGACCGATACCCCCCGTCGGATGGTGTGCAGCATCAGGTCGAACCAGTCCGTCCCGATCTTCAACGCCTCGGGGGTCCGCAGCTTTGTCGAGAAGTCGAAGATGCGGAAGCCCGCGACGATCTCGTGCTCGGCGGCGAGCACGGCACGCTCGAAGGCGGGATAGGCCTCGGCCGCGGTCAGCAGGATGTCGAGATCGTCAGGGCCGGACACATGCGGCGGCGGCGTGGGGGGGCTGCGCTCGAACATGTCAGTAATCCTGCGTCGCGGCCTGCTGCGTGGCGACCGGGAAGGTCAGCCGCACCGCGTAACGATCCTCCTCGGTCCCCATCCGGAGCGTTCCGGACAGCTGGCTCTCGAACGCCCGGATCAGCTGCGCGCCCAGCCCGTTTTCATTGTCGGGCACCGGTGCTGCGCCCAGCGTGCTCGTGATGGTGAGCTGTCCCTCCCCGTTCCCGCCGCGGACCAGCGCCAGGTGGATCTGAGTCGTGCCATCCGCATCCGGGCCCGCATAGCGGATCGCGTTGGTCATCGCCTCGCTGCAGAGCATGCTGAGCGGGACGGCCTGATCCGGAAAGAGCTCGATCGGAGTGGTCTCGACCCGAAGGCGGATCTCGCTGCTGCGGGGCGACATCGCAACCAGCTGTTCGGCAAGGTCGCGGATCAGCTGGCCCGCGTCGATCCGGTTCATGTCCTCGGAGCGGTAGAGGACGCGATGCACCGATGCCAGCGTCAGCACCCGCTCCTGCAGTCGGCGCAGCATGCTGCGGGCCTCGTCGTCGGTCGCCTTGCGCATCTGCATGTTCATGATCGACGTGATGAGCTGGAGATTGTTCTTCACCCGGTGATGCACCTCCTTGAGGAGGATGTTCTTCTCGCGCAGGTTGTCCTCGAGCCGGGCCTCGTCCTGGAGGATCGACTGCGCCATGTCGCGAAACTCCCGCTCGATGGCGGCCAGGTCGTGCCCCGCGGTCCGCATGACCGGACGCGCCACGAGGCGGCGGGTGCGCGCAAAGGTCCGCATCTGCCGCGAGAGACCCCGGATGTGGCGGATCACCAGCCGGTCGAGGGCGACGAAGGCCACGAAGAGGCTGGCCAGCCACATCAGCGCCGGCAGGATCGACGTCGCCAGAAGGCGTTGCGGCCCCGAGGTGACGAGCGCCGCCTCGGGCCATGAGCTTAGCGCAAAGGCGACGTCCGGCAGGAGCGGGACGACCCCGTAGGTGCGACGCTGGCCGGTCGCGTCGTCGGCCACGAAAACCTGTGCGCCCCGGTCGGTCAGATCCATCAGCGACGTCTCGGCCGGCAGGGCGGCGCGCGCCGCATCGTCATCCTTGGTGCCGGTCAGGATCTGGCCCCGGTGATTGAAGGTCACGATCGTCACCGGAGAGTCGAGCGCCAGTGTGTCCATCGTCGGCAGGAGCGTGTCCTCGGGCACCGAGAGCGACAGGAACCCCTGGAGGGTGCCGTCGACGTCCCGCACCGGCTCGGTGATCACGATGACGGGAAGTCCGGTGCCCTGACCCGAGGGGTTGCGCATGACGCTGGAGCGCGGGTCGGAGATATTTTCGGTCAACGCCTCCATCATCGGGGTGCCCGTCAGATCGAACCGTTCGCCGTTCGACGCGCAGACGACCTGCCCGTCGAGGCCGATATAGGAGATGACGGAATAGACTTGAAAGCGGCTCTGGAAATCGGCGAGCTCGGCGTCGCAACCGTCGGACCGCCGGGTCGCGAGCAGGATGGCCTGCCCCAACCCGCGCGCCGCACCATAGCCACGCTGAACGACGGCCTGCAGGTCGTTCGTCGCCCGCTCGGTGAGGAGCAGAAGCGCCAGCTCCGAACGCTGTTCCGCCTGCCGCGCGTTGTCATAAGTCAGAAAGACCGACGTCGCGGCGAACGGAAACAGGGCAACCGACAGCAGTATGAGAACGCGCGTTGTCAGCCCGCGCTGTCCGAAGCCGCCGGGGGTCATCACATATTGCCGTTATGCGCCGATGCGACGACCGCCATGGTGGCACTGTCGGTCAGTTCGAAAGCCTCGTCGTCGCTCATGCCCATCAACTCGACGAGCTTGGCGCGGCCGCGGTTCACCCGGCTCTTGATTGTGCCGACGGCGACGCCGCAGGTGACCGCCGCCTCTTCGTAGGCAAAGCCGGAGGCGCCGACGAGGACCAGCGCCTCGCGCTGCTCTTCGGGAAGCTTGGCGAAGGCGATCTCGAAATCCATCATGTTGAGGCGGCCGTCATGATCGGGCTTCCGTGACAGGCTGGCGGTGATCGCGCCGTCCGTGTCGGGCACCTCGCGCTTGGCCTTGCGCCGGTTCGAATAATACGTGTTCCGGAGTATCGTGAAGAGCCACGCGCGCATGTTCGTGCCGGGCTGAAACTTGTCGAGGTTGGACCAGGCCTTGACCAGCGAGTCCTGAACCATGTCGTCGGCCAACGCCGCATTGCGGGTCAGCGAAACGGCAAAGGCCCGCATCGCGGGGAGGTGTTCGACCAACTCCTCGCGCGGATCGGGATGACTCACGAGTTGTCCCCTTCCTTGCGCGGCGAGGCGGCTTCGCCGGCCTGCAACTGACTGAGGAGCTTGGCGAACCGGTCCGGGACCTCTTCGGACAGGACCGAGTTGTAGACGCGCTTGAGGTTCTGGTCGATAAGGTCGTCGACGCTCGCTTCTTTGTCTTTCTCGTCGGTCATCCGTATCCCATCTGCCCACTGTGGTTTTTTTTCTGGGGCTGGAACTGAACGCGACGCATGCGAGTTTGTTCCGAACAAAAATCAATCTCGCTCGGCGGGAAAAAGGCGACAGGACACGATGGACAGCACGACTGAAATCAGCAAAGCCCTGCCCTATCTGCGACGCTACGCGCGTGCGCTGACGGGCGCCCAGACGAGCGGCGACAACTACGCCGCCGCCACGCTCGAGGCGATCCTGACTGAGCCAAGCACCCTCGATGGCGCGTCCAACACGAAGGCCGGGCTCTTCCGCACGTTTCACGGCATCTGGGTCAGTTCGGGTGCCCCCGTCGATACCGAGGAGACGGGGCTGGAGGCCGCGGCCCAGCGCCACCTGTCGCTGCTGACGCCGAACACCCGCGAGGCGCTTTTGCTGCACACCGTCGAGGAATTCAGCTTCGACGAGGTGGGCGAGATCATGCAGATCAATGGCGGTGAAGCCCGCGACCTCGTGAACATCGCCCGCCAGGAGATGTCGAACGCCATCTCGGGCCGGGTCATGATCATCGAGGACGAGTCGATCATCGCGATGGATCTTGAGTCGCTGGTCGGCGAAATGGGTCACCGCATCACCGGTATCGCCCGCACGCATCGCGAAGCGGTCGATCTCGCGGGCAAGGAAATGCCAGACCTCATCCTCGCCGACATCCAGCTGGCCGACAATTCCAGCGGCATCGACGCCGTCAACGAAGTCATGAGCGATCTTGGTAAATGCCCGGTGATCTTCATCACCGCCTTCCCCGAGCGCCTGCTCTCCGGCGAGCGCAAAGAGCCGGCCTTCATGATCGCCAAGCCTTATACGCAGGAACAGGTGCGATCAGCCGTCAGTCAGGCGATGTTCTTCTCGAGCACCGAAACCCTCACCAGCTGAGCCGACGGGCGCGGGTCCGGGCCGATCGGCTCAGACCTGCGCGCGCATCAGTGCGGTCAGGAACGCATCGTCCGAGAAGGGCCGGTCGAGGACGATCCAGTTCGGCGAAAGGTTCGGCGGAACCGGGTCCATATCGGCCAGAAGCACGATCCGTCCGCCCGAGGCGATGAAGTTGTTCACCTCTTCGGACGTCACCACATCACGCACCGGCCGCGCCGTCACGAGCACGCCACCGGACCACGCGGGCCGCAGCGGCTCGAGCGTCGAGAGCGTCTTCAATTGTATGACTTCGGATTGGTCGTCCGTCCGTCCCAAGAGATCGATGAGATCGAGCGCGACGAGTTCGTCCTCGGCGTCGATGATGTATTTCACGGCGTGCAGGCTCCGGTCTGAACACCACGCATGGAACATTCCGGGATAGGTCGCATTAAACTGTGACATATCTCCTGGGAGTGTTCATGGTCACGCGCTGCGACAATTGTCCGTTACGGACCCGAAGCCTGTTCACCGACATGTCGGATGACGAGGTGCGCCAGACTCAACGCTTCAAAGTCGGCGAGATGACGGTCGAACCGGGCACACCTGTTCTGACCGAAGGCTCTCATTCCGCACAGATTTTTACCGTGCTCGACGGCATGGGCCTACGGTTCAAGGTCCTCGAGAACGGACGTCGCCAGGTCACGACCTTCATCTTTCCCGGTGACCTCATCGGATTGCAGGCCGCCGTGATGGGCGAAATGTCGCACACGGTCGAAGCGCGCACGCGCATGAAGCTCTGCGTGTTCGATCGCGCGGCGCTCTGGGGGTTCTTCAAGAACTCGCCGTCGCGGTCTTATGACCTGACATGGATCGCCGCGACCGAGGAGCATTTCTTGGGTGAGGCTTTGACCACCGTGGGCCAGCGCGCCGCCGAGCAGGCGGTGGCCTGGGCGCTGGTACGCCTGTGGTTGCGCGCCGAACAGCTCGAGATGATCTCGGGGGGCGGCATGCCGCTTCCGTTCCGGCAGCAGGATCTGGCGGACAGCCTGGGCCTGTCGCTCGTACATACCAACAAGACCCTCGCCAAGTTCCGGGAGCGGCAGCTCGCGACCTGGCGCGAGGGCGTGCTGATCGTCAACGACCTCGAATTGCTGGCGAAGATCGGGATGACCGACAGCGAGCCCGCCCAGACGCGCCCGCTGCTCTAGGGTCCAGCCAGTCGGTCAGGCCTGGCTCAGCTCGGATCCGGATTTCAGGACGCGGTCGCCGTCATCCTGCTCGATCATGAATGCCGGCTCGTCGTTGCTCGCGTTACGCGTGACCTCGTTGCCGTCGATCGTCCGCGTCACCTTATCGGTAAACCGCTCTGTCACCTTGCCGGTGCCTTCGCCGTTGCCCCAGTTCCACTTCACCTTGTCGCCTACATTGATATCGGCCATCGCATCTCACCTTTCGTGCTGAACGCTCCGGCAACCCGCGCACGGATGCCGGAGTTCCGATGCTCAGAGCGGGCGGCGATGCAGCTCGTCCTTCACCTGACCATGGGCGAGCAGGGTGAAGATCACGGTTCCGCCGACGATATTGCCTGCAAGGACCGGCAGGAAGAAGGTCACGAACCCCTCGAAGAACCCGAGCTGGTCGCGCCAGACCATCCAGCCCCATTCGACCGAACCCGCGACGACATGGGTGAAGTCCCCCGCAGCGATCAGCCAGGTGAAGACCATGATGATCGCAAAGGCCCCGCCGGACCGCTGCGGCAGCATCCAGACGAGTGCCGCGACAATCACGCCTGCCGGGATCGCCCGGAAGAACGCCTCGCTCGGGGCGAAGCCGGTCGCGTGGGCCGAGAGGCTGTCAAAGGCGGGATAGAGCTCGGTGGGCAATGCGGGCGTATGGGCATAGAGCGCGGAGACCGCGAAGGCGCCCACGACATTCGCCACGAGCACCAGCGCCCAGAGCCGCAGCATCGCCATGAAGATGCGCCGCGTGGGCCGGGCGATGACCGGGAGGACGGTCGTGATGGTGTTTTCCGTGAACAGCTGCATTCGCCCGAGGATGACCACGAGGAACCCCAACGAATAGCCAAGGTTCTCCACGAGGTAGGACCAGGACGCGTCCGCCGGCAGGTAGGTCCGGAACACGGCCTCGCCCAGCACGGACATCGAGATCATCATGCCTGCCGCGAGCCCGGAATAGACGAGGCTCCGAAGCGGGCGCGTCAACTCCTCCTCGCCGTCCCGGCGGATCACTTCGAAGAGGAGCTTGGGCGCGAGTTTCCCCGCGTCCTCGATGGCCTCTTCCTCGCGCTGCTCCTCGGCATGCTCTTGCTTGGCGGTGCGCGGGTCCAGCCCGAGCGATTGGCGGGGTGTCATGCGAAGCTATCCCATCGGTTGTGCAGTTCCATGAAACTTCCCGCGACGCGATTGCGTTCCCTCTGGCCCAACCGCAGACGCCAATGCTCGATATCTCCCCCCTGAAGCAATTCGCCCGCCTCCGGACGCTCGTCCGGGACATCCGCGCGAGTTACTGGTTCATTCCCGCCTGTCTCGTGACGGTGTCTGCCATCTCCGCGTGGTTCGCGCATTTCGCCGGCGTTGACGTGACCGAGACCATCCCGCTGCCGCCCGCCCTCATGAACATCACGACCGAGGGCGCGCGCAGCCTTCTGTCGGTCATCGCGGGGTCGGTCGCATCGATCACGGGTGTGATGTTCTCACTGACGCTCGTGGCGGTGACACATGCGGCCGGGCAATACGGCCCGCGCCTGATCGGGAACTTCATGCGGGACCGCGGCAACCAGTGGTCTCTCGGCATCCTGATCTCGGTTCTGGTCTTCGCAGTCACGACGCTGGCGCTTCTCTCGACGGGCGAGGATCACGTCGCCCGGCTTTCGGTCTCGATCGCGCTGATGCTGTGCTTTCTCGCCATCGGGACGATGATCTATTTCGTCCACCACGTGCCCGAGACGGTGAATGTCTCGAACATCACGGCGCAGCTCGGAAAGCGGTTCGACGCGATGATCCGGGCGCAGATCGACGGGCGAGACACCGATGCGGGCACGGTCACGCCGCCGGACCGCGACCCGGACCGTGTGCTGAACATGCCGAATGCGGGCTTCGTCCAAGCGGTGAACTACGACCGAATCGCCGACATCGCCGAGGATCGCGACCTCGTGATGCGCTTTGAACGAACGCCCGGCGATTTCGTGAACCCGGCGCAACCGCTTCTGGAGATCTGGGGCGACGACATCGACGACGACATCGAGGAAGACATCCGCGACGCCGTCGCCATCGGTCAGGAACAGACCGAGATGCAGACGCTAACCTTCGTCGCCGACCAACTGGTCGAGATGACGGCGATCGCGCTCAGCCCCGGCATCAATGATCCGTTCACGGCCATAAACTGCCTTAACTGGCTGTCGGCGGGGCTGGCCTCGGCGCTGACCCACGAAGGCGGCCTCGTGGCGCATCCGCCGGGCCGGATCCACGGTCGCGCCCTGACCTTCGACGACCTCTACGCCCATACCTTCCCGGCGGCCCTGCCGCACGTGATCGCCGATGACATGGCGCGCGGGCGCGCGGTGGCGCTGCTGTCGGACCTGATGGCGCTCGAAACCGAACTCGATCGACGCGCGATCCTGCGCGATCTCAGGCGGTTGCGCGCCGCCTGACGCGCGCGCATCGTGACGACACGGTGCTTACACTTGCATCGCTGCGATGCTAGAAACGGCGGACGGGTGCTGCCGCTCGTGCCGATTTCTCGAGGGATATCCTGCCCGTGATCCCCATCCGCATCCGCGCCGCCATCCTTCTCCTTTCCGTCGCGCTCTCGACCCTGCCCGCCGCGGCCGCGCAGTTGCAGCTGGCGCTGCCGGCGGACGAAGACCTCTCTGAAAGCCTGACCGCCGCCTCCCTGACGGTGGGCGCGATCCGCGACGCCGACGGCGCACCCGTGCGCCGCGACGTCGTGGCCGCGGCGCAGGCCGACTATCGCCGCCTCGTGGCCGTGCTCTTCGAGGCGGGATATTTCGGGCCCGTCATCTCGATCCAGATCGACGGGGTCGAAGCCGCCGCCCTCCCCGTCATCTCGCGGCAGGATCCGATCGGCACCGTGACGATCTCGGTCCAGTCGGGCCCGCGCTTCCTGTTTCGCGAAACGCGGATCGCGCCCGTGGCCCCCGGCACCGAACTGCCCGAGGATTTCGCGCCGGGACGCCCGGCGGGCACCGACGTCCTGCGGCGAACCACGTCGGCGGGTATCGACCGCTGGCGCGCTCTGGGCCACGCCAAGGCGGAACTGGCCGGACAGGACATTGTCGCAGATCACGCGGCCAACCGGCTGGACGCCGCGCTGGCGCTGGCGCCCGGCCCGAAGCTGCAATACGGCCCGCTCTTCGTCGAAGGGGCCGAGCGGGTCCGCGAGGATCGCATCGCGCGGATCGCCGACCTCCGGCAGGGACGCGTCTTTGATCCCGAGCAGGTGGACGAGGCCGCGCGCCGGCTGGTCCGCACCGGCGCCTTCCGCTCCGTTTCGATCACCGAGGCCGACGAGATCGGGCCCGCCAACACCCTTCCGATGACGGTGCAAGTGGTCGAGCGCCTGCCCCGCCGCTTCGGGGCGGGCGCCGAACTCAGCAGCGAGGACGGGCTCAGCCTGTCGACCTTCTGGCTGCACCGGAACCTCAGCGGGGCAGCCGACAGCTTCCGCGTCGAGGGCGAGATCGAGGGCATCGGCGGTGATACCGGCGGCGAGGATTTCCGCCTGAGCTTCGCCTATAACCGGCCCGCGACCTTCAATCCCGAAACCGACCTCTATGCCTCGGCCTTCATCGAAAGCCTCGACCAGCCGAACTTCCAGTCCGACCGCGTCGGCTTCGAGGTCGGCGCGCGCCGGATCGTCGACGAGGAGTTCAACTATTCCTACGGCATCGCCTACGAGCAATCGAAGGTCGAGGACGCGTTCGGCCGTCGCGACTTCTCGATCCTCTCGCTCCCGCTCGAAGCGGAATACAATCGCCGCAACGACGATTTGAACCCCACCGACGGCTTCTACATCGAAGCCTCAGCCGAGCCGTTCTACGGCTTCCGGACGGCGGGCGCGGGCATTCGCTTTCTCGCCGACCTGCGCGGCTATCAGGGCTTCGGCTCCGAGGATCGGACGGTCGTCGCGGCCCGGCTGCAGCTCGGCTCCGTGGTCGGCCCCGACCTTGCCGACACGCCGGCCGCCGATCTGTTCTTCTCGGGCGGCGGCGGCACCGTGCGAGGACAGGAGTTTCAATCGCTCGGCGTCACGTTGCCCAGCGGGCGGCTCGTCGGCGGCAAGTCGTTCCTCGGCTTTTCGGGCGAGCTGCGACAGGGCGTGACCGAAAAGATCGGCGTCGTCGGCTTCGTGGATATGGGGCTCATCAGCCCCAACAGCGACTGGTCGGATGGCGACACCCATGTCGGCGCGGGCCTCGGCATCCGCTACGACACCGGGATCGGTCCGATCCGCGTGGACCTCGGATTGCCCGTGTCCGGGCCCGGCGATCCGTCTGGGGTCGCCATCTATATCGGCATCGGTCAGGCGTTCTGATGCGCCGCCTCGCCCTCGCCCTCGCCCTGGCCTGTGCCGCCACGCCCGTCTTCGCGCAGGACGAGACCGAGCGCGACCGCGGCTTCCTGACGGCCCTGATCGAGGACAACCTGTCCGCGCCGGGGCTCGCCGTGCGGATCGACGGCTTCGACGGCGCGCTCTCGTCCGAGGCGACGATGGACCGCCTCTCGATCTCGGATGACGAAGGGACATGGCTCGTCCTCGAGGATGTGGTGCTCGACTGGAACCGCTCCGCACTCCTGCGCGGACGGCTCGAGGTGACGCAGCTCAGCGCGGGTCTCATCCGCGTCGATCGCGCGCCGCTGCCGGCCGAAGGGGTCGAGGCGCTGCCGGATGCGGGCGCCTCTGGCTTTGCGCTGCCGGATCTGCCCGTCTCGGTCGAGATCGACACCCTGACCGCCGAGCGGATCGAGCTCGGCGCGCCGTTCCTGGGCGAAGAGGTGGCGCTCACGCTCGACGCCTCGGCCAGTCTCGTGGACGGCTCGCTCGACGCGCGCATCGAGGCGCAGCGGCTCGACGGCGTGACGGGACAGTTCTCCATCGCGGTCGCCTATACGGGCGAAAGTCAGAACCTGACGGTCGATATCGATCTGACCGAGGGCGAGGGCGGGATCGCCGCGACGCTTCTGCAACTGCCCGGACGTCCCGCGATCGAGCTGACCGTCGCAGGCAGCGGCCCGCTCGACGCCTTCATCGCCGATATCGCCGTGGCCTCGGACGGGGTCGAGCGGATCGGCGGCGACGTGACCCTGACGGGCACGTCCGACGGTCGCCGCTTCGAGGTCGATCTCGGCGGCGACGTCACCGCGCTCTTCGCGCCGCGCTACCGGCCCTTTTTTGGCGACGACGTCCGCATCGCCGCCGCCGGGCTTCAGCGCGACGGCGGCGGAACCGATCTGGACACCCTGCGGATCGCCACGCAGGCCTTCGACCTGTCCGGCAACGCGCAGCTTGGCCCCGACGGCTGGCCCACGTTCCTCGATATCGACGCGCGGATCGCCGCCGCCGATGGCGGGCCGGTCGTCTTGCCCATCGGCGGCGACCCGTCGCTGGCCGAGGCGCGCCTGACGATCACCCATGACGCGACGGTCTCGGACAATTGGCGGCTCGACCTTGATGCGACGCGTTACGAGGGGCCGGACCTGACCGTCGCGACCGCCCGGATCACCGCCGATGGCATCCTCAGCCGCGCGGATGGCGCGGTCGAGAGGGCGACGGCGGCGATCACGGCCGCGCTCGATGGCCTCGTCTTCGCGGACCCGGCGCTGGGACAGGCAGTCGGCCCGCGCGTCGCCCTCGACGGCGACGTCGCGTGGTCGGCGGGCACGTCCGTGCGCATCTCGGGGCTCGAACTCGCCGGCGGTGCCTACGCTCTGGGCGGCACGGTCGAAATCGCGACCGCGGCCGACGGGCTGCCGATCACGATGGACGTCACGCTCCGGCACGACCGGTTGCAGAGCCTCGCGGCCTTCGCGGGCCAGGACCTGAGCGGCACGGCCCGTGCGACGATCCGGGGCGTCTATGCCCCGCTTGCGGGAACCTTCGATCTGAACCTCGACGCCGAAACGCAGGATCTGGGCCTCGGGATCGCGCAGGCCGATGCGGTGCTGGCGGGCGAGACGACCCTGACGGCCGCGGCGCGGCGGACGGTCGACGGCACGTTCCTCGACGCCTTCCGGGTGGGGAACGACCGCCTCACGGCGCAGGGCGCCGCCCGTCTGCTCGACACCGACGCGCCGGAAACGCTGCAGGGCCAGCGCAGTACGGCGACCTTCTCGGCCCGGCTCGACGACGGAACGATTCTCGATCCGCGCCTCGACGGTCCCATCCAGCTTGCCGTGGACGTGACACGCGACGACGAGGGCGCGTGGCGCGGCAATTTCGACGCCGCGGCTCCAAACGGGGTCGCTGTCTCGGCCAATGGCGTGCTGACCGGCGACACGCCCGCCGTCGATTTCACCGCCAACGTGCCGGACCTCTCCGCCTTCGCCGACGGCGTGCCGGGCGCGTTGTCGCTGGCGGGCACGGCGTCGGCGACGAACGGGCTCTGGTCGCTCGACGCCGATGCCAGCGGCCCTTGGGGCCTGCGCGCCGAGGTCCAAGGCCCGGTCACCGGCCCGACCCCCGAGATCACCTTCGAGGCGACCCTGCCCGATCTCACCGATCCCGTCCCGGCGCTGGCGTCGATCGAGGCGCTGCGCGGCGCGGTCGCTCTTTCGGGCACGATCGGGCGGACAGGCGACGAATGGCGGCTCGACACCCGGCTCGACGCGCCGGCGGGCATCGCGCTGCGCGCCCGCGGCCCCGTCACCGGCGACGCGCCACGTATCGAGTTCGTCGGAACCGTGCCGGAAACCTCGGACCTCGTCCCCGCCGTCGAAGGGCGCCTTGACCTCGATGGTGCGGTGTTCCGGGCGGAGGATGACTGGGTCGTCGACGCCACGGCCACCGGGCCCTACGGCGCCACGGTTACGGCCCGAAGCGCGCTGACCGCCCAGCCCCTGACGGTCGATTTCACCGCGGACATTCCCGATCTCGGTCGCGTGGCCCCCGCCATTCCCGGCAGCCTTTCGGTCAGCGGGCAAGCCATTCAGCGCCCGGACGGCTTTGCGATCGAATTCGACGGCACCGGTCCCTACGACGCGACGCTGGATGGCGCTGTGGACCTTGCCGGGGCACCGGTCGTCACCGCCACCGGCCAGATCCCCGATGCCGCTCGCATCGCGCCGCAGTTGCGCGGGCCGCTCGATTACGACCTTCGCGCCGAGCAGACCGAGGCCGGATGGCGCGTCGATGCGGCGGTGGACGGCGCGCAAGGACTTGCGGCAACGGTCGAGGGTTTGGCGACAGGACCGTCGGCCGACCTGTCCTTCACGGCGCGCGCCGCCAACGTTTCGCCCTTCCTGCCGGGCCTCAGCGGGCCGCTCGACGCCAGCGGGCGGCTTTTCCAGCAGGGCGGCGAGTGGGCTGTCGACCTGGACGCGTCGGGGCCGCTGGGGGCGCGGCTCTCGGCCGATGGCACGCTGACGGGTGGCGCGGCCAGCGCCCGGTTCGACCTCTCGGTTCCCGACATCTCGCCGCTCGTGCCCGACCTGGCAGGCCCGCTGCGGATCGACGGCACCGCGAACCAGCAGGGCGATGGCTGGCGGCTCGATGTCGACGCCACGGGTCCGGCGGGCACGCAGGCGGCGATCGACGGCACCGTGGCGTCGGGCGGCACGCTCGACCTCTCGGTTCAGGGCAGCGCACCACTGGGCCTCGCCAACGCGGCCATCGCGCCGCGACGGCTTGCCGGGCAGGCCCGGTTCGACCTGAATGTGAACGGCCCGCCCGCCCTCGAAAGCGTGCGCGGCACGATCCAGACCTCTGACGCGGCGCTGTCGCTGCCGACGCTGCGCAACACGATCGAGAATATCGACGCCACCGTCACGCTGACGGGCGCGCGCGCGCAGGTCGAGCTGACCGCCGCACCGGCCTCTGGCGGGCGCGTCACTGTGACGGGGCCGGTCGACCTGACGCCACCCTTCGACGCAAACCTGACCGTCGGTCTGGATGTCACGCTGACCGATCCGAACCTCTATACCGCCGATCTCTCGGGACAGATCACGGTGACGGGCCCGCTGACCGCCGGGCCGCTGATCGCCGGTCGGATCGAGGTCGACGGGGCCGAGATCGCCGTGCCCTCCACCGGCCTCACGGCCGTCGGCGACCTGCCCCCGATCCGGCACCTCGCGACGCCGCGCCCCGTCCAGCGCACCCTGGCGCGCGCCGGCCAGGACGCCGCCAGCGTGCGCGAAGCGTTGGCCTCGGCCGAGCGTCCGTCGGGTCCGCCGATCCGGCTCGACCTGGTGATCTCGGCGCCCGGGCGCATCTTCGTGCGCGGACGCGGCCTCGACGCCGAACTCGGCGGCCAGCTCCAGCTTCGCGGCACCGCGAACGCCCCGATCACGACCGGCGGGTTCGAACTGGTGCGGGGCAGGCTCGACGTGCTGCAACAGCGCTTCGAGCTCGACGAGGGCGCGATCACGTTCCAGGGCGACCTCGTGCCCAATATCCGGTTGGTGGCCGTGACCGAGACCGACACGATCACCGCGTCGATCATCGTCGAAGGCCCCGCCGACAACATCTCGGTCCGGTTCGAAAGCACGCCTGACGTCCCCCAGGAGGAAATCCTCGCCCAGATCTTCTTCGGCCGCGACCTGAGCCAGCTCTCGCCGCTCCAAGCCCTGCAACTGGCCAATTCCGTCGCCGTCCTCGCAGGCCGGAGCCAGGGCGGTTTGCTCGACAGGCTGCGCGGCGATGCCGGTCTGGACGATCTCGACATCACCGCCGACGACGAGGGCAACGTCGCACTGCGCGCGGGCAAGTATCTGAGCGATAACGTCTATACCGACGTCCAGATCGACCAGAACGGCGAGGCGTCGGTCTCGCTCAACCTCGACCTGACGCCGAACCTGACGGTGCGCGGCGCCGCGGGGGCCACCGGGGATACGTCGCTCGGCGTGTTCTTCGAAAAGGATTACTGACGTGACGGAGACGCCCGGCGACCACCTCGTGTGCTGTCCCGTCTGCGACGCGCTGCACGAGGTGGGCGATGTGCCCGACCGCACCCGCATCCGCTGCATCCGCTGCCGCACGGTGATTGCGGTGGGCCGCCCCGAGGCGATCCTGCGCATCGTCGTTCTCGCGGCGACATCGCTGGTCTTGATGTCGATCGTGGTGTTCTACCCGTTCCTGAGCCTTCGGAACGGCATGTTCACCAGCCGTGCCTCCGTCTTCGATACGGTGCTGAGTTTCAGCGAGGGCATCATGGTGCCCCTGTCCATCGCCGTCGCGATCTCCGTGATCGTGCTGCCGGTGACGCGGCTCGGTCTTCTGATCTGGGCGCTGGGGCCACTGACCGCCGAGCGCAGGCCATGGGCGGGCGCGGCCTTCGCGCTCCGCTGGGCCGAGATCCTGCGCCCCTGGGCCATGGCCGAGATCTTCATGGTTGGCGTGGCGGTCGCGCTGGTGAAATTGGCCGACCTCGCCACGCTTTCGATGGGGCCGGCCTTCTGGTCCTTTGCGGCGATCGTGGTCATAACGGCCGTTCAAGACACCCAGATGAGCAAGCATTCGATATGGTCGGCTCTCGACGACGCGCGGAACGCATGACGGCGTGGACGGCCCGCGACGCGGGCCTCGTCGGATGCCGCCATTGCACGCAGGTCTCGCCGCTCGGCACCGAGATCTGTCCGCGCTGCGGCGGCGGGTTGTCCAGTCGCGACCGGACCAGCCTGCAACGGGTCTGGGCCTGGGCGCTGGTCGGCGTGCTGTTCTACATCCCCGCCAATATCTACCCGATGCTCATCACCTCGACCGTCGGGCGCGCACAGGAGTCGACCATCGTCGGCGGGGTCATCGAACTCTTCCAGCACGGGGCCTGGGGCGTGGCGTCCATCGTCTTTTTCGCCAGCGTCATCATTCCGGTGGGCAAGTTCGTCGCCATAGGATACCTGGCGTGGATCGTCCGGCGTCCCCACGGGCATTCGCCCGGCCAGCTTCTGCATCTCTTCGAAGTGGTGGAATGGATCGGGCGCTGGTCGATGATCGACGTCTTCGTCGTCGCAATCCTCGTCGCGCTGGTGCAATTCGACCTCCTGGCGACTATCAATCCGGGAATCGCCGCCGTCTGCTTTGCGCTGTCGGTCGTGTTCACCATGCTCTCGGCGCTCAGCTTCGACAGCCGCGCCCTCTGGGACCAGATCGAAGCGATATCCGATGAGTGACGATCCGAACCGCCCCTCCACCCCCATCGCCGAGCCGGCGCGCACCCCGCGCCGGGTCCTTTCGGCCGTCTGGATCGTGCCGATCATCGCCGTCCTGATCGCACTCGGGATCGCGTATCAGAGTTGGTCGAACCGCGGCGTCCTGATCGCGATTGCCTTTCCCGACGCCTCGGGCGTCGAGATCGGGCAGACGACCCTTCGCTATCGCGAGGTGACGGTCGGCGTCGTCGAAGATGTGGGCTTCTCGTCCGACCTGACGCAGGTGAACGTCTATATCCGGGTCAACAAGGCCATTGCGCCCTTCCTCGACGAGGATGCGAGCTTCTGGATCGTCCAGCCCGAGGTGACGGCACGCGGGGTCGAGGGATTGAACACGATCCTGTCGGGCACCTATGTCGAGGGCACGTGGGACGCCGAGATCGGCGAGCCGCGGCTGGGCTTCGTCGGCGACGAACGTGCGCCCATCGTGCCGCCCGGCGTCGACGGCACGGCCATCGTCCTGCGCGCCAAGGACAGCGCGCGGCTGGGGCCCGGCGCGCCGATCCTTTATCGCGGCATCGAGGTGGGCGAGGTCGCCGCCCCGCGCCTCTCGCCCGACGGCTCCGAGGTGCGCGTCGATGCCTTCGTCCTCTCGCCCTACGACCGGCAGCTCTCGACTGCGACACGGTTCTGGGACGCATCCGGTGTCACCGCCACGCTGGGCGCCGGCGGGGTCGAGCTGCGCATCGGCTCGCTGGCCTCCATCATCGAGGGCGGCGTGAACTTCGACACGCTGATTTCGGGCGGGCGGCCCATCGGGCGCGGGCATATCTATTCGATCTTCGCCGACGAGGATTCCGCCCGCGCCTCCACCTTCGAGAGCACCGAGGGCCGTGCCGTCGCGATCGCCGCGCTGTTTCCTGCCGCGGCCTCGGGCCTGGTCGAGGGCGCAGCCGTCCGGCTTCAGGGCGTTCGCGTCGGCGTCGTCAGCGCGATCACCGGCTTCATCCGGCCCGACGATCCGACCGCGCGGGTTCAGCTTCTGGCGGTGATGGATCTCCAGCCCTCGCGCATGGGCTTCGACCGCGACACCGGCAACGACGTCGAGGCCGTCGATTTCATCGGCGATCTCGTGGCCGACGGGCTCAAGGCCAAACTGGTCGCGACGTCGATCCTCGGCGGCGAATTGGTGGTCGATCTGGTGAACGAGGGCAATCCCGGCACGCTCGAGATCGGCATCACCGACAATCCGCTGATCCCGACGGTGGACACCGAGACCAGCAGCCTGACGGCCACCGCCGAGGGCGTCATGACCCGGATCAACGAGCTGCCGATCGAGGAGCTTCTGGCCTCGGCGACGGGGCTTCTGGACAACCTCAACCGGATCGCCGGGTCCGACGACACGCAGGCGCTGCCCGCCGACATCCGTGCCCTTCTGGACGACGGCTCGGGGCTCGTGCGGGACGGGCGCAACATCATCTCCTCGCCCCAGGTCGCGGGCGTTCTGGCCGATATCGAGACCATCTCGGGCGATCTGCGCGAGATCGTGGCCACCATCGCCGCCCAGGAGGTCGCGGCACGCATCTCCGAGACGCTGGCCGCCACGACCATCGCCGCCGAGAACATCGCGCAGGGCACGCAGGACCTCGAGGCGCTGGCCGCCAGCGCGCAATCGGTGTTGCGCAATGTCGATGCCATCGTGGCCTCCGCCGACACGCAGGCCCTGCCGGGACTGGCGCGCGAGACGCTACAGGAGGGCCGCGACCTGATCGCGTCCGAGGAAGTGCAGACGATCCTCACCGACTTGGCCCAGACCAGTGCCGATATCCGCGCGATCACCGACCAGCTTGCCGCGCAGCAGGCGGGCGAGCGGCTGGTGCAGGCCCTCGACGCCGCAGCCTCCGCCGCCGACGCTGTCGCACGCGGCACCGAGAACCTTCCCGCCCTTTCGGCCAGCGCGGAGCGCGTGATGGCCGAGGCCGAGACGCTCGGCACCCGCCTCAACGAACTGGCCGCGAAAGCCAACGCGCTGGCGTTGGATGAGCTGGTGAATTCCACGACGGACCTGATGCAGACCGCCGACGCCTTCCTGTCCTCGGACGAAGCCGACGACGTGCCTGTCGTGCTCGTGGACACGCTCGAAGAGCTGCGCCTGACCATCGAGACGATCCGCACCGGCGGCACGATCGACAACCTCAACGCGACGCTGCGCTCTGCCGCTTCGGCCGCCGACGGCATCCGCACCGCGTCGCAGGACCTGCCCGCGCTGGTCAATCGCCTCCAGACGCTGACGACGCAGGCCGGTGGCGTGCTCGCGACCTATGGCGAGGACAGCCGGATCAGCACCGAACTCTTCGCCGCGCTGCGGGCCGCGACCCGCGCGGCCGAGGATGTCAGCTCGCTTTCGCGGACGATCGAACGCAATCCCAACTCGCTCCTGCTCGGACGGTGACCCACATGCGCCTGCCCCTCGCCCTCTGCCTCCTGATCGCCGCCTGCGGACAGACCCAGTATTTCGCGCCACCGCCGGTCACGACCGACCTGCGCGTGAATGTTCGGGCCAACACCGCGATGATCAACGAGCCGTCGATCCCCGAATACGCAATCAACCAGGAAATCCCGATCCAGCAGGCGGATGGCAGCCTCGTGACCGATACCGACCGGCTCTGGGCGGATTTACCCGACCGCGCACTCTCGGCCAGCCTGATGCGGCATCTCAACGTCATCACCGACGCGCAAGTCGCGGTCGAGCCTTGGCCGCTCTCGGGATTTCCGGACACCGAGATCTCGGTCTTCGTCGAGGACATGATCGTGCAGGCGAACGGCACACTGCTCTTTACCGGGACCTTCGCCCTCGGGCCCGAGACCGGACGCGGCCAGATCGACCCGTTCTCGATCACGGTTCCGGTCGTCGATCAGAGCTATCCGACCATCATCGCCGCGCACGAGGCGGCATGGCTCCGGCTCGCCGAGGAAATCGCACAGGCATTGTGATTATATTGTGTAGGGACTTTCCGTTCCGCCCGCCTACAACATGACGGACCTATGAAGGACGCGTCATGATCCGAACCCTCCTCACCGCCGCCACACTCCTTACCGCCCTCCCGGCCACCGCGCAGGAGGTCGAGAGCCAGACCGACGTCGATGTCGCCGGCATCATCTCGCAGATCAGCACCCAGATGGGCGAGATGTCGATGACGATGCCCACCGCAACCGGTGGCCCCGAGTTCAAGGAGGTGCTGCGGTTCGAGCCGTGGCAGATGCTGGGCGATCTGTTCCGCGACGACGTGGTTCTGCTGATGCGGCACGGCCCGACGGACTGGTCGATGCGCGACGTCTCCGACGTGGCCCCGACCGACTGCGCCAACCAGCGCGTGATGACCGATGCGGGCAAGCACCAGATGCTGGAGCTCGGGGCGCTGCTTGTTGCCAACGAGATCGTGCCCGGTCGCATTGCCGTCAGCGAATGGTGCCGCAACCAGGAAACACTCGACGCGCTGCGCCAGGGCATGATCATGGCCAACAGCTCGTCGGTCTCCGGGCTCGAGATCGAGACCGTGCCGGACCTGAACCTCCTGCTGTCGCTGCAGGGCGCGCCCAACGTCACGAACATGCGCCAGCTCATCTCGGACTGGGACGGCAGCGGCGGCAACGGTCCGCTCCTCGTCATCTCGCATTTCACGAACATCCAGGAGCTGACGGAGTTCAGCGTCTACGAGGGCGAGATCCTGATCATCGATCCGAAGCGCAACAACCGCGTCCTCGGCTACCTTCGGCTCAAGAGCGCGGCACCTGATGTCGGCCATTTCGACGAGAGCGTCGCCGTCACCGCAGACGGCGGTTGACCGGTCTCAGGCCGTCGCGACGCTGGTGGCCACGGGGGTGACGACGACCCGCGTGCCCCAGTCGGCGCAGGATGCCGCGAGCGCGTCGCCCGGCCGGCGGTCGGTCACCAGAAGGTCGATATCGCCCAGGCTGCCGACCCGGATCGGGGCCTTCCGCTGGAACTTGCCGTGATCGGCCACGAGAATGGTCTGCCGCGCGCGGGCCATCGCCGCGCGGGTCACGCTGACCTCGCGCTGATCGAAGTCGAGGATGTCGCCATCCGCTTCGACCGCGGAACAGCCGATCACCGCATAGTCGAACTTGAACTGACCGATCGTGCTTTCGGTCAGGGGGCCGACCATGCCGCCATCGGCGGGCCGGACCGTACCGCCGCAGAGCACGACCTCGCATTCGGGGTTCTCGATCAGAATCTGCGCGACGTTGATGTTGTTGGTGACCGCGATCATGTTTTCATGACCGACGATGGCGCTGGCCACGGCCTCGGTCGTCGTGCCGATCCCCAGAAAGACCGAGGCCCCGCCCGGCAGGACCGCCGCACAGGCCCGACCGATCGCGGTCTTGGCGTCCCGGTGCTGGCTGCGACGCTGTTCGTAAATCACGTTCGCGGTGCCCGACGGCAGGATCGCACCGCCATGCACCCGCTCCAGTCGCCCGGCCTCGGCCAGGTCGGTCAGGTCGCGCCGGATCGTCTGGAGCGTCACGCCGAAATGAGCGGCGAGCCCGTCCACGGTGACGCGCCCTTCGCGGCGGGCGATGTCGATGATCTCGGGATGTCGGAAGATCTGGGCCATGCTTCGGTCAGTTCGCCTGTATTCGCCAAAGTTTCTCGACATCTTGCAAAGCGTGATGTCTCGAACCCGCGTTTATGTCGCGCGGTGACGGACCGCATTGAACTGTGACACATGCGGCTATCCGCCACGCCGAAATGCGAACGCCGCGGCCATGCGCGCTTCGCCGTCGGCGAACATTGTCGCGCATGACCCTTTTCGCTTCGCCAGAGGATCGGTAGGTGCGACGGCAGATCATTCTTCAGCGCGAGATCACATGACGTCTTCCGACATAACTAAGGCCGTTTCGGACCTGTTCGTCATCGGCGGCGGGATCAATGGATGCGGCATCGCCCGCGATGCGGCGGGCCGCGGCCTGTCCGTGACGCTCGTCGAACAGAACGATCTGGCGTCCGCCACGTCCTCGGCCTCCACGAAGCTCTTTCATGGCGGGCTGCGCTATCTCGAGTATTTCGAGGTCCGGCTTGTGCGCGAGTCGCTGATCGAGCGCGAGACGCTGCTGCGCGCCATGCCGCATATCTCGTGGCCGATGCGCTTCGTTCTGCCCTACCACCCCGACATGCGCTTCGAGAGTGAGACGCCGACCTCGAAGGTGCTGAACACGGTGATGCCGTGGATGCGCGGCCGGCGCCCCGCCTGGCTCATCCGCCTCGGCCTGCTGATGTACGACAATCTCGGCGGTCGGAAGATCCTGCCCGGCACCCGGTCGCTCGACCTGACACGTGCGCCCGAAGGCGGGCCGCTGGAGGATCGCTTCCTCAAGGCGTTCGAATATTCCGACTGCTGGGTCGAGGACAGCCGCCTCGTGGTGCTGAACGCCCGCGACGCCGAGGCGCGGGGCGCGCGCATCCACACCCGCACCCGCTTCGACGCCGCGCATCGCGACGGAGATCACTGGTCGATCGAGCTGACCGACCTCGCCACCGGCGAGAGCCGGACCGAACGCGCCCGCATGATCGTCAACGCGGGCGGCCCGTGGGTCGGCGACATCATCCAGCAGCGCGTCCGCATCCCCACAAACGAAGGCGTCCGCCTCGTGCGCGGCAGTCACATCGTGACCAAGCGTCTCTACGATCACGACAAGGCGTATTTCCTGCAGGGCGAGGACGGCCGCATCATCTTCACCATTCCCTACGAGACCGATTTCACGCTGATCGGGACGACGGATGCCGAACATCACGACCCATCGGTCAAGCCCGTCTGCACCGACGAGGAGCGCGATTACCTGATCGCCTTTGCCAACCGCTATCTCAAACGCGACATCACCGCCGATGACGTGGTCTGGACCTATTCAGGCGTTCGCCCGCTCTATGATGACGGCGCGTCGAGTGCGACCGCCGCGACCCGCGACTACGTGCTGAAGGTCGATGGTGGTGGCGACACCGCGCCCGTCCTCAACGTCTTCGGCGGCAAGATCACGACCTATCGCCGCCTGGCCGAAAGCGCGATGGAGCGCATCGCGCGCACCTTCCCGCAAGCCGCCGAGACGTGGACCGCGGGCGTGCCCCTGCCCGGCGGCGACTTCCCGGTCGATGGCGTGCCCGCGCTCGTGGCCGGCCTGCGCGCCGACTATCCGTACCTTGACGCCCGCCATGCGCTCCGCCTCGTGCGCGCCTACGGCACCGAGGCGCGCGCGATCCTGGGCGACGCCGCGACGCTTGCTGATCTCGGACCCGACTTCGGCGCGACGCTCACCGGCGCCGAGGTGACCTGGCTGATGGAGAAGGAATACGCGCGCACCGCCGAGGATGTGATCTGGCGCCGGTCCAAGCTGGGCCTGCGGATGACGCCCGAGCAGGTCGCGGTTCTCGATGCGTGGATGGTGGATCGCTTGGCCTGAGGGGATATCTGGTGCCGCTGAAGGGACTCTTCAAGCGGCATCCGGACCCATGAAATAAGGGCTTCGGAAAATCTGGTCATGTCCGGTCCCCCTTTCGGTCCCCCTCGGCGCTCTCGCCTTCGATGAACGCGGCGACTTCCGCCACCTTCACGAAACTCCGCCCGCCGCGCTTATGGATGGCGAAGGAGGTCGGTCCCGCGTGCTTGTAGATCCACGACTTCGACACCGAGAGGATCGACGGCGCGTCCGACGGGGCGATGTAGAGGGGCATCGTCGTCTGGGTCATGTCAGGCCTCGCTCTGGTTCTGGGCGGCACGCGGGACGAGGGACGGCAGGTCATGCTCTGCCCGGAACGCCTCGATCGTCGCCGCGTGCTGCGCCTTCTTGTGGACAGCCACCGCGTGCCGGTAGGCGCCGCCAGGGCATTTCTTCTTCGCGCCGCAGATGGGGCAGCGACACCGGGTCCGCTCGCGCTCGCGCGCGCGCTGGTCGGCGTCGATGTCGTCGTAGGCGTCCGACCATTCTTCGGGCGAGAGGTCGGTGGTCGTGGTCCCCCACATCTCGATCTCGGCATACTCACCCATCGGTCCGGGGCTCCGTGTTCTGCTGGCGCTGCATCTCCGCGAACGCGGCATCGCGCTCGGCGATCTGCTCGTCGGTGAGGGCCGAGCCGTCTTCGACGGGTGGAGTGGCGAACGGGTCGTCGGAGTCCATCGCCTCGCGGTCGGCGTCGGCCTTCGCCGCGATCTCTCCGAGCTCGGTCTGGATCACCCGGAGGATCGGGCGGCTCTCCTTCGTCGCGGGCTGGTTCCACCACGCGACAAATGCCTCTTTCCCGTTCCTGGCCTGCGCGCGCGCCTCATCCATGATCGCCTTGCGGCGGGCGCCCTCGTCGACCCCCTTCGCCCAACTCGCCATGGCTTGCCCTGTGCCCTCGCCCATCGGCGCGGCCGGATCGAGCAGGTTCTTGAACTGGTCGGCAACCTTGATCTGATGGATCGGGTGCCCGGGCGCCGACGGATCGAGGATCACCATCGCGGTCATCTCAAACAGGAGGTCGCCATCGGCAGCGGGGTCCCAGGGCACGTCCTTCCGGCGAGTCTTCGTGGGGCGCGCGTTCTGCTCCTTCCAGTTTGTCTTGGCGCTCTTTTCCTGCATGACGGGCTTCGCGCGCGTGCAGATGATGACCGGCATCTTCGCACGAACGATCCGGTCGATCAGCCGGCGATAGCGCGGCTTGACCGATGCCCAGGCCAGCTGGCCGAGCTTGTTCTTCTTCCCTTCGTCGCCACCGGTCAGGCGCTCGAGCTCCTGCGACTGCAAATCGAGAACGCCATTCACACCCTCCCAGGCGTGCGAAAAGCTGTCGATGACCAGAACCGTGATCTCAGCAGCCTCGGCGGCGTCGATGACTTCGATCCACCGCTCGGGCGGAAAGCCGATCATCTCGCCGCTGTCGTCGACGGCCTGCATGTCGAAGTGCAGCATCTCAGGGAAAACGCTTTTGTAATGGAGCGCGCGCCGGTTCTCGGTGTCGACCACCCCAATCCGCGCCGACGGATCGTCCGTGATCTCGCGCGCTATTCCCCGCGCCATCGACAAGGCGGTGTAGGTCTTGCCCGTTCCCGACCCGCCGGACAGACCGATGGAGAGGGGCAACGTGTCGTTAATCTGCTCGACGGGTGTGAAGGACACGGCGGAATATCGGGCGTTCATCGGGTGATCTCCTTGTGGGGGTTCATGGCGTCGGAGGCGGCAGCCATGGCCGCGCGGCTGGGCTTGTCGCCAGCCGCCGCGCGCCAGTCTTCGCGCGCCGCCTCATCCTCCAGGCCGCGTGCGTGGAAGTAGTCTGGCAGCCGGATCCGCAGCACGGCGAGCGGGTAGCTGGGCCACTGGCCGGACCGCAGGCATTCGGCCCAGAGCATCCGCGCGCGGGCCACCTTCCGGCGCGCCATCTCGAGCGCTTCACCGTCGATCTCCGCGACCGTCACGGCGTAGGGCGCCTCCTTCTCCACGAAAACGAGCCGCATGCTGCGATCCTCTCCCGTGGCGGCCTTCCAGGTGTCGAGGTAGTGGGCGACCTGAATATCGTAGCCGTAGGACATGACCGCCCGCGTGACCGCTTCGGGGCTGGCGTCCGTCGTGGTCTTGAGGTCGTAGAGCGGACCGCTGGCCGGCGCGTTGTCCACCATGCAGCGGCAAGCGACTCCGTCGACGTCTCCGAACGCCGCCATCTCGGAACGGCTCGCCTCGAAGGCCACCCCGGCCGACGCGAGGACGGCGGACACGGACTCGGCCATGTCGAGCACCCGCTCCTCTACTTCGGCTTTGATCGGCGTCCGCCCCGCGGCGCGCTGCTCGTCCGCCCATTCCTTTGCGGCCGACGTGCTTGCCGCGCCATTCCGGCCCAACATCTCTGGCGGATAAACGGCCCAAGGGACGCCGGCACCCAAGACGGCGCGGTGCGCGGCGTGCCCGATGTCAAATGTCGCGCTGACCGTCGGCACCCAGTCCGGGTTAAGTCGCGGCTGCGCTTGGATCGAGGTCGACGGACAGGACGCGGGCGCCGTGCTGATCGCTGAAAATTTGGCTCTATTAGTACGGAACGCAGACTGGTGCGCGATATTGGAGGGTAGTAGAGACCTAAGTCCCTTCTGAATGCTGAGGTAGGAACTGGTAGCTCTTGTCCTCGCGGTCGGTGCGGATACACGTCGTTCCAGTGAAGCTCGACACATACCCCTCACGCGCCCGAAGGCGACGACAGGCGCTCTATCAGAATGCTCGACGCGCTCGATTTTTGGCCGGTCTGCGCCAGAAAAGACGAAGGTTAGAACGGGATGGGTTCGTCCGGTCATCGACTTCGCGAGCCACAATCGGCCCCATCGACCGCGGCAGCACGTCGGTATTGGTCTATCGAAAAGGGATCACGGAAGCGGGCATATGCCATAGGCAGCCTTCGATGCCGCCGTTGGTGCTGGACCTCGTTCAGAACGAGACAGCCACTCGCAAGTTCCTGGACAGCATGCGACGGATGCTACTAACCGATAGCTCCCGCCTGAACAAATTGGCGAACGGCCTCCTCAACGTACCAGCCTACCACGATTTCGCTCGGATCGAAGCAATCTCTGCTTCGGCAGCGCTTGTGATAGCATCGCAATATCAGCGGGCGAAACACGGTTTGAACGGCATCGACAATGAGCTCTTCGCAATCGATGTCCACAGGTGGAACCCGACGGTCCGCCGCTGGTTCGACGTCCTCGGCATCTTCGATATTCTCGGAATCTCAGGACAAGTGCCGAACACCACGGGTCGGATCGACGGCCATACACTATTTTTGCCGATTCTGTCGGGCCAGATGGCGAACGAGGCCGATCTTGAACGGCTGGATAAGGCGCTGATCGAACTTGCAGAATTTGCGACCGAAGCACGTGCTGAAGAGTCTGACGTGCTGTCTGCTATTCTTACCGACATGAGCGAGGGCATCATCAACGTCAGCCAGTGGGCATACCCTGAGGAACATCCCTTCGAGGTGCAGCCGCTCAAGCGTTGGTGGATGACGGGCCACGCGGACAGGTCTAAGCGGGAGTTATCGTTCACATTGTACGATCAGGGCGCAACGATTCCGAAGACCATTCCGGCCAAGCAGTCCGATGAGAA
This sequence comes from uncultured Jannaschia sp., assembly GCF_947503795.1. Taxonomy (NCBI): domain Bacteria; kingdom Pseudomonadati; phylum Pseudomonadota; class Alphaproteobacteria; order Rhodobacterales; family Roseobacteraceae; genus Jannaschia; species uncultured Jannaschia sp. The sequence goes on along the minus strand of NZ_CANNEZ010000001.1, from coordinate 304,551 downwards.
ATTTGTGAATGCTTTCAAGACTATGGTGGCAAAATATGGCAGCTTGGGTATGAAGGATGACGGTCATCTTATCGCGGTATCGCTCAATCCTGGGTCCTCTGGCACCAAGGAGGCCCATCGCGGCTTTGGGTTGCAAAGGATGGCAGAGACTATAGATGCCCTTCCAGATGGCGAACTTCGGATCTGGAGTCGCTATGGGTCCGTGCTTCGCGAGAGAGGTGGGCGGGTCGTCACGAGTCACTGCCCCCCATCGATAGGCGGGACACTAGTTGAATGGCGGTTTGCTCTAGGCAATGATGCTTGACATGACATATCTGATACGACTTGCCGACTTCAGCCGATACCCTGCCGGACGTGTGGAAGCGGACGGGGACAGGAGCGGCAAGCTCTATCGCGATACCATCCTTGTGCCTAAATTGAGGGACGCGCTGTCTTCGGGGACGACGTTGACCGTCGACATGAACGGTATCCGACTGGCCGGATCATCATTTTTCGAGGAAGCATTCGGCGGCCTGGTGCGTGAGGGGCTCTTCGACAAGCAGGACGTGCTTCAGAGCCTTCAGCTAATAGGCTCTCGGCCTGGTGGCCGCGACCTCGTATCGGAGGTCAAGGGCTACATATGCGACGCGAAGCCGCAGTAGTAGCCACGCTCTCGTGGGTCTCGATCAGATAGAGATGGCGAAGATTCTAGAGCCGCTGCTTGTCGCATTCCTTGCATCCGCCTCCACCGTGTGGCTTTCAAGTTGGTACGTCTCGGCCCTCCGTTCTGACGACATCGAGATCGAGCGACACGTTCGCGATCTGGCAAGGGTAGCGCGTCGGATCGAACGCTACTGGCTATACCACATTGCCCATCATGATCCTAAAGATGCGCGCTGGAGTGCCACCGTCAATGAGCTAGCGCGGAAGGTGACAATCGCAGACAGCATCGTCGTCCGTCATCACGATGATGTTACGAGAAATCTCCCCGGAAAACGCATCAGGAAGGCAAGGCGTCGATACGCCGAGGGGTATATGCTGGCGACAGGTGGCCCCTTCGCCAGCCCATCAACGACGCTACAAACCGACGATGGACTTGATCGCTTGACCGGATCTCTCGAGGCCATTCAGGATGTCATTGCAGAACTGGAGTCGGAACGTGTCAGGCGGGGACGTTTCTTGTTCGGCGCGGCGCGAATGCTCTTTATCCGGATCGTGACGTGGATGGGGATTAGGTACATCCCATCAGGATATCACTGGTAGTAGGGCGTTCGTCTCCTAGAGCAGCTTGGTTTCGGTCGGAGAGAGGGTGGCACGCCGGCGAGACGGGTAGGACCAACTGCCGCCCTCGATACAAGGCCTCTGACAGTAGCTCAAGCTACTCGCCCGCGCTCCGTGTCCTGTAGAACCGGCTCCCGACCTGTTCCCGCCCTTCCTTGGGGGTCTCGCGCGCATTTTCGTAGATACTTGCCTGGGTCGCGAGCAGCTGGTCGTCAGTTCCCGGTCTTCTCCCTCGCGCATCTTTCTGTTTGCCCTTGTCCATCTTCGGTTGATCCCGGGGTCTATTGACCTGAATTATGTTCCCGTCTTGTTCTCACACATGGGCTATCGAAAACCGAATCGCCGGGAGTTGGCGCCAAAGGAGTATCCACTCCGCATGCGCCTCGCGATCCGGGGGAGCCGCGACGACTTCCACAACCGGGAGGTCTCAGCCTTCCTCGCGTGTGCCCGCTGGCAGTACTTCATTGAGCCCGGTCCATCGACAGAGAGCGGGCGACGTACCGCGTACATCTACCTGCCGCATGTCTGGGCCGCGCTGGAATTGATGAATGCCTGCCCCCAGCTCGAGCTGGCCTTCGAGAAGTACCGGGGGGCCGAGAGATGAGATCGCGGGCCGGGGAGGAGCGGGCGGCGGTTCTCCTTACCGAGAGCCGGAGTAGAAAGGCGTGACATGTTCCCCAGTTGCCGAAAAACTGGGCCTCGTTGGAATCACTGGAAAAGGCGCACGTTCGAACTGAGAAAACCTTCGGGCAATTCTCTGCGGCGTCAGAAATCACATGCGTAGGTGGAGATGGAGCAACGGATTTGCCACTGGATTAATCGTCGGGCTGGCTTTGGTGACGTTGTTTTTTCTATGGTCGCTTCCAATAGGATATTGCCCGAATCCTCCCTGCAATAATCAAGAGATACCACATCAAGGCGAACAAAAGCGCCAGGGCTGGCTCCCCGTCCCTTGGGAGCCGAATTCCACCATTGATACTGAACCGGAGCTTTCCGAAAGCACGCCGACAAGAAGCGAATACAACGCCCTTATTGCTCAAGAAAATATGGCAAGGTCGACAAGTATTATTGCATGGGCCACCGTTGGCACGGTGATTACTTCGATTGTCGGAATTGGGTTTCTGGTGGCGAACCTTCGAGCGGTGAGCGAGGCTAATAACATTTCTGGCCGAATCCAACGCCCTTGGGTTGCATTGGATGCCGAGATCGTCAGTGACCTAAACTTTAACCACGACGGCGCTCGGTTGATACTCGTTTTCAGAGCTTTGAACCACGGCGAACTTCCCGCACAGCAGGTCAGGATAAGGGCGTCTCTTAGCTGCTCGCAGGAAGACAGCATGTTGGCCATGCGGGAATTGTTGGATTATGCGGAGGATTCTAAATCACTGTCGAATGCAGTGAAGTCGCACGCGTTGACAGCCACAGGTACTATCCTCTTTCCGCAACAGACCGTCGACGTGGAATGCGGCTTGCTCTGCCCCCAATATCAGATCGACCGCAGAGCCGCGCTTTGGAAGACCCAGAACCCCAATAGTTCCATCACCCCACTTAGTCCGTTCGTCTCGGCAATCGTTAGCTACAGGACGTTTCAGGGTGAGGAAACTTTTGTCACCACGATGAACGCCCCCCTGACTAAGGTCGACCCGATTAGGCCTGATTTGAACTTGTCGATCGACGCAAACGACGGTCAAATCCCTGTAGAACGTCTTGCCTTGCTATCTTGGCTTGGAAGCGCAGAAATAAGGTGATAGGAGGCTATTGCCTGCGCGATAGAAACACCACACCGGTTACGGGCTTATCAGAGCGGCAATCGGGTGGGGGTATTCGACACGCGTCGCATCTGCATATTGAAGCCAGCCACCAGCGCGCGAACCATCGGCCCGCTGAATAGGATCGGTCGGTCGGTCATCGCGCGACCTCCGGCATGGCGTCATGCACGACGCCATCGAGGACGCGGCCGGCGACCTTCTTGCCGACGCGGTTGATCTGTTCCGGCCGCAGGCCCGGAGTCGTACTCGTTACGAAATGGCCGTCCGGGTGGCGCCGTATGGTTTTGCCGAAATAGGTCTGATCGCCGTTGCCAGTTTCGTTGCTGCGGCGAGTCGTCCGGCTGACAGTCTCGCGCTGTTCGGGCGTTCGGCATTGGCTGAAGGGTAGCCATTCTCCCCACTGTTTGAACAAGAGCGGCACCCCCGCCGCAGCGCACTGATCGCGCAAGGACCGCGCCCAGTCCGGATGCATCGGGCGCGCTCCGGACCCGCTCTCGCCGCCGGCGACGACCCAATCGACGCGGGGGCCGGCTCCAGATGTCCATTGCCGATGGGTCGGGCTAGGCACACTGTTGAGCGGCGGGGAGATAGGTTCGTAGCGATTTGGGAGAACGGCTTCCCAGAACGCCCCAGCCATCGCGTCGAAGTTTTCCCCTTCCCGGCGGCCGGAAAGCCGACGCAGTTCTATCGGGGCGAGCAGCGGCTCGGCCGAGATCCACCGCACGGCGGCGGGCGTGTCGAGCAGGAGGGGGATGCGCTCGTCGGCGCGGGCCTGGTCCTCGACGCTGACGCCCAGCCAGACGTTCGGGAGGCAGCTTTGATCGGCGATCTCGACCATGATGCCATCGACGATGCCATCTGGGTTCTTCCCGCCCCATATCCATGCGGCGGCCGTCGCAATCCGCTCTGCACCACTCCGCGACGTGATGCTGTCGCAGTAATCCCGCATCCGATCGGCCCGCTTGGTCAACACCTGAAAGGTGTGCTGCGGCGCCAGCGCCATGACGGCGAACACCTTGTCGATCCACTTGTCGGGGACGCCCTCGGCGAACAGGTCGCCATGCGCGCAGACGAAGATCATGCGCGGCTTGCGCCAGCGGGGGGGCTGGTCGAGCCATTGCTCGTTGAAGCGGACCTCGCTGGTCCAGACGGGGCCGGATCGCGTGTCCCGCGTGAGCCCGGCGCGCGAGGGATGATGCTGGAGCCGCGTCCCGGCCAGCTTCATCGCGTAGCAGTTGGTGCAGCCCGGCGAGACGACAGCGCAGCCCGTGATCGGGTTCCACGTCGCGTCGGTCCATTCGATCTTGGTCTTGTCAGCCATGGGCGGCGTCCTTTCGGTCGGGGGTGGTGAACAGGGGTAGGCCATGCGTCGTCATCGGCGCGGCGGGCGCGGGGGCGGGCATGTCGGAGGGATCGAGGCGCAGGGCGAGCAAGCCGCCTTGGGTCTCACCATCCTCACGGAACCCGGCTAGCTTCCACGTCCGGCCCCACGTCGGCGATCCGCGTTGCATGATCGGCTGGACCTTCGCGCGGTCGATGAACGTCACCATCCCGAGCGCCGGCGGGCGGCCGAATCGAGCGCGTGTCGCGGCGACGGCTGCGCGGATTAGATCGGATGCGCGGCCCGCACCTTCGGACCGGAACGCACTGCACATCCATGCGGTCGGCCATGCGTGCTGCACGTAGATCGGCCAGGACGTGACCCAGAAGGCGCGCGCGCAGCCCGACAGCAGCACGAGGCAGCGGCCCGGCGGCACGAATTGCGTGGCCCCGACCGACTGTCGGTTGTAGTGCCGGTCGGCCAAGTCCCGCGCCGCCGGGTCGGCCCGATAGGACAGATGCCAAGGCTCCGCGCTCATGAGGCGCCCCCATCGGGCAGCGTCACGCCCATGAGGTTCGCGATCGCGGCCAGCTTCTCGCGGTCGGGGCGGTCGGACAGCAGTTGCTCGCGGGTCAGCATCGACCGCATAGCGTGGGCGTTCAGGCAGTCGTGCGCCGCGCTCAAGGCGTTCTCGCCGAGAAGGCGGGCGGTGCAGGTATCGAGGTCTTTCACAGCCCGCACCCCGCACACCCGGCGACGGTCACGCCCCCGATGATGGCGGCCAGAAGGAACACCAGCGCGGCGGCCATGACGGCGGCGGTCAGGTGGTCGGCGTTGACCCTCCGTTTAGAAACTCGGCCCAAGCGGAGAGGAGCGCGTGGCGTCGGTCCAGCAGATCCGAGCGCGCGTAGGCCGCCTCGACCTTTCCATAGACCTTGTGGCCCAGCTGAACCTCGCAAGCCTCGCGATCCGCCTCGTTGTCCTGCGCCCACGTGCGGAGCGTCGAGCGCATCCCGTGCAGAGTCGCGGTCTCGTGCAGCGTCCGCAGCGTCAGCATCAACGTCACGTCGCTGACCGGCTTGTTGCCCCGCCCACCGAACAGGAGCGCGCCGCCGAACTCCTGCGCCCTGTCGCGGATCGCCAGCGCATCCGGCACCATCGGGCATCGGAAAGCGTCGACCTTGCCCTCGCGCCCCTTGATCCGGGCTGGCGGGACCGTCCACACGTCCCCCTCGATCTCCGCGATGGCCGCGCCCCTGCACCCCATCGACCGCACGCCCGTCAGCATGTGCCATCGGATGCAGTCGGCATAGCTGGTCCCGACCTTCCGCAGCGCCGCGTAGATCGCGGGCGCGTCCTGCCAATCGAGCGCCGCATGCGCGACCTCGCGGTGCCGGACCTCGCCCAGCAGGAAGGCCGCGCGGTCGATGTCCTCCGGGTCGCAAGGCCAGCCGAGCATCTTGCCGCCTTCCAGCACCTTCCGCAGCCGCCGCGAGACCTTGATCGCGGTCGGGTGCTTCGCGTGCCAGATCGGCTTGAGCATCGCCATGAGGTCGTGGGCCCTGATCGTGGAAAGCCGCCGCGCCCCAAGCGCGGGGATCGCGTGGACGCGGAGCGGCGACATCCATCGCCCGCGCTCGCCGTTCCCGCGCAGTCCGCCCCGCATCCGCTCGAAGATGACGTCGATCGCCTCCTCGAGCGTCGGGTCCGTCCGGTCCCGCTCCGCGATGGCAGATGCGCGTTGACCCTCCCGAACCGCGATCGGGTCGCCCCCGGCCAGGACGATTGCCCGCTCCGCATCCCGGGCGCGGCGCGCCTGCGCGAGCGACATCGCCGGGAACGGTCCCAGCCCCATCTCCCGCCGCTTGCCCGCGACGGTGTAGCGGTAGACCCACTTCGACGAGCCGCCGCGACGGTAGAGCCAGAGCCCGTCGCCGTCCCCGTGCTTGCCGTCCCCGGCCGCCCGGATCGTCGTGTTGTTCAGCTTCACGGCCCCTCGGTCCCCCCTCCGGTCCCCCTTTCGGCGCGCCGTCGTGCGTGGTCGCATGTGGACGGTCGAGGAGGGCAACAGGGCACAAACCCCTGTTTTTCAGGAATGACTGTGCGACGTATAGGGACGTATGGCAACGCCTGTGGACGGGATACTGGTGCCGCTGAAGGGACTCGAACCCCCGACCCCATCATTACGAATGACGTGCTCTACCAGCTGAGCTACAGCGGCACCGTGGCGGCGTCCTAGCAGGGGTTCGGGACTGGTTCCAGCCCCGAAATCACGTCACATCCGCGATGTCCCGGCGGTGGTGGGAACCTCGTCCTGCGGCGCGGGCGGGCTATCTCCGGCGGGCAGGGTCACCGGCTCGGAGACGTCGCGCGTCGTGCCGACCACGTCCGGATCGACATCGCGCTCGGTCACGATCTCGACCTCGGGTTCATCAGAGGCCACCGGCCTGGCCTCGACCTCGGGCGCGACCGGATCAGGCGTGCCGATCAGCAAGGGCAGCATGTCCGAGGCCAGCGCCGTGGTCGGCACCGTGCCCGCGCGCGGCTCGGTCCAGCTCAGCGCGTCGAAGGTCTCGCAATTGGTGCAGACGGGCAGCCATTGGCCATGCACAGTGCCGCAATTCTCGCAGACCCATTGCGGGCCGCGCGACGCGCCCAGCGCTTTGGCCAGCCAACCACGTACGACAGCTTCCGAGCCGCCCTCGCCGCGTTCGATCGCCGCCATGAGCGACAGGCTGCGGGCCGATGGATGGGTCTCGTAGAGTGTGCCCAGCGCCCGGCGGGCCGCCGGGAAATCCTCGGCCGCGAGGTGCAGCTCGGCCTCGAGCATCTTCGCCTCGGGCGCCGCCGGGTCGAGCTTCAGGAACGGCTGGAACCGCTTGATGCGGGCATCCGGTGTCTCGCCGGGTTCGATATCGGCGAAGGCCGCGGCAAGATCGGGGTGATGCTTCGTCTGCCACGCGGCCTTGAGCACCTTGGCCGCACGCCGCTTGTCGCCGCTTTCGATATGCATCCGGGCGGCAAGCACCGCGGCCGGGACCAGTTCGGGCGACAGGCGGTTCGCCTCGAGCGCCTCGGCGCGGGCCTTGTCGGTATTGCCCTGCGCCAGCTGATCGCGCGCATCAGCCATGCTCAGCACCGCCTCGCGACGCTTGTAGACATCCTTGGGCAGCGAGCCGGACTTGACCTTGGCCGTTAGGACCTTGCGCGCGCCGTCCCAGTTGCCGTCCTTGGCCTGCATCCGCAGGAGCGTGTCCTGCATCTCGACATGGCGCGGCTTCAGGGCAAAGGCCTTCTCGGCCAGCTTCATCGCCGTGACGGTATCGCCCTCCTCGAGCTTCTGGCGCATCAGCCCGCGCACGCCGACGAAGCGGGTCCGGTCATGGCGCACGAGTTCCTTCATGGCCTCGCGGGCGCGGTCCGTCTCGCCCGCCGCTTCGGCGGCCTGCGCCACGACGAGCGTCGTGATCTCGGGCTTGTTGAGGTATTTTTCCGCCTTCTGGGCCTTGGTCGTCGCCTCGCGCGCCTCGCCCGAGGCCAGCGCTACCAGCGAATCCGACAGCGCCTCGTAGCCCTTCCGCTCGCGGTTGCGGTCGAAGTAGCGGCCGATGGCGGTGTCGTCGCCATTGATGAACCGGAGCGTCGCCACCAGCAGCCCGGCCAGCTTGAACAGGATCCAGAGCGCGAGCATCGCGACCAGCAGCCCCAGCACGACGACCAGCGGCGGCAGCACGTATTCCGCGCCGTTGAAGGTGACGAGCACCTCGCCCGAGACCGCGAGCAGCCACTGTGCGCCGAAGGCCAGTGCCACCACGAGGGCGACGAAGAGGAGGATCTTGAAAAGCGACCAGAGCATCTAGGAAATCCTCACCCGTCCTGAAGGTAGTCATCGAGGGCCACGCGGGCGTCGCGGCGGGCGGTCGCCCGTGCGGTCCAGTCGGCCAACACGTCCTGCGCGCTCTCGGGCAGCGCGTCGATCTCGGCCAGCGCCGTGTCCAAGTCCCCGGCGCGCACCGCAGCCTCGGCCCGGCTCAGCACGGCGTCGGGGTCGTCGCCCTCGCGCGGCTCGAGCGAACGGGCATTGAAGAGCGACCCGAACATGCCGCCCACGCCTTCGGGCGCGGTTCCGGCACGGGCCGCGCGCAGCGCCTCGCGGGCCAGCGGCGGGAAGTCGGCCACAAGATCGCCCAGCGTCGCGACCCCCTCGGCGGCGGAAGCGGCCAGCGCATCGGGCGCGTCACCAAGGACGTCCAGCGGCTCGGCGAAGGGCGCCCCGGATTCGAGCGCGATCCGAAGCTGGTTGGCCGCGGCCTCGCGCGCCAGTGTCTCGGCCTCGGTCTCGACGGCGGCGGTTTCCGCCCCGATCTCGTCGATCCGCGTCGCGAGGCCGTCGATCCGGCCTGTCGCATCTGACAGCCCGGTTTCCACCGCGTCAATCCGCCCCCCGAGATCGGCCCGGAGACCGTCCAGAGCGCCGGTCACGTCCTGCGCTTCACCCGACGCGTCCACACGCGCCGCCAGGGCGTCGAGATCGGCGCGGAGCGGGGCCAGATCCACCGGCGTGTTTTCGACACTCGCCGTCGAGGCGGCGTCGACCGGTCCAGCGGCGGGCGCATCGGCCAGCGCCGCGACCTGTGCCTCGACCTCGTCCAGCCGGGCCGCAAGGTCGGCCTGCGCACTCTCGATCGGGGCGAGATCCACGGGCTCCGCGTCGCCCCCCTCGCCCAGCGCGGCAAGCTCCGCCTCCAGCGTCTCGATGCGCGTCATGTCGATTTCGGGGGCGGGCGCGATGAATGTCGGAACCGCGTAGCCGATCGCACCGGCCACCAGACCGCCGAGGACCAGCGGCAGAAAGCCCGGTCCGCGCTTCTCGATCACCGCGGGCGGCGGCGCTGTGATGGCCGTTGCGGGCTCGGGGTCTGGCTCGGACACATCGCCCGCGATATCGGCGATGAGCGTGTCCTCCACGGTGTCGTCCGCCGCCGTCTCGCCCGCGAGGCTGTCGTCGGTCGGCATCTCGTCCGAGGGCGCCTCGTCCGACGCGGTTTCCGCCACCGGCGTATCCGCCGCGCCATCGGTCACCGTATCCGTATCCGTGTCCATGACGACGCTGTCATTGGGTGTATCCGCCGCCGTCGCGACCAGCGTGTCCGACCCGGCCGTCCCGGCATCCTCGGAGACGACGACCGCATCCTCGACCGGCGTCGCGGGGCTCGTATCCTCAGGGGACGTGTCGGTCTGGGTCGTCTTGCCGGTCTTGCGCGCCACCACGTCGTCTCCCCGTCAGCTTCGGCCCAAAGGACCATAGATACACCTAGACCGTCCCCCGTGGGCCCTCAACCGCCGTTTGCGGCGAGGGCTTTACGGATCGCGCTCTCCATCGCCTGCCCGTCGGGGCGTGCGGCCATTGCGACGGGTCGAACCGGCGCGGCCTCGGCCACCGCGCGGCTGAGGCAGACCGCGCGGACATGGCCCAACGCGCCCGCCGGGCATTCGGTGCCGAAGATCGTGGCGGTGCGCGGCGAATAGAGCGGCACGAGTGTCGGACCGGCCCGCAGGAGGGCGCGGGCCGGCGCGGTCAGGCCCAGCGCCGTCTGCCGGTAAATGACGGCATCGGTCGCGTCCCGGCCCCGCGCACGGAGGTCGCCGGCGAGGTCGCCGCGCTGCACCTCGCCGCGGAGGTGGACAAGCGGCGGCGCGTCCTCGGGGACGAGCGTGGCCAGTGCCGCCGCATCCGCCGCCACACCCCGGACGTCAAACCCCGCCTCAGCCGCACGGCGGGCCGTCTCGGGCCCGACCACCCAGGCGGGCCAGGCGCCCGTTCCGCCCATGGCCGTCCACGCATCGACCGCGGCGGGCGAAGTCAACAGCACGCCACCGGAAATCGCGGGCAGAGCGCCCATCGGCGACAGCTCGAGCAGCGGAGAAACCAGAACCGTCGCGCCCGTGTCGGCCAGCCGCGCCGCGAGGCTCGTCGCCGCGGCGCGCGGGCGGGTCAGCAGGATGGGCAACGGGCGCATTGTTCCCCCGGATCGGGCGGCCTAGGTGAAGGGCGAGGGTGAACCCGCAGCACGGACGGCACAACACCTATGGCGCAGGGTCTGACGATATTGGGGCTGGAAAGCTCCTGCGACGACACCGCGGCCGCCGTGGTGCGCCGCGACGGCGCGGGCGACGCCGAGATCCTCTCCAACGTGGTGATGCGGCAGGACGATCTTCATGCGGCCTTCGGCGGAGTCGTCCCCGAGATCGCCGCCCGCGCCCATGCCGAGAAAATCGACCTCGCCGTCGAACAGGCGCTGGCCGAGGCGGGGGTGGCCCTGACGGCTTGCGACGCCATCGCGGTGACGGCAGGGCCGGGACTGATCGGTGGCGTGCTGGCGGGTGTCATGTGCGCCAAGGGCCTGTCGGCGGCGACGGGCCTGCCGCTCATCGGTGTGAACCACCTGGCCGGTCACGCGCTGACGCCCCGGATGACGGATGGCGCGACCTTCCCATATCTGATGCTGCTCGTCTCGGGGGGGCATTGCCAGTTCTTGCGGGTCGATGGCCCCGATGCCTTCACCCGGCTCGGCGGCACGATCGACGACGCCCCCGGCGAAGCCTTCGACAAGACCGCCCGCCTCCTCGGTCTGCCGCAGCCCGGTGGCCCGTCGGTCGAGGCGGCGGCCGCCGACGGCACGGCGTCGGTGCCCCTGCCCCGACCGCTTCTGGACCGGCCGGGGCTCGACATGTCCTTTTCGGGCCTGAAGACGGCGGTGCTGCGGGCGCGCGACGCGGTCGTGTCCGAGCATGGCGGCCTCCCCCGCGACCGCCGCGCCGATATCTGCGCCAGCTTTCAGGCCGCGATGACCGAGGTCCTGGTCGAAAAATCGCGCCGCGCCCTCGACGCGCATCCCGATGTCACCGCCTTTGCCGTCGCGGGTGGCGTGGCTGCCAATCGCAGCCTGCGCGCGGCCCTGACCGAGCTTGCGGGGGACGCAAACCTGCCATTCCTCGCCCCCCCGCTCGCGCTTTGCACCGATAATGCCGCGATGATCGCATGGGCGGGCGCGGAGCTTTTTGCCGGGGGACGCCGCGATGACATGACCCTTGCCGCACGACCGCGCTGGCCGCTCGACGCGGCGGCTTCGCCCATGCTGGGTTCGGGCAAGCGCGGGGCGAAGGCATGAGCGCGCCCGTCGGCATCGTCGGCGCGGGCGCCTTCGGGACCGCGCTGGCCGTGGCACTCGCCCGTGCGGACACGCCCGTCCACCTCTGGGGCCGGGATCGCGCCATCCTGTCCGGGTCGGCCCGCACCCGCCGCATGCCGCGCCTGCCGGGCGTGACCCTGCCCGCGCCCATCATGCCCACCGCGGACGCCACGGATCTGGCGGCGTGCGAGACCGTTCTGATGGCGGTCCCGATGCAGACCCTCGGCGCCGTGCTCGCCGATCTGCCGCTCCGGCCCGCGCATCTCGTGGCGGCGTGCAAGGGCGTCGATCTCGCGACCGGGCGCGGCGCGACCGCGACCCTGCGTGACATGCGACCCGACGCCGTGCCCGCGATCCTCTCCGGTCCCAGCTTCGCCGCCGATATCGCGCAGGGCCTGCCGACGGCACTGGTCCTCGGATGCGCCGACGACGCGGTGGGTGCGATGCTTCAGGCCCGGCTCGCCACGCCGGTCCTGCGCGTCTATCGCAGCACCGATACCATCGGGGTCGAACTCGGGGGCGCGCTCAAGAACGTCGTCGCCATCGCCTGCGGCGCGGCCATCGGCGCCGGCCTCGGCGACAGCGCGCGTGCCGCCCTCATGACGCGCGGCATGGCCGAGATGATGCGCCTCGCCGCCGCGATGGGTGCGCGGACCGAGACGCTGATGGGCTTGTCGGGGCTGGGCGATCTCGCGCTGACCTGCGCCTCGCCGCAGTCGCGCAACTTCGCCTTGGGCCACGCGATCGGCGCGGGATCGGTTCGGCCCGACGCCACGACCGAAGGGGTCGCGACAGCCCGCGCGGCGCTCGACCTCGCCGCATGTCACGACATCGACCTGCCGGTGACACGCGCGACCGCCGGGCTTGTCGCCGGGGACCTGACGGTCGAAAACGCGATGCACGCCCTTCTCTCCCGCGACCTGAGGTCCGAATGATGCTCCACGCCCTGATCTGCACCGACAAGCCCGGCCATCTCGCCCTCCGGCAGGAGAACCGCGAGGCCCATCTGGCCCATCTGCGGGCCGATCCGCATGTCCGCCAAGCGGGCCCCTTCGTGAACGCGACCGGCGAGATGTGCGGCTCCCTCATCATCTTCGAGACCGCGGACCGCGCCCATGTCGAGGCCTTTGCCGCCGCCGATCCCTATGCGACGGCGGGCCTGTTCGAGGATGTCAGGATCGAGGCCTGGAACCGGGTCGTATCGGCATGAGATACTGGCTCTTCAAATCCGAACCTTCGGTCTGGTCCTGGGACGACCAGGTGGCCAAGGGCCAGGCCGGCGAGGAGTGGGACGGCGTCCGCAACTACCAGGCGCGCAACTTCATGCGCGAGATGGAGCCGGGCGACCGGGGGTTCTTCTATCACAGCCAGTCCGAGAAGGCCGTCGTCGGCATCGTCGAGATTTCGGCCGCCGCGCATCCTGACAGCACCACGGATGACGAACGCTGGGACTGCGTCGATATCCGGGCCGTCGACGCGCTCGCGACACCCGTGACGCTCGACGCGATCAAGACGCGGGACGACCTGTCCGAGATGGTCCTCGTCCGCAACAGCCGCCTCTCGGTCCAGCCCGTCACCGAAGCTGAATGGCAGGCGATCTGCGCCATGGGCGGGGTCGATCCCTGACGCGCGTAAAAATTCGTTAACGCGGATGCAACCGATTCGAACGAAGCAGCGTTCCTTTTGCGAACGACGCCGATGACGTACCGGAGACGCCCTTGCCGACAGATCGTGTAATCCGCATCGAAGCCGTCCGGTTCGACCCGCTCGATGGCACATTCGCAGGCACCGCGATCCTGCGCGCGCCGGGTGGGACCGTTCACCGCCGCCGCCTGACGGCCCCCGGCGATCCGGCCTGGACCCACGACACCGCCGTCAGCGCGCTGGCCGAGCAGGCCCACAACATCTGACACTCTGGACAGGGCGCGCACGGCGTCCTACCCCGCCCGGCAACCCCTTTGCCGGAGATCTTCCATGTCCGATGACCGCCTGATCGTCGCGCTCGACGTGCCCAACGCGCTCGACGGGCTCGCCATGGCCGAGACGCTGGGCGATGCCGTGTCCTTCTATAAGATCGGGCTGGGCATGCTGACCGGCGGCGGCCTCGCGCTGGCCAACGAGCTCAAGGACGAGCACGGCAAGCGCATCTTTCTTGACATGAAGCTCTTCGATATCGGCGCCACGGTCGAGGCCGCGGTGCGCGGGCTTGCCCAGTTCGATCTCGATTTCCTGACCGTCCATGGCGACCCGCATGTGGTCGCGGCGGCAGCGCAGGCGAAGGGCGACATGAAGATCCTCGCCGTGACCATCCTGACCTCGCTCGACCGCGCCGATCTCGACGCATCGCTGATCGCGCCGGGCGATATCGCCGATCTGGTGGCGACCCGCGCCGCGCGGGCCTTCGAGGCAGGCGCCGATGGGGTCATCGCGTCGCCGCGCGAGGCGGCTGCCATCCGCGCCCTGCCCGAGGCGCGGGACAAGCTCATCGTGACGCCCGGCGTGCGACCGGCGGGCGCGGCGCTTGGCGACCAGAAGCGCACGGAAACGCCCGCCTCGGCGATCGAGGCGGGCGCGGATCACATCGTGGTGGGTCGTCCCATCCACGCCGCCGCGGATCCCCGCGCCGCAGCGCAGGCGATCCTCGACGAGTTGGCATAGCGTCAGTCGACGGGCACGACCGGAACGGTGGTCGTCGTTACGTTGTCCTCGACCGCGACGGCGGCCCCGGCGGTCTCTTCGACGGCGACGGCCGTGACGGGGGCCGTCTCGGTCGCGGTCTCGGTCGCAACGATCTCGGCGTCGGTGGTCGGGGTCACGGCGACGGTTTCGTCGGCGGCGAACGCACCGAAGAGCCACGCCAGCAGCAGCAACCCGAGCACGACGGCCGCGGCGATCATGATCCAGTTGGTGCCGGAGCTGTGCGCCTCGCGCGGTTCGGCCGCGTAGTCGTGGTCGGTCGTCCGCGCGGTGTGGGAATCGTGCGGCACGCGGGCGTCCACCTCGGCGCGGCTGATGTTGTTGTGTCGGGGGTCGGTCGTGTGGTCGATGCTGGCCATGTCGGGCCTCCGTCTGTTGCAGGTCTATACCCAGACAACGACGACCCCACCCGGTCAGGTTCCCAAATTATTCAGTCGTTTACATCGTCGTCGAAGGTCTGAGCCGCGGCGCCCGGCGGCCCGAACACCGCCCGGAGCGCGATCCACGCGATCAGCGACAGAACCGCGAAGGCCACGAGGAGACTGGCGAAGCCATAGCCGCCGGCCAGACCGACCAGCGATCCGAGAAGGCCGGTCAGCAGGCTGAGTCCGATAAGCCCCGCGCCGATCGCGAACCCGAGCATGATGTAGGAGGGGGCGAGCACCTCGATGACGCCGAACATCAGCGCCGCGAGCATCCAGACCCACCATGCCGACCACATCAGCCCCGACCCCGCAGCATCTTGAACGCCTCGCCGAACGCGTCCAGCGCCGAGGCGGGCACGACGACTGTCTGGCTGCCGGCCTTGCCGCCGAGCGCGGTGAGCGCCTCGACCTGTTTCAAGGCGACCTGGTACTGCGCCGCCTCGAGGCCGTTATCGGCGATGGCGCGGGCCACGACCTCGGTCGCATAGGCCTCGGCATCGGCGGCGATGCGCCGGCCCTTGGCGGTCTGCTCGGCAGCGTAGAGCTCGGCATCGGCGGCCAGTTCGACCGACCGCTTCTGACCCTCGGCCTCGGTCACCTGCGCGCGACGGGCCCGCTCGGCGTTGAGCTGCTGCATCATCGCCTCGCGGGTCTGCTGGTCGAGATTGACGTCGAGGATCTCGGCGCGCGTCACCTCGATCCCCCAATCATCCACGGCATCGGCGACCTGCGCCTTGATCTTGTTGATGACCTCGGAGCGGTTCGACTGAACCTCGTCCAACTCCATCATCCCGATCTCGGCGCGCACGATGCCGGCGACCGTGGTTGCGATGGCCGCGTCGACGTCGCGGATGCGGTAGACCGTCTTTTCGGGCGCTAGGATGCGGTAGAAGACGCTCGTTTCCACCTGCACGAGAACGTTGTCGCGGGTGATCGCGTCCTGGCTGGCATTGGGAAGCTGCCGCTCGAGGATCGAGACCTTGTGCGCCACCTTGTCGAGGAAGGGCACGATCAGGTTGATGCCCGGCCCGAGCACGGATTTCAGCCGCCCGAACCGCTCGACCACGTATTTCTCGGACTGCGGAACGATCCGCACCCCGAGCATGATGCAGACGATCACGAAGATCGCGATGGCGATCAGCACGGCGTTCTCGCCCGCGAGTGTCAGTAGTTGCTCTTCGATATCCATGACCCGGTCCCTCGCGATTTTGCGAACGATGCCCTGCGATCAGGGCGGGGACAACGGGTCATGGACAGTCGTGTCAGTCGCCGACATTGGCGAGGCCGGTGCCATCCGCCTCGGGGACCACGACGTTGAAGCCGCCATCGACGGCGGGGCCTTCGGCGGTCAGGTAGTAAAGGTTCGGCATCACGAAGACGACAAGCAGGCCGCCGAGCACGATCGCGACCGCGAGCCAGATGTAGTAGTTGCGCTTGCTGCTCTCGGGGACGGGGGCGTCATGGGGTTCGATGACCATAGGGATTCTCCTTCGGTCCAGTGAACGAGCCAGTGGCCGCTCCGTTCCGAAGGCGCGACATTCAGTCCCCGAGCGTCCCGTCATCGACAATCACCGCCTCGGGTCCGCCATCAGCCGCGACGGGCGCATCGTCGGCCCAGAGGAACGACACCGCCAGGATCACGACGATCAGCGCCAGCAGCGCCAACAGGCCCAATTTCGCGCGGCCACCATTCGGGGCAACGTCGTCATGTGTCAGCGCACCGTCGCCCGGTGCCTGACCCGACGCGTGGCCCGGCTTGGTCTGCGTGCCCTCGCCGCTCATTGAGAGACGACCGCCGGGGTCTCCTCGACGGTTTCGTCGCCGCCGGGAATCAGGAGGAAGACCACGAAGAGAATCAGGACGAAGGCTGCCGCCGTCAGCAGCATCTTTCGCCCGGCCGGGCTGGACGGGGCCTCGACCGCGGATTGGGCGGAGCCGCTGGGCGGGGCATTGGCGTCGGGTTTGTGCGGATCGGTCATGGCAGCCTCCTCGGGCATTGTGACAATCCCTGTGGAAACCCCAAAGCCCCCCTCGCGGGTTCCCTCGGCGGCGTACGGGGATTACATCCCGGCCATGCCGTCGCTCTGCCGCGCCTGTCTCCAGTCCTTTCCCGATGCGCGACGCTGTCCCCGTTGCGGCAGCCCCCGCGTGACCACCCATCCCGAGCTGTTCGATCTGTCGATCGCGCATATGGATTGCGATGCGTTCTATGCCTCGGTCGAGAAGCGGGACCGGCCCGAACTGGCCGACAAGCCGGTCATCATCGGCGGAGGGCGGCGGGGCGTCGTCTCGACCTGCTGCTACGTGGCGCGCATCCGGGGCGTGCGCTCCGCGATGCCGATGTTCAAGGCGTTGGCGCTCTGTCCCGACGCGGTCATCATCAAGGGTCGCATGTCCCTCTATGTCGAGGTGAGCCAGGCCATCCGCGCCATGATGGAGGAGCTGACGCCCGATATCGAACCGCTCTCGCTCGACGAGGCGTTTCTCGACCTGACCGGCACCGCGCGCCTCCATGGCCAGCCGCCCGCGGTCATGCTGGCGCGTCTGGTCGCGCGGATGCAGGCCGAGCTGGGGATCACCGGTTCGATCGGGCTCAGCCACAACAAGTTCCTCGCCAAGATCGCCTCCGATCTCGACAAGCCGCGCGGGTTCTCGGTGATCGGCGCGGCCGAGACCGAGACGTTTCTGGCCGACAAGCCGGTGGGCATCATCTGGGGCGTCGGCCTCGTGGGACAGGAATCGCTCAAGAAGGCGGGGATCAACACCATCGCCGATCTGCGCCGCTGGGATCGCGCCGATCTCGGGCGGCGCTTCGGGTCGATGGGCGACCGGCTCTGGCATCTGGCGCGCGGACAGGACCGCCGCCGGGTCAGCGCGCGTCGGCCCGTCAAATCGATCTCGAAGGAGACGACGTTCCACGAGAACACCGCCGACCCGGATATCCTCGACGGGCATCTCTGGCGGTTGGCCGAACAGGTCAGCGCGCGCGCCAAGGCCAAGGGGCTGGCCGGGCGCGTGGTCACGATGAAGATCAAGCGCGCCGATTTCACCTCCGTCACCCGCCGCCATGCCCTCTCCGAGCCGACACAAATGGCCGATCGCATCTATCGCGAGGGACGCGCGCTGTTCGACGCGCTGGGATGGAGCGGGCCCGCACGGCTGATCGGGGTCGGGATCTCGGATCTCGTGCCCGAGGATCAGGCCGATCGGGCGGGTGACCTTCTTGATCCCGATGCCGCGCGCCGGGCCGAAGCGGAACGGGCCACCGATGCGATCCGCGCGCGGTTCGGCGAAGACGCGATCCGCAAGGGCCGCGCGCTGCGCTGACGGCTACTCGGCGGCGACGCGATCCTTCCCCCGTGCCACGTCTGCAAAGCGGGCGAACGTGTCCGTCAGCGCGCGCTTGAGGTCGTCGAACCCGGCGGTCGGACGCATCGCGGCCTCGTCCATGTAGAGCGCGCGATCGATCTCGATCTGGATGGCGTGGCGGCCGCGGGCGGGCTTGCCGTAGTTCTGGACGACATAGGCGCCCGCGAAGGGCGCGTTGCGCGCGACGCGGAAGCCCTGGTCTGAAAAGATCGATTCGAGCGCGTCCACCAGCTCCGGTCGCGCGCCGGCCCCGAAGCGGTCGCCCAGCACGATCTCGGGCGTGCGACCCGCCGGCGCCGAGGCCTCGATCGCTTCGTGCGGCATCGAATGGCAGTCAACGAGGACGGCTTCGCCGAACCGCGCCTGCGCCTCGTCCATCAATGCGGCGAGCTGCGCGTGGTAGGGATGCCAGAACTGCTCGATGCGGTCGCGCGCCTCGGAGCGGCTGATCTTGCCGTCATAGATCGCGCGGCCCTGTGCGACGACGCGGGGAATGACGCCCAGCCCCGAGGTGATCCGCGGGTTGGCGACCGATCCGCGCGGCACGTCGCGCACGACCGCCGGATCCAGCTCCTCGGTGGCGCGGTTGAGGTCGAGAAACGCGCGCGGCATCTCGGCCACCAGAAGCGGCATCCCCAGCGACGGCGTGTCCTCGAGAAGGAGGTCGACGAAGGCGTCCTCGGACGATCGGATTCGGTCGCCGTCGAGCACGGTGGCGGACATGAAATCCCAGTCGTAGTTGCGGCCCGAATGGGGGCTGGCCACGACGACAGGCGATCCGATCGCATCGGGTCGAAACAGGCGGAAGGACTGGCGCGGCATGGGTGGATCGAGGCTCCTCGCACGATAACCTAGGGCGTTCGCGATACGGCAGAAAGCCCCCTTGCACGCCCTCGTGAAAGACACTATCCCCGCCGCACCAATGCGCCGGGCTGTCGGGAGTTCCCGTAATTTCGGCGGATCGGGGGTGATTAGCTCAGCGGTAGAGCACTTCGTTGACATCGAAGGGGTCACTGGTTCGATCCCAGTATCGCCCACCACCCCGCATCTTCCCCACGGAAGACGGCGGGATCTCACCGCCCCCGACGGGGGCACGAATTGAAACCCGGGGCGCACGCCCCGCAGGCATAGGAGAGCAGCCATGAAGGTTCGCAATTCCCTCCGGTCGCTGAAGAACCGCCACCGCGACTGCCGCGTGGTGCGTCGCAAGGGCCGGGTCTACGTGATCAACAAGACGCAGCGCCGCTTCAAGGCCCGCCAGGGCTGAACGTGACGACCGCGTGACGATCGGGGCCGCTCCTTCGGGGGCGGCCTTTTTCGTGCTCAGCGGGACGGGCGCGCGACGAAACAGACCTGCCCGCGCGGCAGCACGTCGTCGCGGCGACGAAGGTCGAAGCTCGCCTCCTCGACCATCCGCCGGACGGCATCCTCGGAGATATGCCAAGGCGGGCGGTCGGGATGGGTCACGACGCCATCCGCCTGCCGGACCGAGCCCTCGCCCTCCGGCCCAAGAAACACCGTGAAGAGGAAGGCCTGCAGCCTAGGGAAGGCGATGCGCGCGCGATTCAACGCACCGCCGAGGCGATCCGCCGGCAGGTGGGTGAAAACCGCGAAGGCAATGGCGTAGTCGATCCCGGTCGGGATGCCGCGATAACGAAAGCCGTCATCTGCGATCAAATGGTGTTTGGGCAGGCGCGACGGCTCCGCCAGCTCCTCGCTGCGACCGCGCAGCATCAGCGCGCGCGACGCGTCCGTGGCCCAGTAGTTCCCCGCGTCGAGAAACGGCACCGCGCGACACCCGAGCCGCATCGCCCCCGCGCCGATGTCCAGAAGGCGATGATGCGGCGCCAGCCCCTCGGACTGGAGGAGCGCCATCTGCGCGCGTCCGGTCTCGTCCCAGCGCCCGCCGACGATCAAGCGGAGCCGCCCGGCCGCCAGCGCGTCCTCGTAGAAACCGGGCGCCAGGTACGGAGAGACCCGGCGCCCGTCCCCCGCCCCGCCGGTCAGGCGGAGGGGTCCTTCGTCATCCGCAGATACGGGAAATGCGTCGTGAAGTCGCCGAACTTGGCCTTTGCATCCTCATTGGACACCGCCGCCGGGATCACCACGTCTTTGCCGTGGTCCCAGTTGGCCGGCGTGGCCACGCCGTACTTGGCCGCCGTCTGGAGCGCGTCGACCGCGCGGAGGATCTCGGCGAAGTTGCGGCCCACATTCATCGGGTAGGTCATCGAGAGCTTAAGCTGCTTGTCCGGTCCGATGACGTAGACCGACCGCACCGTCGCGGTGTCGTTCGGCGTGCGTCCGTCGGGCAGGTAGGCGTCGGCGGGCAGCATGTCATAGGCCTTCGAGACGTCGAGCGACGTGTCGGCGATGATCGGGAAGGTCGGCTCGGCCTTTCCGAAGGTCTGGATGTCGGACTTCCACTTGCGGTGGCTTTCCGCGTCGTCGACCGAGATGCCGATCACCTTGACGCCGCGCTTCTCCCACTCGTCGGCGAGTTGGGCCACGGCGCCGAACTCGGTCGTGCAGACCGGCGTGAAGTCCTTCGGATGGCTGAAGAGGATGGCCCAGCTGTCACCGATCCAGTCATGGAACCGGATCGGTCCCTCGCTGGTCTCGGCCTCGAAATCTGGAACGGTCTGGTTGATGCGAAGTCCCATGGTCTCGTCTCCTCGCTCGGTTGCGTCGTGTGCCATGTAGTCACCCTTCACCCGTGTTGAAACGGGTCTCGCACCGGATCGGGACAGCGGTTCGCCCCCGCCTTGCCGGTCGGAACGGTATCCCTTCGTGCGCGGATCAGAACGGACAGGGCGCCTCAAGCCGCAACATGCTGCCTTCGACCGGATGTTCGAACTTCAGCCCCTCGGCATGGAGCATCATGCGCGGCCACGCCTCGGAATCGTCGGAATAGAACGGATCGCCCAGGATCGGATGTCCCAGCTCGCGCATGTGCACCCGAAGCTGATGGCTCCGCCCCGTGCGCGGCATCAGCTTCATCCGCGTGGTGCCGTCCTCGACCGCGACCCGCTCCCAATCGGTGACCGAAGGCTTGCCGGTCTCGTGGTTCACATGCTGCAGCGGCCGGTTCGGCCAGTCCACGATCAGCGGCAGGTCGATCGTGCCCTTCGCCTCGGCCACCGCGCCCGCGACGCGCGCGATATAGCGCTTCTTGACGCGCTTGGTCTCGAACAGCCGACCCATCTTGCGCTGCGCCAGCTTTGTCAGCGCGAAGACCATGATGCCCGACGTATCCCGGTCGAGCCGGTGACAGAGCAACACCTCGGGGTGGGTCTCGGCCAGCCGCGTCAGCAGGCAATCGGAAAGGTGTTCGCCCCGCCCCGGCACGGACAGGAGGCCCGCGGGCTTATCGACCACCAGAAGATGCGCGTCCTCGTGGATCACGGGGATCGGCCCTTCGGGCGGATCGTAGGGGGTGGAAGGGCCGGGTGCGTCGGTCATGGGCGGCAGCCCTACCCGCGCCCCCGCCAAAGGCGCAAGCCCGCCCAGATCGCGGTGCCGCCGAAGAACAGCACCGACATCCCGACCACCTCGATCGCCGCGATGCCGCCCACGCCCCGGAACGCGACCGCCCCGGCCATCAGGGCCAACCCGGCCAGCGAGACGATCAGATAGATCCACGTCTCGCGACGCGTCGGGCCGTATTTGCTCATGTCCGGTCGCGGTCCGGCGCGATGGGAGGGCCGCCATGAGTATCGGTCTTCGCCGAACGTCCGCGCGCGTCATCCTTCCAGGGGCGCCGCCACATCTCGCGCAGCGCCTGCGGCAGGGAAACCAGCGCCACCAGCACGGCGATCAGGGCCAGCCAGCCCAGCGGGTGGATCGAGGCGGCGAGCTCCAGCATGACGACCTCCCGTGGCGGGCCGCGGGGGTCAGGCGAGATAGACCCTGAACCACGCGACCGTCTTCTCCCACGCGGCCTCGGCCGCCTCGGCATAGTAGCGCGGGGTCGTATCGTTGTGGAACCCGTGGTTCACGTCGGGCCAGATCAGCGCCTCGTAGATCTTGTCGTTCGCCTCCAGCGCCTTCTGCATCTCGGGCCAGCCGGCGTTGATGCGGCTGTCGAGCGCGGCGTACTGGAACAGAAGCGGCGTCTCGATCTTCGGCACGTCCGCCGCGGCGGCCTGCCGCCCGTAGAAGGGCACGCCCGCGTCGAGCTCCGGGTAGGCCACCGCCAGCGCGTTCACGACGCCGCCGCCGTAGCAGAAGCCCGTCGCGCCGACCTTGCCGTTCGTCCCTTCGAGGGCAACGAGATATTCGTAGCCCGCGAAGAAATCGTTCATCAGCTTCTCCCCGTCGACCTGGCGCTGCAGCTCGCGGCCTTCGTCGTCGTTGCCGGGATAGCCCCCCATCGAGGTCAGCCCGTCGGGCGCCAGCGCGATGAAGCCCGCCTTGGCCACGCGCCGTGCCACGTCGCGGATATAGGGATTGAGGCCCCGGTTCTCGTGTACCACGAGGATCGCTGCGGGCGGGCGCTCGGGGTCGGTCTCGGCGGGGCGCACGAGATAGGCGCTCACGTCGCCATGTCCGTTCGGGCTGGCATAGGTGATGTCCTCGCCCGTGATGTCGGCATCGTCCTCGGCCACCTGCTGCGCAAGCGCGTAGTTCGGCGAGAGCGTCGTCAGGATCGCCGCCGCCGTCAGGCCGCCGACGGCCCATTTGCCCGCGCGGTCGAGGAACTCGCGCTTGGAGATCTTCCCGTGGGCATAGAAGTCGTAGAGGTCGAGCAATTCCTGATCGAAATCCTTGGCTGTCATGCGTGTCATGGCGTGTCTCCCGTCCCAGATGACCGAGGGGAAGGTAGCACGGTTTGCGGCACCGCACACGGAACCCGCGCCCGCGCGCCGCGTTTCATGCGAATGAAATCGAACATTCTCGCCGCCGCCCTCCTTCTCGCGCCCGCCGCCCATGCCGAACAGGTGGGCGAAGTCGGGGTCGACTGGGTCGGCAACGACATCATCATCGAAGCCATCGCCGACCCGAAGGTCGAGGGCATCACCTGCCATATCGCCTATTTCGACAGGTCGCTGATCGACCGGCTGAGCCAGGGGGCGTGGTTCGAGGACCCGTCCAATGCCTCGATCGCCTGCCGCCAGACCGGGCCGATCCGGGTCGGCGACATCGACATGTCCGAGGATGGCGAACAGGTCTTCCGCGAGAGCCGGTCGATTATCCTCAAGTCGCTGCGGATCAAGCGTATCTTCGACGAGGCGAATCAGACGCTGATCTACCTCGTCCACGCGCAGGAACTGACCGAGGGCTCGGCGAAGATGTCGATCTCGACCGTGCCGCTCTACGGCGCGACGCTCGCGACGGACTGACGCCCGCCTAGAGGATAGCCAGCGCCACGCCATAGGCCACGAAGCACAGCGCCAGCGACCGCCGGAGCCAGAGGCTCGCCATCACGCCCATCGCCCGCTGCCCGAGCCACGCGCCGAGGCCGCACCAGCCCGTGTAACTGAGGGTGGTGAGTGTCAGGGCGGTGGGCACGATCACCCCCATCTGCGCCGCGATGGCTATGTCGGGCGAGACGAATTGCGTGAACGCCGCGAGGTAGCCCGCCAGCGACTTGGCGTTGAACGTGGCGATGGCCAGCGCCCGCAGGTAGATGCCATGGGCCGGGGGCGGCTCGGCGGCGGGCGCGTCCCCGGCCCGGATCCAGGCCCGGATGCCAAGCGCCACGAGGATCGCCGCTCCGATCAGCCGGATCGCGTCGAACGCTCCCGGCGCCGCCAGCAGGAGGGCCGTCACTCCCGTCGCCGCCAGCCCGAGGAACAGCGTCGCCTGCGTCAGGATGCCTGCCACGCACCAGAGCGACGACCGAAACCCGGCATACCACGCCGTCAGGATGCAATTGGCCGCGTTCGGTCCCGGCGAGGTCACGAAGACCGCCCAGAAGGCCGCGAACACGATCCAGTCGGTAATAGGCAAGGACGACTCCGGCGTTTGCAACAGTGCGGACGTTTACGGCCCGCCACCCTAGGCGCGGCGTCCCGAACCGGCTAGGCATCTCGAAACGTTCGGACCTGCGCGGATATGCGCATCTTGATCGTGGCCGCGACGCCCCATTTCTAGTGGCAACGCCACCAACCGCCGATCGGACCACCCCTTCCCTTGCAGAACATCCAGACTTCCCCGTCCCGCCGCATCGCCGTGATCGGCGCGGGCATCAGCGGCATGGCGGCCGCCGACGCGCTCGCCCCCGGCCATTCCGTCACCCTGATCGAGTCCGCGCCGCGTCTCGGCGGCCATGCCCGCACGGTCCTCGCGGGCCGCACGGGCGAGCAGCCGGTCGATACCGGCTTCATAGTCTACAACCGCCCGAACTATCCCAACCTCGTCAAGCTGTTCGAGGATCTGGGCGTTCCGGTCGCCGAATCCGACATGTCCTTTGCCGCATCCATCGAAGGCGGACGGATCGAATACAGCCTCCAGACGCTCGACACGCTCTTCGCGCAGCGCAGCCTCGCCTTCTCGCCGCCCTATCTGCGGATGGTGCGCGACGTGTTCCGCTTCAACGCCCGGGCGGGCGAGATGGACATCGCGCCGGATCTGTCTCTGGGCGCGTTCCTGACCCGGATGGGCCTCGGGCAGGAATTCCGGGACTGGTATATCGGCCCCATCTCTGGCGCGATCTGGTCGACGCCCAGCCAGAACGTCATGGATTTTCCGGCCGCGGCGATGCTGCGCTTCTTTCGCAACCATAACCTTCTGCACCACACCGGCCAGCATGTCTGGTACACGGTCGATGGCGGATCGATCCAGTATGTATCCCGACTCGAGGCGCGGATGCGCGCACGGGGCGTCGACATCCGCCTCGGCGCGCCGGTCGAGGGTCTGCGTCGTCTCCCCGGCGGGGTCGAGATCCGGGTGCGGGGCGGTGAATGGGAGCGGTTCGACGACGTGGTGCTCGCGACCCATTCGGACGTCGCGCTGTCGCTTCTCTCGGACGCGTCCGAGGCCGAGACGACCCATCTGCGCGACATCCGCTACCAGGACAATCGCGGCATCCTGCATCGCGATCCGTCGGCCATGCCCCGGCGCCGCAAGGTCTGGGCGTCGTGGAACTACAGCGAAGCCAAGCGCGGCGGCGACGACCGGCTGGGCCTGACCTACTGGATGAACCGGTTGCAGAATATCGACGAGAGCGATCCGCTCTTCCTGACGCTGAACCCCCAGAGCACGTTCCGGGACGAGGATATCTACGACGACAACACCTTCCGGCACCCGGTCTACGACCTCGCGATGCTGAAGGCGGTCGAGGGCATGCGCGCCCTGAACGGCACCGCGAACACGTGGTTCTGCGGCGCATGGATGCGGAACGGCTTCCACGAGGACGGCATCGCCAGCGCGCTCGATGTCGTCCAGGCGATGTCGCGGCGGACCCCGATGGGAATCGCGGCGGCGTGACCCGGGTCCTGGACCATGTTCCGGGCCAGACCTTCCATGGCCGCCGCGCCGAAGGGGTGACGAACGCCTTCCGCTACGGGGTCGATTACGTCCTGCTCGACCCGACCGATACCGGGTCGATGCCATCGCTCTTCGGACGCAACCGCGCCGCCCTGGCCTCGCTCCGGGATCGCGACCATGGCGGGCCGCCCGGCGCGGGACGCGGCGTGAGGTGGGTGCACGAGGTGCTGTCCGAGGCGCATCCGTCCTTCCGACCCGGTCGCATCCTCCTGCTCGCCCAACCACGCGTGCTGGGTCATGCGTTCAACCCTGTGAGCTTCTGGCTCATCCACGACATGGCCGGCGCGTTCCGGATCGCCATCGCCGAGGTGACGAACACCTATGGCGACAGGCATTCTTACCTCTGCCATACCGACGACCTCGCACCGATCACGCCCGACACACGGCTGGCGGCCCGCAAGCTGATGCATGTCTCGCCTTTCCAGCCGACCGAGGGGGATTATGCGTTCCGTTTCGACATCGCCCCCGACCGCGTCGACATCCGCATCGACTACCGCATCGGCGACGGGCGGCTGCTGGCGGTTCTGACCGGACCGCGCATGCCGCTGACCAATCGCGGGCTAATCCGCGCGGCGCTGCGGCGGCCCTTTGGCACGCGCCGGGTTCTCGGGCTCATCCACTGGCAGGCGCTGCGCCTCTGGTGGAAGGGCGCGACCTGGCGGAGCCGGCCCCGTCCGCCCGAGCACGAGACGTCGCGATGACGCGGACGGAAGGGCTGCCCCGCTATGCCGGGTTCGCGGCCCTGCTCGCGGCCGCGGGCCTGCCGATCTACATCCACGCGCCGAAATTCTACGTCGACAGCTACAGCGTGACGCTGGCGCAGCTTTCGCTGGCGCTCTTCGCGCTGCGCCTGATCGACGTGGTGCAGGACCCGTTGCTGGGTCGGCTGGCCGAGGCGACCCGCAACCGGCGCGGCGCGATGGTCCTCGGGGCCGCGATCCTGATGGCGGTGGCGATGGTGGCCCTGTTCGCGGTTCCGCCCGCCCTGCCCCCGCTCTGGTGGTTCGCGCTCAGCCTTGCGGCGCTCTTCTCGGCCTTCTCGTTCCTGACGATCTGCTTTTACGCCCAAGGCGTCGCGAAGGCGCGGGCGATGGGCGACGGGCATGTCCGCCTCGCCGCCTGGCGCGAAACGGGCGGCCTGTTGGGCGTCTGCCTTGCAGCGGCATTGCCGGCGGTTCTGGCGGGAACCGGGGCGCCCTTCGCGTGGTACGCGGCGATCTTCTGCGTCGGCGTCGTCCTGGTCGTCTGGCTGATGCGGCGGGAGTGGAGCGGCGGCGGCGAGACGCCGGGCACCGGCGGGCTACGCGCCGTGCTCGGCGACGCACGGGCACGTCGCCTCCTCCTTCTCGCGCTGGTCAACGCCACACCCGTCGCCGTCACCTCGACCCTGTTTCTCTTCTTCGTCAGCGACCGCCTTCAGGCGCCCGGATGGGAAGGGCCGCTCCTCTTGCTGTTCTTCCTTTCGGCCGCGGGGGCCGCGCCGCTCTGGGGCCGGGCGGCCGAGCGGGTGGGCGCGCGCCGGTCCCTCCTCTGGGCGATGGGGCTCGCGATCGCGACCTTCGCCTTCGCGCTGACCCTCGGGCCGGGTGATGCCCTGCCCTTCGCGGCGATCTGCGTCGCCTCGGGGGCCGCCGTCGGCGCGGACCTCACGCTGCTCCCGGCGCTCTTTGCCAAGCGTCTCTCCGTGATCGCGCCCTCGGCGGCGGACGGGTTCGGGCTATGGTCCTTCGTCAACAAGATCACGCTGGCCTTCGCCGCGATTGCCCTATTTCCAACGCTGGAAGCGGCGGGGTTCGTGCCGGGTGCGGCCAGCCCCGCCGCAGCCATGACAGTGCTGACGCTGCTCTATGCCGGTGTCCCGCTGGTCCTGAAATCCGCGGCATTCCTGCTGCTGGCGCGCCTTGACCCGGAGGTTGGATGACAGACCCGATACTCTACGTCCTGATTGGCGTCGTCTTGGCGCTGGCCTCCGTCTGGATCGTGCGGCGGACCTTCGCGTTCCAGGCGCAGGAGCATGACGATTACGTCCACCTGCTGCCCGAACTGGACATCAGGCGGCACCTGAACGGCACGATGCGCTGCCAGGGCATGATCTTCGGGCCGACCGGTCGCGTCAGCAGTCGCTTCGTCGCGATCATGCGAATGACTTGGGACGGGCCGGTCGGATCCATGATCGAGACCTTCGTCTATGACGACGGCACCACGCAGGAGCGGGTCTGGCTGATCACCGTCTACGAGGACGGACGGGTCGAGACCGAGGCCAACGACGTGCCCGGCGGTGGGCAGGGCCGACAGTCGGGCAATGCGCTGGGCTTGCGCTACCGGATCCAGCTCCCCGAGGAGATGGGTGGCCATCTTCTCTCGGCGGTGGACTGGCTCTATCTCCAGGAAGACGGAACAATCCTCAATCGCAGCCAGTTTCGGAAGTTCGGGATCAAGGCCGCGGAACTGTTCGCCGTCATCACCCCCATGGAGGATGACGATGCGTGAATGGAGCGGCAAACGATATTGGCTCGTCGGTGCGTCCGAGGGTCTCGGCGCCGCATTGGCCCAGAACATGTCCCGCGCCGGCGCCGAGCTGGTGCTCTCGGCCCGGTCCGAGGACAAGCTGGCGGCGCTTGCCGCCGAATTGCCCGGCCGATCCGAGGTGCGGACCTGCGACGTCTCCGACAGCACGTCGGTCCGCGCGGCAGCCGAGGCCATCGGACGGATCGACGGCATGGTTTTCCTTGCGGGGGTCTACTGGCCGCTGAAGGCGCAGGAATGGGATCCCGACAAGGTCGAGGCGATGATCGACGTGAACCTGACCGGGGCGGCGCGCTGCGTCGGCGCGGTGATCGGCGACATGGTCGAGCGCGATGCGGGACATATCGTGCTGACGGGATCGCTGTCCGGATTCCGCGGCTTGCCGGGTGCGACGGGATATTGCGCGTCGAAGGCCGGGATCATGGGAATGGCCGAGGCGATGTACGCCGACCTGCGCACCACCGGCGTTCAGGTCCAGATCGCGAACCCGGGCTTCATCAAGACGCGCCTGACCGACAAGAACGATTTCGACATGCCTTTCCTGATGGAGCCCGAGGAGGCCGCGCAGCACATGTTCGAGCTGATGTCGGGCGACGACTTCAAGAAGAGCTTCCCGACCGTCTTCTCGTGGCTCTTCCGGGGCGGCCAGTTCCTGCCGGACGCGCTCTGGTATCCGATCTTCGCCCGGAAAGGCTGAGGACCGGAGGGGGCGCTGCCCCCGCCCTGCGGGCCCCCCGAGGTATTTCGGGCCAGAGGATCGCGCGCATTAACCTTGATGGATCGTCGCCGAGACGGTCCGATCGGAAACGGCGCGGGTCGCTTCCCCCGTATCCCCTGTCGCGGGTGGTCTTTCGGGCCGTGGGGCGACCGCCTAGGCTGGCCGCGACTGACCGGGGTGCGACCATGTCCGAGACGATCGAATTCATCCTCGACGGCGAGACCGTCCACGCCGCCCCCGGCGAGACGATCTGGGAGGTCGCGCACGGGCGTGGCCTGAAGATCCCGCATCTGTGTCACAAGCCCGATCCCGGCTATCGCCCCGACGGCAATTGCCGCGCCTGCATGGTCGAGATCGAGGGCGAGCGCGTGCTCGCCGCCTCCTGCATCCGCGAGCCCGCCGCCGGCATGGTGGTCACGACCGACAGCGCGCGCGCCATGGCGGCCCGCAAAATGGTTGTCGAGATGCTCGTCGCCGACCAGCCCGAGCGCGACGCGGCCCATGACCGGTCCTCGCGCCTCTGGGACCAGGCCGACGCACAGGGCGTGACCGAAAGCCGCCTGCCGACGCTGGAGGCCGGGCGCATCCCGCTCTTGGACGACAGCCATGTCGCGATGCGCGTCAACCTCGACGCGTGCATCCAGTGCGGGCTCTGCGTGCGCGCCTGCCGCGAGGTGCAGGTCAACGACGTGATCGGCATGGCGGGCCGGGGGCACGACGCCTACCCGGTCTTCGATTTCGACGACCCGATGGGCGAAAGTACCTGCGTGGCCTGCGGCGAATGCGTCCAGGCCTGTCCCACCGGCGCGCTGATGCCCGCGACGATGGTGGATGCGGCGCAGGTGGGCGACAGCGCCGATTTCGACGCCGAGACCAAGTCCATTTGCCCGTTTTGCGGCGTCGGCTGCCAGGTTTCGCTGAAGACCAAGGGCGACCGGATCGTCAAGGTCGACGGCATCAACGGGCCCGCGAATGAGGGGCGGCTCTGCGTGAAGGGGCGGTTCGGTTTCGACTACATTCATCATCCGCACCGCCTCGACGTGCCGCTGATCCGGCGCGACGACGCGCCCGCGAAGGGGCTCAACGTCGATCCGGGCGACTGGCGTGCGGTCTTCCGCGAGGCGACGTGGGATGAGGCGCTGGACCGGGCGGCCGGAGGTCTGAAGGGGCGCGGACGCGAAGTCGCGGGCTTCGGGTCGGCCAAGTGCTCGAACGAGGAGGCGTATCTCTTCCAGAAGTTCATCCGGCAGGGCTTCGGGCACAACAACGTCGATCACTGCACACGGCTGTGTCATGCGTCGTCGGTCGCGGCACTTCTCGAGAATGTCGGATCGGGCGCGGTCACGGCGACCTTCAACGAGATCGAGAATGCGGACGTCGCCATCGTCATCGGCGCCAACCCGGTCGAGAACCATCCCGTCGCGGCGACCTATTTCAAGCAGTTCGCCAAGCGTGGCGGCAAGCTGATCGTGATGGATCCGCGGGGGCAGGCGCTGAAGCGTCATTCGTCCCACATGCTGCAGTTCCGGCCGGGCGCGGACGTGGCGCTCCTCAATTCGATCATGCACGTCATCTCGGACGAGGGATTGGTCGACCGCCAGTATATCGAAGCGATGACCGAAGGCTGGGACGCCGAGACGGCGCATCTCGAGGGGTTCGCGCCCGAGAAGATGGCCGACCTGACGGGCATCGACGCCGAAACGGTGCGCGACGTGGCGCGGACCTTCGCTGGGGCGAAGTCGGCGATGATCTTCTGGGGGATGGGCGTCAGCCAGCATATTCACGGGACGGACAATTCCCGCTGCCTGATTTCGCTGGCGCTGATGACCGGACAGGTCGGGCGGCCCGGCGCGGGGCTGCACCCGCTCAGGGGCCAGAACAACGTGCAGGGCGCAAGCGACGCGGGCCTGATCCCGATGTTCCTGCCGGACTATGCCAGTGTGCTGTCCGACGAGGTACGCGCGAAATACGCGGGTCTCTGGGGCGACGAGCCGTTGGCCGAGAAGGGGCTGACGGTGACCGAGATTCTGGGCGCCGTTCATGCGGGCGAGATCCGGGCGATGTATATCCTCGGCGAGAACCCGGCCATGTCGGACCCCGATGTGGACCATGCGCGCGCGGCACTCGCGGCGCTGGATTGCCTCGTGGTGCAGGACATCTTCCTGACCGAGACGGCGAATTACGCGGACGTCATCCTGCCCGCGTCGGCCTTCGCCGAGAAGTCGGGGACGGTCACGAACACCAACCGCCAGGTTCAGATGGGCCGCCCCGCCGTGGCCCCGCCGGGCGAGGCGCGCGAGGACTGGTGGATCACGACCGAGTTGGCGCAACGCTGTGGCCTCGACTGGCGCTACACCCATCCGCGCGAGGTTTTCGCCGAGATGAAGCAGGTCATGCCCAGCCTCGACAACATCACCTGGGACCGCCTCGAGGCCGAGGGCGCGGTGACCTACCCGTCGCTCTCGCCCACCGATCCCGGGCAGTCCATCGTCTTCGCCGACGCCTTCCCCCGCGAGGGCGGCCGGGCGAAGTTCACGCCCGCTTCGGTCATCCCGCCCGACGAGACGCCGGATGCGGAGTACCCGATGATCCTGACGACCGGGCGGCAGCTCGAGCACTGGCACACCGGGTCGATGACGCGGCGGGCGAGCGTGCTGGACGCGGTCGAGCCCGAGGCCAACTGCTCGCTGCACCCCTCGACGCTGCGCCAGTTGGGCGTGGGTCCGGGCGGGCTGGTGCGGCTGACGACGCGTCGCGGTTCGGTGACGCTTATGGCGCGGGCGGACCGGGCGGTGGCGCCGGACATGGTGTTCCTGCCCTTCGCCTTCGTCGAGGCGGCCGCGAACCTGCTGACGAACCCGGCGCTGGACCCCTACGGCAAGATCCCTGAGTTCAAGTTCAGCGCGGTGAAGGTCGAGGCGGCGGAGCCCGTCGCGGCCGAATGACGCTCAGAACGAGACGGCGAACTGGAAGTTGACGACGCCGTGCACGTCCTCGCCGTAGGGCAGGACGTTAAGGCGGTATTCCGTGCGCCCGACGCGGTAGGCGCCGGTCAGGATGCCGATCGGGACGAAGCCCCCAACATTGGGGATCGTGTCGCCGCGGGCCTCGTAAATGTCGACGAGATCGCCGTAATAGGCGGTGCCCGCGCTGATCCCGAAGCGCAACTCGCCCGGCCCGATTTCGCCCACGCCGGTGGAGAGGCCAGTGACGAGGATCGGGGACACCTCCTCGTAGGAGTTGTAGAAGACGCCGCCTTCGACATGCCATTCGGCCGGCCCCTGCCCGATCTCGCGGCGGAGGCCGTAGGTCAGGCCGGGGTTGAAGTCGTTATATGCATCGCTCCCGATATGCTGGGAGCCGACGAACACGCCGATATAGCGCTCGTCCGCTTGGGCGGGCAGCGCGGCGAGGGTCAGGGCGATCAGGGTGGCGCGGAACATGGGACGGCACTCCGGATGGGGGTCGCCCCGATATGAGCCGCCGCCCGCGCCACCGGCAAGGTGGCGCGGGCCGATTGCGGGCGAGCGATGCTACTCCGCCGCAAGCCGGGTGATGAGCACCGTCACCTCGGGGCGCTTGCCGACCTCGTCCTGCGCGACCTTGCGGACGCCCTTGACGATCAGGTCCTCGAGCTTCTCGTCGTCGCCCGCCGTCCGCGTGTCGACGCGCGCGAGCTGTCCGGCGAGGTGCTGCTCCATCAGGTCGGCCAGCGCGGCACCGTTGCCCGCGACATCCGGCAGACCGCGCAGGTCGACCCAGGTGTCCTCGAGGATCGCATCGTCGTCGTCGACCATCACGGCGACCACGGCGTGCCCGTTCAGGGCCATGCGGATACGGTCGCGGACCACGCCGTCGAACTGGCCCACGAGGGCCGAGCCATCGAGATAGGTGCGCCCCGTCTCGACGTGATCGACCACCTTGGGCTTGTTGCCTGCGAGGTCCAGCATCGTGCCGTTCGGCGCGACGACTCCCAGCCGCCCGAGGCTGTCGGCCAGCTTGGCGTGTTCGCGCAGATGACGGTGCTCGCCATGCATGGGGATCACGACCTGCGGGTCGGTGATCGTGTGGACGAGTTCGAGGTCCGGCCGGTTGGCATGGCCCGACACGTGGTAAAGCCCGTCATCGTCGGTCACCACGTCGACGCCGAGTTCGGAGAGGTTGTTCATGATGCGACCGACCTCCTTCTCGTTGCCGGGAATGGTCTTAGACGAGAAGAGGAACGTGTCGCCTTCGGCCAGTTCCATCCCGAAATACTTGCCGCGGCTGAGCTGGGCCGACGCCGCGCGACGCTCGCCCTGGCTGCCGGTGACGATCAGCATGAGGTTCTCGCGCGGGATGCCGGCGGCATCCTCGGGCGAGATGGTCTTCGGGAAGTCGGGCAGCAGCCCTTCCTCGCGCGCGGCCTCGGTCATGCGGCGCATCGCGCGGCCCATGAGGCAGATCGAACGGCCCGCCGCCTCGCCCGCGTCGGCCAGCGACTTCAGGCGGGCGACGTTGGATGCGAAGGTCGTCGCGACAAACATGCCCTTGGCGGCGGCCACGAGCGGCACGAGGTTCGGCTTCACCTCGGATTCCGAGCGACCGGGATGCTTGGAGAAGACGTTGGTGGAATCGCAGACCAGCGCGCGCACGCCGGGCTTCGCCGCCTCGGCCCAGAGATCGTCATCGAACGGCTCGCCGATGACAGGGGCCCGGTCGATCTTGAAGTCGCCCGTATGGATGATGCGGCCCGTCGGCGTGTCGATCACGAGTGCCGCGCTCTCCGGGATGGAATGCGAGACGGGCAGGAAGCCGACGCTGAAAGGACCGGCCTCGATCATCGCGGGATAGGGGTCGGCGGTAGTGACGGCCTTCGGGTCCTGGCCCTTCTCCTGCAGCTTCCGCCGCGCGAGGTTGGCGGTGAACTTGCGCGCATGGACCGGCTTGCGCAGTTGGTTGTGCAGGTGGCCCACGCCCCCGACATGGTCCTCGTGCCCGTGGGTGATGAAGATCGCCTCGAGGCGGTCGAGCTTGTCGGCCAGCCAGCCGATATCCGGCAGGATCACGTCCACGCCGGGGGTGGTGTCCATGTCGGGGAAGGCGATGCCCAGATCGACGAGGATCAGGCGCTCCTTTCCCTCGGGGCCGTAGCCGTAGACATAGGCGTTCATGCCGATTTCACCGGCGCCCCCCAGCGGGAGGTAGATCAGGCGTTCGCGAGCCATTCAGTCGTCCTTGTTATATGCGTGGATCACGGTCAGGCCGTGCATCGTCAGGTCTTCGTCATATGCGTCGAACAGGGTGTCGCCCTGTTGGAACAGGGGCGCGAGGCCCCCGGTTGCGACGACCTTCATCGGCCGGTCGCGTTCCGCCCGGATACGGGCGCAGATTTCACGGATGAGGCCGACATAGCCCCAGAAGATGCCGCTCTGCATGCAGGCGACGGTGTTGGTGCCCACGACGGTCGCGGGCTGGGTGATATCGACATGCGGCAGCGCGGCGGCGGCCATGTGCAGCGCCTCGAGCGAGAGGTTCACGCCGGGCGCGATGACGCCGCCGACATAGGCGCCGTCATGGTCGACCACGTCGAAGGTGGTCGCGGTGCCGAAATCGACGACGATCAGGTCGCCGCCATGGCGGTCCCACCCGCCAACCGAGTTCACGAGGCGGTCCGGACCGACCGCCGTGCCCGCATCGACCCGCACGTCGATCGGAAGACGGGTGTCGGGCTTGCCCACGACCCACGGGCGCGTGCCGAAATAGCGGTCGCAGAGGACGCGCAGGTTGAACACGACCCGCGGCACGGTCGAGGACACGATGCAGTCGGTGATCGTGACGTCCACGTCGCGGAGCGTCATCGAGGTCCGGAGCCAGGTGTAGTATTCGTCCGCCGTGCTGGCGTGGTTGGTCGCGCGGCGCCAACTCTCGACGAAGCGCGTCCCGTCCCAGATGGCGAAGACGGTATTGGTGTTGCCGCAGTCGATGGTCAGGAGCATGAGGGCTCTCCGAAGAAGACGTCGCCCGCGGTGATCCGGACCGGGCCATCCGGCGTCCCTAGGACGAGATGCCCCTCGGCGTCCACATCCTCGAAGGTGCCGGACGTCGCGTCGGCCATGGTGCGGGCGGTGATGGTCTCGCCCAACCGCGCTGCATGGGCGAGCCAAGCGCTGCGGATGGGGGCGAAGCCGAGGGTGGTGAATTGTGTCTCGCGCGCCGCGACGGCGGGGGCGAGAGCGTCGAGAAAGGCCTCGGGTTCGATCCGGAGGCCAGAGGCGTCGCGAAGGGAGATGGGGGCCAGCGCGCCGGGTTCAAGGGTGGACGGATCCGGCCCGGCCACGAGGTTTACGCCGATCCCGAGGACGAGGAAGCCGGGGCGCGGGCTTTCCAGCAGGATTCCAGCCAGCTTGCGGCCGTCGAGAAGCACGTCGTTCGGCCATTTGAGCGAGAGGCCCGCGACCTCCATCCCCGCCAGCGTGTCATGGAGAGCGAGCGAAGCCACGAAGCTGCGCAGCGCCATGGCCGCCGGGTCGCCACCGGGGCGCCAGGCAAGGGACGCGGCGAAATTGCCTTCGGGCATCGACCAGGCGCGCCCGCGGCGCCCCCGCGCGCCGGTCTGTCGCCGGGCCATGATCCAGAGCGGTCCGACGGGCGCGCGGCGCGCCGCCTCTTCGGAGGTGCTGTCGATCTCGTCGAGGATCACGCGGTCCACGCCCGCGGGCCAGCCCGCCGGCGCGGCGTGCATCTAGAGAACCAGCGTCGCCGCGGCGGCGGCCGCGATGCCTTCGAGCCCGAACATGTTGACGATCCCCAGCACCATGATCGCCGCCGACACCACGAGCGCGACCATCTGGACGGTCGGCATGTTGCGGTCGAGGGGGGCGTCGCTCTCGCCGAAATACATGAAATAGACGATCCGGAGGTAGTAGAACGCGCCGATCACCGAGGCGATCACGCCCAGCACCGCGAGCCAGACGAGGCCCGCGCCCACCGCCGCCTGCAGCACGTAGTACTTGGCGAAGAAGCCCACCATCGGCGGAATACCGGCCAGGCTGAACATCAGGACGAGCAGGGCCAGCGCCGCGGTGGGCCGGGCCTTCGCGAGCTGGTTGAGCGAGGCGATGTCCGTCACCTCGAGCCCGTCGCGCGACATCGAGAGGATGAAGGCGAAGGTGCCGATATTCATCACGACGTAGATCGCCATGTAGAGCAGCATCGCCTGGACGCCGCCGGCCGTGCCTGCCGCGAGTCCCATGAGCGCGTAACCCATATGGGCGATCGAGGAATAGGCCATGAGCCGCTTGATGTCGCGCTGGCCGATCGCGGCGATGGCACCGACGAACATCGACAGCACCGACAGGAGTGCCACGATCTGCTGCCAGTCGCCGACGACGCCGCCGAACGCGTCATGGGTGACGCGGGCGAACATGCACATGGCGGCGACCTTGGGGGCCGTCGCGAAGAAGGCGGTGACCGGCGTGGGCGAGCCTTCGTAGACGTCGGGCGTCCACATGTGGAACGGCGCGGCCGAGACCTTGAAGGCCAGACCGCAGATCATGAAGACGAGGCCGAAGAGCAGGCCCAGAGCGATCTCGCCATCCGCGGCGGCGGCGATGACGCCCGCGAACTCCGTGGTGCCCGTATAGCCGTAGGTCAGCGAGATGCCGTAGAGCAGAAGCCCCGAGGAGAGCGCGCCGAGGACGAAGTACTTCAGCCCCGCCTCGGTCGACTTCACGCTGTCGCGGCGCATCGAGGCGACGACATAGAGCGACAGGGATTGCAGCTCGAGCCCCATGTAGAGCGTCAGGAGGTTGCCGGAGGACACCATCACCATCATGCCGATGCAGGCGAGCGTGATGAGGATCGGGTATTCGAATTTCATCAGCCCCGTGCGGGCCATGTAATCCTGCCCCATCACCAGGACGACCGCCGCCGACAGCAGGATCGTGACCTGCGCGAAGCGGCTGAACCCGTCCTTGACGATCATGCCGGTGAACCCGGTTCCGACCTCAGACGAGACCGCGATCCAGAAGGCGACGACGACGAGCACGGCGGCCGTCAGCCAGACCAGCGGGCGGGCGAGGTCATCCTTGCCGGTATAGACCGCGCCCAGCAGGGCCAGCATCGCGTAGACCGCGAGCACGATCTCGGGCAGCAGAAGGGTCAGGTCGGCGCTCATGGGGCGGCCCTCTCAGTGATCGGCCCCGGCGACCGCGTTGTGCAACGCGAGATCGGCGGTGGCGACGTCGTAATTGGCGACCAGCTCGGCCACGGTGGGGCCGATGATGTCGGTCACGAGGCTGGGATAGACGCCCAGCAGGATGGTGAAGAAGACCAGCGGCGCAAAGATCGCCCGTTCGCGGCCCGTCAGATCCGAGATGGTTCGGAGGCTCTCCTTGATGAGATCCCCGAACACGACCCGGCGGTAGAGCCAGAGCGCGTAGCCCGCCGACAGGATGACGCCGGTACAGGCGACGACGGCGACCCAGGTGTTGACCTGGAACACGCCCATCAGGGTCAGGAACTCTCCCACGAAGCCGGATGTCCCCGGCAGGCCGACATTGGCCATCGTGAAGAGCATGAAGATCAGCGCGTAGGCCGGCATCCGGTTCACGAGCCCGCCATAGGCGTCGATGTCGCGGGTATGCATCCGGTCGTAGATCACGCCGACGCAGAGAAAGAGCGCGCCCGAGATGAAGCCGTGGCTGATCATCTGGAAGATCGCGCCGTCGATGCCTTGCTGGTTGGCGGCGAAGATGCCCATGGTCACGAA
The DNA here is from genome assembly GCF_947503795.1 of uncultured Jannaschia sp. Classification (NCBI taxonomy): domain Bacteria; kingdom Pseudomonadati; phylum Pseudomonadota; class Alphaproteobacteria; order Rhodobacterales; family Roseobacteraceae; genus Jannaschia; species uncultured Jannaschia sp. The sequence continues at coordinate 267,033 of NZ_CANNEZ010000001.1, read as the reverse complement.
GCCCATATGCGCCACCGAGGAATAGGCGATCAGCTTCTTCATGTCGTCCTGCACCATCGCCACGAGCGAGGTGTAGACGATGGCGATCGCGCTGAGCCACAGGACGAGCGGCCCCATCACCTCGCTGCCCACGGGGAACATCGGCAGCGAGAAGCGCAGGAAGCCGTAGCCGCCCATCTTCAGCAGGATCGCCGCCAGGACGACCGACCCCGCCGTGGGCGCCTGGACGTGCGCGTCGGGCAGCCAGGTGTGGACGGGCCACATCGGCATCTTGACCGCGAAGCTGGCGAAGAAGGCGAGCCAGAGCAGCGTCTGGGCGCCGCCGACGACGTTCAGCCCGAGCACCGACAGCGGCGCATATGAGAATTCGTGCGCCAGCAGCGTCGGGATGTCGGTGGTGCCCGCGTCGAGATACATCGCGATCATCGCGACCAGCATCAGGACCGAGCCCAGAAGCGTGTAGAGGAAGAACTTGAACGACGCGTAGATGCGGTTCGCTCCACCCCAGATGCCGATGATGAGGAACATCGGGATCAGGCCCGCCTCGAAGAAGAGGTAGAACAGGATCAGGTCGAGCGCGCAGAACACGCCGAGCATCAGCGTCTCAAGCACGAGAAGCGCGATCATGTATTCCTTCACCCGGTGCGTCACGCCCCAGCAGGACAGGATCACCAGCGGCATCAGGAAGGTCGTCAGCATCACGAACAGCACCGAGATGCCATCGACGCCCATCTTGTAGGTCAGGCCGGCGATCCAAGTGTGTTCCTCGACGAACTGGAAGCCGGTGTCCTCGGGGTCGAAGCCCGTGAGCACGAAGATCGAGACGATGAATGTCAGCGATGTCGCGCCGAGGGCGAGCCACTTGGCGTTGCTCTGGGCGCTGGCGTCGTCGCCGCGCAGGAACGGCGCCATGATCAGCGCCGCGATCAGCGGGATGAACGTGACGATCGAAAGGAGGTTGTCCAGCATCTCAGTTCCCCGCCGCGATGGTCATCCAGGTGATCAGGGCAACGAGCCCGATGACCATGGCGAAGGCGTAGGTGAAGACGTAGCCGGACTGCGCGCGGTTCAGCCAGCGCGTCGCCGTCGGCACGATCCCCATGGCGAGCCCGTTGATCGAGCCGTCGATGGTCGACCCATCGCCCTTCTTCCAGAAGAAGCGGCCGATCGCCTTGGCGGGGCGCACGAAGACCGCGTCGTAGATCTCGTCGAAATACCACTTGTTGAGAAGGAACCTGTAGAGCGGCCCGAGATTCTCGGCCCACTGGCCGGCCAAGCCCGGACGGCGGATGTAGAAGAGCCATGCGGCCCCGAGGCCCAGCAGCATCGCCACGAAGGGCGACCACTTGACCCAAGGCGGCACGAGATGCGCTTCGTGGATGACGTGGTTCTCGGGTCCGATGAAGATCGCCCCCTCGCCCGGAACCTGCGGCGGACGCTCATGCGCCTCGTCGCCCTCGGTGGCGGCGACGGCCGCACCCGGGATCGCATGGGCGGCATGGGCGGCGGGAACGGTGTCGGTGATCCCGAAGAAGTGGTCGACCTTCTCCTGGCTGCCGAAGAACGGCCCGTAGAAGACCATCCCCGCCAGCACCGAACCCACGGCCAGCACGCCCAGCGGCGCGGTCATGGTCGTCGGGCTTTCATGGGCATGCTCGTGCGTGTGCTTGTCGCCGCGCGGGGTCCCGAAGAAGGTCATGAACATCAGGCGCCAGGAGTAGAAGCTCGTCATGGCGGCGGCGGCGACCAACACCCAGAACGCCCCCGTCGAGCCGACATAGGCGACCTCGATGATCGCGTCCTTTGACACGAAGCCCGCGAAGCCGATCGGGAAGCCCACGTAGAGAAGCGGGATCGGGATGCCGACGCCCGTGATGGCGAGCGTGCCGATCATCATCGCCCAGAACGTCAGCGGGATCTTGCTGCGCAGGCCACCGTAGTTCCGCATGTCCTGCTCGTGGTGCATGGCGTGGATGACGGACCCGGCGCCGAGAAACAGCATCGCCTTGAAGAAGGCGTGGGTCAGCAGGTGGAACATCGCGACCGAGTAGGCGCCCAAGCCCGCCGCCACGAACATGTAACCCAGCTGCGACATGGTCGAATAGGCGATGACGCGCTTGATGTCGTTCTGCACAAGGCCGATCGTCGCCGCCACGAATGCCGAGGCCGCGCCGATAACCACGACGAAGCCCATGGCGTTGGGCGCGAACTCCATCAGCGGCGACATGCGGCAAACGAGGAACACGCCCGCCGTCACCATGGTCGCCGCGTGGATCAGGGCCGAGACCGGCGTCGGGCCCTCCATCGCGTCGGGCAGCCAGACATGCAGGCCGAGCTGCGCCGACTTGCCCATGGCGCCAACGAACAACAGGAAGGCGATCAGTTCGGCCGCGTTCCAGTCGGTCCACATGAAGCGGATCGTCGTTTCGGCGATCTCGGGAGTCAGCGCGAAGATCGTCCCCATGTCGATGCTGTCGGTGACGTAGAACAGCGCGAAGATGCCCAGCAGGAAGCCGAAATCGCCGACGCGGTTGGCGATGAACGCCTTCATGGCCGCGGCCCCGGCGCTGGGCTTGCGCCAGTAGAACCCGATCAGGAGATACGAGGCGACGCCCACACCCTCCCAGCCGAAGAAGAGCTGCAGCAGGTTGTCGGCCGTCACCAGCGCCAGCATCGCGAAGGTGAAGAAGGACAGGTAGGCGAAGAAGCGCGGCTTGTAGGTCTCGCCCTCGCGCCATTGCGGGTCGTGATCCATGTAGCCGAAGCTGTAGAGATGGACGAGCGACGACACGGTCGTCACCACGATCAGCATCACGGCCGTCAGCCGGTCGAGCCGGATCGACCAGTCGGTCAGCAGGCTGCCGCTTTCGATCCAGCGGAAGAGCTGGATGATATGCGTCTCGCCGTCATGGCCGAGGAACACGATCCAGGACAGCGCGGCCGACAGGAACAGCAGCGCCGTCGCGATGACGCAGGCCGCCGTCTCGCCGATGAAGCGCCAGCCGAAGCCGCAGATCAGGGCGCCGACCAGCGGGGCGAAGAGGATGATCGTTTCCATCGGGTCAGCGCGCCTTCTTGTCGTCGCGTCGTGCGGCCAGGTCGGGCCAGGCGAAATAGAGGACGCCGGCGGCGGCGCCGAGACCGGCGATCAGGATGGCGGCCCAGAATGCGATGCTCATGGCCCTCAGCCCTTCATGACGTTGACGTCTTCGACGTCGATGGTGCCGCGATTGCGGAAGAAGCAAACCAGGATCGCGAGGCCGATCGCCGCCTCGGCCGCCGCGACAGTCAGGACGAACAGCGTGAAGACCTGCCCCGTGAGATCGCCGAGGAAGCCCGAGAAGGCGACGAAGTTGATGTTCACGGCCAGCAGCATCAGCTCGATCGACATCAGGATGATGATGACGTTCTTACGGTTCAGGAAGATCCCGAAGATGCCGATGACGAACAGCGCCGCGGCCACCGTCAGGTAATGCTCAAGTCCGATCATGGTCGTCCCTCTCCGGGGCGCTTGGCGGCCCCGTTCGTCGTCTCGGTCCCGTTCAGAAGAACGAGTAGCCGCCCAGCAGGATGACCAGCAGGACGATGATGATGATAATGGTCGTACGGGACATGGAATGCCCTCCGGTTTACAGGCCTTGGCCCGGTTTCACGTCGTGGACGTCCATCGCGGTCGCGGGGTCGCGCCACATCTGATGGAGCACGTTCTGGCGCTTGACGTCGCGGCGGTGGCGCAGCGTGAGCGCGATCGCCCCGATCATCGCCACCAGCAGGATCAGCCCCGATAGCTGGAACGCGAGGAAGTAATCGTCATAGAGGATCAGCCCGAGCGCCGCGGTGTTGAGCTCGGCCATCGGCGCGATGGTCGCCAGCCCGTCGGCCACGACCACGCCCTCGGCCACGTCCCAGACCCCGTAGGCGATCACGAGCTGCATCAGGAGGACCACGCCGATCAGGCCCGCGAGCGGCACGTAGCGCGCCATCTCGGCCTTGAGTTCGGCGAAATCGACATCGAGCATCATGACGACGAAGAGGAACAGCACCGCGACCGCGCCGACATAGACGATGATCAGCAGCATCGCGACGAACTCCGCCCCGATCAGCACGAAGAGCCCCGCCGTCGACAGGAAGGTCAGGATCAGCCACAGCACCGAATGCACGGGGTTGCGGGCCACGACCGTCATCAGGCCGCCGGTCACCGTCAGGATCGCGAAGAGGTAGAAGGACAGGTCGAGGATCGTCATGCGTCGTCCTCCAGCGCTTCGGTCGCCAGTTCCATCGCCTTGTTCATCGCGGGAAGCCCGCCGAAGAGGCCCATCAGCCCGATCGTCTCGGCGATCTCCTGCTTGGTGGCGCCCTGTGCCGCGGCTTGGCGAACGGTCATCCGCACCTGCGCCTCGGCCTGCGCGCCCAGCACCGTCAGACCCGCCAGCGTCAGCAGCATCTTGGTCTTGGCGTCCAGCCCCTCGGGGTTGAAGCCCTTGCCCGCGAACTGCTCCATCACCTCGGCCGGCATGGTCGGCCAGAGCTTCTCGAAGCCCTTGGGCGTGAACGTCTCGAGCGCCGGGTTCATCGACTTGGCCATGTCCTGCATGTGGGACATCCAGTCAGCGAAGGGGTTTTTCGGATCGGTCATCGGTAGGGTGCGTCCAGCTCGAGGTTCTTGGCGATCAGCGCCTCCCAGCGCTCGCCATTCGCGAGCAGCTTCTCCTTGTCGTAGAACAGCTCCTCGCGGGTCTCGGTCGCGAATTCGAAGTTCGGGCCCTCGACGATGGCATCGACCGGGCAGGCTTCCTGACAGAAGCCGCAATAGATGCATTTCGTCATGTCGATGTCGTAGCGGGTCGTCCGTCGCGACCCGTCGGCGCGCGGCTCGGCGTCGATTGTGATCGCCTGCGCGGGGCAGATCGCCTCGCACAGCTTGCACGCGATGCACCGCTCCTCGCCATTGGGATAACGGCGCAAGGCATGCTCGCCCCGGAAGCGGGGGCTCAGCGGGCCCTTCTCATGCGGGTAGTTCAGCGTGGCCTTGGGCGCAAAGAAGTACTTCAGCCCCAGCTTCATGCCTGTCCACATGTCCATCAGCAGGAAGTACTTGGCGCTGCGGGTCCAGTCGATCTGCGTCATCGGATCACCTTCGGAATGCTAAGGTCGCCCATCAGTTCGCCACCGCCACGACGTCGGGCCAGCGGGCCCAGAAGCCGTCGAGGACCTGGAACTTCGCGAGGAACGCCACCAGCACGACCCAGCCCAGCGAGAACGGCAGGAACACCTTCCAGCCGAGCCGCATGAGTTGATCGTAGCGGTAGCGCGGCACGATCGCCTTCACCATCGCGAAGAGGAAGAAGAAGAACGCCATCTTGGCGACCATCCAGAGCGGGCTGTCCGGGATGAACGGGATGGGCGAAAGCCAGCCGCCGAAGAACAGAAGCGAGATCAGCGCGCACATCAGGAAGATGGCGATGTATTCGCCGGCCATGAACAGTAGGAACGGCGTCGAGGAATACTCGACCTGATAGCCCGCCACGAGTTCGGACTCGGCCTCCGGCAGGTCGAAGGGCGGGCGGTTCGTCTCGGCCAGCGCCGAGATGAAGAACAGGAACACCATCGGGAAATGCGGCAGCCAGTACCAGCCGAAGAACCCCCAGCCATTGTCCTGCGCGCGCACGATATCACCGAAGTTGAGCGACCCAGTGGACAGGATTACCCCGATGATGATGAGGCCGATCGAGACCTCGTAGGAAATCATCTGCGCCGCCGACCGGAGCGAGCCGAGGAACGGGTATTTCGAGTTCGAAGCCCAGCCGCCCATGATCACGCCGTAAACCTCGAGCGACGAGACGGCGAAGACGAAGAGGATCGCGACGTTGATATCCGACAGGACCCATGTGTCCGAGAACGGGATCACCGCCCAGGCCAGCATGGCGAGGACGAAGGAAATCAACGGGGCCAGCATGAAGACCGTGCGATCCGCGCCCGCGGGAATCACGATCTCCTTGACGACGTATTTCAGGGCGTCCGCCACAGTCTGCAGCAGGCCGAACACGCCCACGACATTGGGGCCGCGCCGCATCTGGACGGCGGCCCAGATCTTGCGGTCCCCATAGACGAGAAACAGCAGCGAAATCATCACGAAGGCGACGACGGCCAGACACTGGGCGAGGATCGTCAGCCCGATGCCTGCCGGAGATGCCAGAAATTCCGCCATTCAAGTCGTCCTCATACGGTCGGGATGCCCAGCGACACGCAATTGTCCACGGTCACTTCGGCATCAATCGTTCTCAGCCCCCGAGGGACCGCCGGCGAGACGGTGTAAACCGCATCCGCCCGCCAAATGCCACCCTCTTCGGCCACGTTCGTGCGCACCTGACGCGCGAATCCGAAGCCCCGGATCAGGGCATACTGCGCCGCGGCGCATTCCGCGTAGTCGATCACGTCCTGTCCGTCGCGGGCGCCCGTCATCGCGACCCGGAACCGAACAAGATCGCCCTCCAGAAGCCCCGTCTCGACCCCTTGATAGTCGGGCCGGAAGACGTCGACCGTCGGCGCCTCCTCGGATTGGCACGCAGCCAGAAGGACGACAAGCGAAACCCAGCGCATCACGACACGGCCAGGTAGGCGAGATCTGATACGGGGTTGCCGATGTCCTCGTCCGGGTCCGGCCCGAACCAGCCGCAGGGTATGCCGCCCGCCGCATAGATCGCGGTGAAAGCCTCGAAAAGCCGGCCATTGCGGGGCGCGGGGACGAAGATGTGACGCAGCATGAAGCCGAGTTGCGCCGTGATCTCGTCGAGAAACACGTCTTGTTCCGTCCCGACCGCGACGGCGGCGCTGCGGCGCAGGCGGCCGGCCACATGCGCCATCAGCGCCACGGCTGCCGTCGCCGCGCAGCGCGCCATGGCCGCCTCCGCCGCATCGCCATCGGGCAGCGGGTCGTCGGACCAGGATTTGCCCCGCTGCATCGCGGCCGCGACGACATGGGGCAGGCATTGCAGCCCCTCCTCGACCGGCGCGCTGGCCTGCGCGGGATCGATACTGGCCATCCGGGCCGCCTGCGCCACGTCCTCGACCCGTCGCATCGCGCCGAGTCCCGGCGCGTCCGCATCGACCTCGAGCGACAGGAAACCGGGTGCGGTCAGGATGTCGTCCAGGGCATCGCGGGCCGCGACCATCCGGAGATCGGGCGGCTGGACGCTCATGGCGAGCGGTCCGCGCATGCCCTACTCCGCCGCGATGGCTTGCGGATCACGGCCCGCGGCGAGGGCCGAGAGCTCTGCCATCAACTGGCTGGCCCGTGCGACCGGGTTGGTGAGGTAGAAGTCGCCGATGGCCGTCTCGAACGCGCCGCCGTCCAGCGACGGCATGGGGCCGGCGGGCGCCTGCGTGTTGACCGGAACCGCGTCGATCTCGGCCAGCTGCGGGGCGGCTTCGACCAGCGCGCGGCGCAGCTGCGCAAGGCTGTCATAGGGAAGCTGCGCGCCCAGTTCGGCCGAAAGCGCACGCAGGATCGCCCAGTTCTCCTTGGCCTCGCCCGGCGCGAAGCCCGCGCGTAGCGCAAGCTGCGGCCGGCCCTCGAGGTTCACGAACAGGCCCTGCTCCTCGGTCCAGGCCGCGCCCGGCAGGATCACGTCGGCGCGGTGCGCGCCGCGGTCGCCATGGCTGCCCTGGTAGATGACGAATTTGCCCGCCGGGATCTCCATCTCGTCGGCGCCGAGGTTGTAGATCACATCGGCCGAAAGCGCGGCCTCGATGCCGCCCTCGCAGACCGCGCCCGCATCCATCGCGCCGACCCGGCCCGCGGCAGTGTGCAGGACCAGAAGGCCAGAGCCCGCGCTCTCCGCCACTGCCCGCGCCGTGGCCAGCACCTCGGCGCCGTCCGGCCCGCAGAGCGCGCCCATGCCGACGATCACCACGCCCGCCTTGTCGCGCGCGCCGGAATGGTCCTGGCCTGCAAGCTCGGACAGTGCCTCGCGGCGCGTGCCCAGATCGACCACGTCATAGGACAGGTCCGCCTTGGCACCGATCCGTGCGACGGTCGCACCGCGCAGCCACGCCTTGCGGATGCGCGCGTTCAGGACCGGTGCCTCGACCGACGGGTCGGTCCCGATAAGCAGGATCATCTCGGCGCCGTCGATGTCCTCGACGGCCGCGGTCCCGGCGTATCCCGCACGGTCCCCCGCGGGCAGCTTGGCGCCATCCGTGCGGCACTCGGTCGCGCCGCCCAAGGCGTCCATCAGGCCGCGCAGAGCGAAGACCGCCTCGGTCGGTACCAGATCGCCAACGATCCCTGCGACCGACCCGCCCTTCATCGCGCTTGCCGCCGCATCCAGAGCCTCGGGCCAGGTTGCCGGGACCAGCTTGCCGTCGCGGCGGATGTAGGGCCGATCCAGCCGCTGGCGGCGCAGGCCGTCCCAGACGAAGCGGGTCTTGTCGGAGATCCATTCCTCGTTCGTGCCGTCATGGTTGCGCGGCAGGATGCGCATCACTTCGCGGCCCTTGGTGTCGACCCGGATCGAGGCGCCCAGCGCGTCCATCACGTCGATCGTCTCGGTCTTGGTCAGCTCCCAAGGCCGGGCGGTGAAGGCATAGGGCTTCGAGACCAGCGCGCCCACCGGGCAGAGGTCGATGATGTTGCCCTGGAGGTTCGATTTCAACGTCTCGCCGAGGTAGGACGTGATCTCGCTGTCCTCGCCGCGGCCGACCTGGCCCATCTGGGTGACACCCGCGACCTCGGTCGTGAAGCGCACGCAGCGGGTGCAGGAGATGCAGCGCGTCATGTGCGTCTCGACCAGCGGTCCGAGGTCCAGATCGACGGCGGCGCGCTTGGGCTCGCGGTAGCGCGAGAAATCGACGCCGTAGGCCATCGCCTGGTCCTGAAGGTCGCATTCGCCGCCCTGGTCGCAGATCGGACAGTCGAGCGGGTGGTTGATGAGGAGGAACTCCATCACCCCCTCGCGGGCCTTCTTGACCATCGGGCTGTTGGTCTTGACGACGGGCGCCTGCCCTTCGGGGCCGGGGCGCAGGTCCTTGACCTGCATCGCGCAGGACGCGGCGGGCTTGGGCGGGCCGCCGACCACCTCGACGAGGCACATCCGGCAGTTTCCGGCAATCGTCAGCCGTTCGTGGTAGCAGAAGCGGGGGATCTCGATCCCGGCCTGTTCGCAGGCCTGAATCAAGGTCATCTCGCCGGGCACCTCGACCTCGGTGCCATCGATCACGATCGTCTTGAGGTCGGCCATGTCAAACGCTCCGGTCTTCCGTTCGCGGCGGTTCTAAACCTGCCGCGCGCCGGTGACCAGAACCCTTGGGCTCAGTTCGGGTTGAGCAATCGTCCGACCTGCGTGTCATTCGCGACTTCGGCCGCCCCGACGCGGCAATGGGCCGCGACGTCGCCGCGGGATGCGCCCAGACCCGCCAGACGCTCGCGCGCGATGACCTCAAGCCGGTCCTTGGCGGCGTCGTCGTCGATGAAGGTCTCGATCTCGTCGTCGCTGTAGCCGAGGTCGCTGGCCGCAGATTTCAGCGCCAGCAGATATCGCAGGCCGCGGATGCGGCGCGGGCCGATGGTCGGGCAGACTTCGGCGATCTCGTAGGCGATACCGACCGTGATCAGCCCTTCGGTGATGCGCGGCTCGTCCTCCAGCCCGGCGGCGAAGACGGGCGTGGCGGCAACGGTCAGGGTCGCGGCAAGGGCACGAAGAAAAAGGGGCATGACGGCCTCCGGGTTGGCATTGCTGTCCGACCCGAAATTGTCCCGACGGGACCGTCATTCAATAGCGGGGCCCTGCAAGGCCCTGACCCGGCGGGGTTCAGCGCGTGACGCAGGTCCCCTGCAGGATCAGCGCGCCGCCATCGCCCAGCACGACCTCTTCGACCGGGCGGTCGGGCCCGATGGTCCACGTGATGTCCGAGCCGCCATAGCGCTTGATGCAATATTCGACGCCCTTGACGCGCCCGGCTTCGAGCGCGCCCGCGACGGACCGGTCGGCCCCGCGTGTGGCGGTCGTGAAGGCCCGGCCGTCGCCCGAGACCCGCGTGCGGAACCGCACGCCGCCGACTTCGGTCGCGCTGCCGCGCAACCCGCCGCCGCCGCTGAACGGGCCGCTCGCCCCCGAGGCGAGGCTGTCGAAGGTGCCGCAGCCGGCGAGGCCCACGAGGGCCGCGATCAGGGTCAGGGTTCTCAGGGTCATTCAGCGACCTCCAGCATCAGATGTCCGAGGGGTGTGTCCCCGGCAATTTCGGCGCGACCGGCCGCACAGACCTGAGCCTCGGGCGCGCCGTCGGCCAGATCATGCTTCGCGAGGAACGCCGCCTGCAAGGCCGCGATGGCCGGACTCGGATCATCCGTTCCCGTCGCGATGATCTCGGCGGTGTACCCGTCGGCCTCGAGCCGGGCGAGAACGGTCTCGGTTAGGCGGGTCGTCGCCGCGGGATCGAGCGACAGGGTCGAGCAGGCCCGCGCGATGGTCTGGGCGGTCGAGGTCAGGAACACGGTGTCGACGAAATAGTCCGGCACAGGGCGCAGATCGTCAGCCCGGAGCGGCGTCGCGAAGCCGAGGACGATCAGCCCCACCCGGATCACAGCGTGAAGGCCCCGACCAATGCCAGAAGCGCGAGCCCCGTCACGCAGAGCGTGCCAGCGAACCAGAAGGCCGAACGGGCAGGCTGAATCTCGGTGCGGATATGGACGGCCGCCATACCGATGCGCGCGACGAGGAAGACCGAGGCCAGAAGGTTCGTCCAGAAGGGCGACGCCCCCACGAGGATGGCGACAAGCGTGGCCGCGATGAAGGGGCCGGATGTCTCGACCGCGTTCCGGAACGCGCGGTCGCGGCGGTAGAACGGATCGGAATAGTCCCGGACCGGCATGCCGCTGTCGGACCGGGCACGGGGCGCGCCCACAACCGACAGGATCAGGAGGACCAGCGTCAGGACGACCCAGCCGGCGATCGCCGCGAGGGCGTGCGCGTAGGGTTCGGTGATGACCGAGAGCATGGTGCCGTCGGCGATGGTGTCGGCGACGGCGGGTGCGGCCTCCTGCGCGGCGGCCGGGATCGCGGTCAGGGCGCAGATGACCGTCAGGCCACGGATCATTCCGCGGCCACCGAAGCGGGCGACGGAGTGCGCTTGTGCCGGATGCGGTCCTCGATCTCGTCGCGGAAGTGCCGGATCAGACCCTGGATCGGCCAGGCCGCCGCGTCGCCCAGCGCGCAGATCGTATGGCCCTCGACCTGCTTGGTGACATCGAGCAGCATGTCGATCTCCTCGACCTCCGCCTCGCCCTTCACCAGCCGGTCCATGACCCGCATCATCCAGCCCGTGCCTTCGCGGCACGGCGTGCACTGGCCGCAGCTCTCGTGCTTGTAGAAGGCCGACAGCCGCCAGATCGCCTTGATGACGTCGGTGGAGTTGTCCATCACGATGACCGCCGCGGTGCCCAGGCCCGACTTCTGCTCGCGCAGGTAGTCGAAATCCATGATCGCCTCGCGCATGTCCTTCCCCGGAATCATCGGCACCGACGACCCGCCGGGAATGACAGCCTTGAGGTTGTCCCAACCGCCGCGGATACCGCCGCAATGGGTCTCGATCAGCTCCTCGAAGCTGATGGACATGGCCTCTTCTACGACGCAGGGCCGGTTCACATGGCCCGAGATGGCGAAGAGTTTGGTGCCGGCGTTATTGGGCCGCCCGAAGCCCGCGAACCATTCGGCGCCGCGCCGCAGGATGGTGGGGACCACTGCGATCGACTCGACGTTGTTGACCGTGGTGGGGCAGCCATAAAGCCCCGCACCCGCCGGGAACGGTGGCTTCATGCGCGGCATGCCCTTCTTGCCCTCGAGGCTCTCGATCAGGGCGGTTTCCTCGCCGCAGATATAAGCCCCCGCGCCATGATGCAGGTAGAGGTCGAAATCCCAGCCCGACTTGGCGGCATTCTTGCCCAGCAGACCCGCTTCGTAGGCCTCGTCGATGGCGTTCTGGAGGGCTTCCTTCTCGCGGATATATTCGCCTCGGATGTAGATGTAGCAGGCATGCGCACCCATCGCGAAGGACGCGATCAGCGCCCCTTCGATCAGGGTGTGGGGATCATGGCGCATGATCTCCCGGTCCTTGCAGGTGCCCGGCTCGGATTCGTCGGCGTTGATGACGAGGTAGGCCGGGCGCCCATCGCTCTCCTTGGGCATGAAGGACCACTTGAGGCCCGTCGGGAAGCCCGCGCCGCCGCGCCCGCGCAGGCCACTCGCCTTCATGATCTCGACGATCTTGTCGCGGCCCAGCGCGATCAGGTCCTTGGTCCCGTCCCACTGGCCGCGCGCCTGCGCGCCCTTCAGCGAACGATCCGCCATGCCGTAGATATTGGTGAAGATCCGGTCCTGATCTTGCAGCATGGGTCAGTCCTCCTTGCGGCGCAGCTTGCGCACCCGCAACAGCATGAATAGCGCCCAGCCCAGGGCCGCGAGCGCCACGAGATCGAGCAGTCCCATCAAGCGCGTCGGCAGGTCCAGCCAATAGGCGATGCCCTGCATCGGCAGCCAGATCGCGAAGGTGCCGAGGATCACCAGCGCGATGTTGCGCTGCATCCTGGCGATCGACACGTCTGAGGGCGAAGGCTCGGTCATTTCAGGCCGTCTTCAACAGGTCGGGCGCACCGCCGTCAAGCGGTGCCGCCCGGTCGGCATCAATAGACCCCACCCTTGTCGACGCGCTTGGAGAAGGCCGTGTCGCCGCCCTCGGCCAGAAGCTTCGCTTGCGCGACCCAGTCGTCACGGCGAACGCGTCCCTTGAAGCCTTCGAGATTGGCGTCGACCCATGCGATCTCCTCGTCCGACCAGCTGGCGACCTGGTCGAAATGCCAGAAGCCCAGTCGATTGCAGAGTGTCTCGAGCTTGGGGCCGATGCCCTTAATGCGCTTGAGATCGTCGGCTGCGCCGCCCCGCGGGGCGTCCAGCGTTTCGGGCTTCGTGCCCTCGGCGCCCGCATCCGGTGCCGCGCTGGCAGACGACGTCGCCGCGGCGGGTTTCGCGGGCGCGGCCGGTTTCGGGGGCGCGGCCTTGGGCGGCTCGGGCGAGACCACCTCGCCATCCAGCGGGGCGGGTTGCGCCTGCGGCTTGGGCGCGGTGGTCGCGGCGGCGGGCTTGGCCACGACCGGGTCGGCATCGACCGGCGCGGGGGCCGGCATCGGGGTCGCGTGGCCCGTGCCCGCCAGTCCGACGGCGTGGGACGGATCGCCCAGCGCGCGGTTGACGCGCGGATCGCCGATGCCGTCGCGGCGCACGTCCGAGATCATCGAGCTGTCGATCGAGGCCTTGTGCGGCGAGGGCGCGTTCACGTCGCGCGGCGCCAGCGGGCGGGCGGGCTCGCCCGGCGTGCCGGGCGCTTCGGCCTGCGCCAGATCGGCGGTCGGGCGCTGCACGCCGCCTGCGCCCACCGGCCGAGAGACCGGTCGCGCGATGGTCAGGAGCAAGATGCAGAACACGACGGCCGCGACCACGAACCCGCCGAACACGGCCTGCAGGAAGCTCCAGTCCGCGATCAACATGAGAAGCGCGAAGGTCCCGGCGCCCGCGAGGGCCGCGACCCCCGCCGACGTCGCTGCGCTCTCGAGTGTCCCGATGGGACGGATCCGGTTGTCATCCATGGTGCGGCTCCCCTGCTGTCGCGGACGACCGACCGTTCGGATGCCCGCTTAAGTCTGGCGCGAGGAGAACTCGGTTTCTCCTCCCTCAGCCAACACTCTAGCCTGTTTCACCCATTCGTCACGCCTTGCGCGTCCCTTGAACCCTTCGAGGTTTCCGTCGACCCAAGCAATTTCGCGGTCCGACCACGCGGCGATCTGGTCGAAATGCCAAAAACCCATGCCGTTCAACATCTTCTCGAGCTTCGGTCCGACACCCCGGATGCGCTTGAGATCGTCCGCACCCGTGGACTTCGGCGCATCGAGCGTCGCGGGCTTGGTGCCCGGATCGGCGGTCGCGGTCGATTCGGCCGCCGTCTGGGTGCCCGCGGGCATCCCGTCCGTGTCGGTCGTGCCGGTGACGGTCGGCGTCTCGTGTGTCTTCGCGATACCCGCGGCGGGGCGCCCCTCGGGCTCGGGTGCGACGGTGCCGGCCTCGGGCTTCGCCTTGGCCGTGGCGTCGGAGCCGCGGACATTGGCGCGCCCGTCGCTGGCATCACCCCGCGTGCGCGGCGCATCGGCCTGACCGCGCACGCGACCCGCCTGTTTGCCGTCGGGGCCCGACGGCCCCATCATCGGATCGCGCGCCGCGACCTCCGGGTCGTCATCGGCCTGGTTCGCCCGGCCCCAGGGGGCGACCAGCGGCACTTCGGTGCCGTCGATCCGCTTGATCGTGTCGCCGATGCGGTTGGCCAGCGCGACCGAGCCGTTCGCAGCCTCCTCCTTCGATCCTGCCGCATCGGTCAGCGAAGTGACCCCGCCCAGCGGCTCGGAGGTGAAGCGGCCGTTCTGCGGACCCGGCACCGGAACCTTGCCCGCGCGGAACTGGTCGAGCATCTCGGCGAAGCGCTCGGTCGTCAGATCCTCGTAGTAATCCTTGCCGATCTGGGCCATCGGCGCATTTGCACAGGCCCCGAGGCACTCGACCTCTTCCCAGCTCAGCTTGCCGTCTTCGCTGATCACGTGGGGACGCGAGGCGATCTTGTCGCGGCAGACGGCAACCAGATCCTCGGCCCCGCAGATCATGCAGGACGTCGTGCCGCAGATCTGGATATGCGCGACCGAGCCCACCGGCTGAAGCTGGAACATGAAGTAGAAGGTCGCGACCTCGAGCGCCCGGATATAGGCGAGGCCCAGCATGTCGGCGACATGCTCGATGGCGGGCCGTGTCAGCCATCCCTCCTGTTCCTGCGCGCGCCAGAGCAGCGGAATGATCGCGGAGGCCTGCCGCCCCTCGGGATACTTCGTCATCTGCGCCTCGGCCCAGGCCTGGTTGGCGGGCGTGAAGGCGAAGCTCTCGGGTTGGTCTTTGTGGAGGCGGCGAAGCATGTCGTCTGTCCTTCGGTCGTCACACGATCCCGGCGTTCCGCGTCGTGTCGTCAGTCCCTGTTGCGCCCGCCTTAGCGGTCGATCTCGCCGAACACCACGTCCAGCGTCCCGATGATGGCGGCGACGTCGGCGAGCTGATGCCCCCGGGCGATGTGATCCATCGCCTGCAGGTGCAGGTAGCCCGGCGCGCGCAGCTTTGCGCGGTAGGGTTTGTTGGACCCGTCCGAGACCATGTAGACGCCGAACTCGCCCTTGGGCGCCTCGACGGCGGCATAGACCTCGCCCGCGGGGACGTGGAAGCCTTCGGTATAAAGCTTGAAGTGATGGATGAGGCTTTCCATCGAGGTCTTCATGTCGCCCCGGTTCGGCGGGGTCATCTTGCCGCGGGCCAGCACGTCGCCCTGCCCTTCGGGGGCGCGCAGCTTCTCGATGGCCTGCGTCATGATCCGGAGCGACTGCCGCATCTCCTCCATACGGACGAGGTAGCGATCGTAGCAATCGCCGTTGTTGCCCGTGGGGATCAGGAAGTCGAACTCGTCGTAGCACTCGTAGGGCTGCGCGCGGCGCAGGTCCCAGGCGAGGCCCGACCCGCGCGCCATCACGCCCGAGAAGCCCCAGTCCATCACCTCCTGCTCGGAGACGATGGCGATGTCGACATTGCGCTGCTTGAAGATCCGGTTCTCGGTCAGCAGGCCGTCGATATCGGCGAGGACGCGCGGGAAGTCCGCGATCCAGGTCTCGATGTCGTCGATCAGGTCGGGCGGCAGGTCCTGATGGACGCCGCCGGGCCGGAAATAGGCGGCGTGGAGCCGGCCGCCCGAGGCCCGCTCGTAGAACACCATCAGCTTCTCGCGCTCCTCGAAACCCCAGAGCGGCGGGGTCAGCGCGCCGACGTCCATCGCCTGCGTGGTGACGTTGAGGATGTGGCTGAGGATGCGCCCGATCTCGCAGTAGAGCACCCGGATCAGCTGGGCGCGGCGCGGCACCTCGGTGCCGGTCAGCCGCTCGATGGCGAGGCACCAGGCATGCTCCTGGTTCATCGGCGCCACGTAATCGAGGCGGTCGAGATAGGGAAGGTTCTGGAGGTAGGTCCGGCTCTCCATCAGCTTCTCGGTGCCGCGATGCAGAAGGCCGATATGCGGATCGCAGCGCTCGACGATCTCGCCGTCGAGCTCCAGCACAAGCCGCAGCACGCCATGCGCCGCCGGGTGCTGAGGCCCGAAGTTGATGTTGAAGTTGCGGATCTTCTGCTCGCCGGTGAGGGCGTCCTCGTATCCGCGGGCCGGGGTCAGGTCGCCATCCATCAGGTCGTTCCTCCTTCGGAAGCATAGAGCGCGAAGACCTCGGCCTCCGTCATCGTCTTGCGGTCGCCCGCGAGGGCGTAATTGCCGGGCTTCTTGTCGATGAAGACCTCGACGCCGATCTCGAACTGGCCCGGGTCCTCGAAACACTGGATCGAGACATGCTGGTGCGTGCCGTCCTGGAGCTGCCAGAGCAGCGACGCGCCGCATGCCGTGCAGAACACCCGCTCGCCCCAGTCCGATCCGCGAAAGCGGCCCAGCGGCGCGCCGTCTTCGAAGGCGACGCTGTCGCCGCAATCGACGGACATGAAGATGCCGCCCGACCATTTCCGGCACATGCCGCAGTGACAGGCGCCCGTCCCCGCGGGCCCGTCGGGGCGCGCGGTGAAGGCACAAGCCCCGCAGAGGCAGCGTCCGGAGAGTGTGTCGGCCACCGCCCTACGCCTCCACCGTCGAAGGGCCCATCGTGCGGAACACCTTCGTCAGAAGCTTCCACGACCCGTCCACGCGGACGAAGCCGAGATGATCCTCGTAGCGGCGCGGCGGCACATCGACCCAGAGATGGACGCGCGCGATCTCGTCACCCGCGATGTCGACATCGAGGATCTCGGCCGATACGTCGCCCGGAAAGGCCGACCGGCCCCGCACCCGCTCGAGATAGGACGCCTTGTCCCATGCGTTCTCGCCACCCTCGGGCGTGATCTCGGTCATCGCGAAGCGGTCGTGGCAGATCTCCTCGAAGATCTCGGGGCGCGCGTGGTAGACGCCCTCGCAGTAACGCTGCGCGACGTCGCGAAGATCGGTTTCGGCGGCAGTCACTTCGCCTCGCCTTTCTCGTCGCCGGGCAGCACGTATTCCGCGCCCTCCCAGGGGGACATGAAGTCGAACTGGCGGTATTCCTGCGTCAGCGAGACCGGCTCGTAGACGACGCGCTTCTGAACCTCGTCATAGCGGACCTCGGTGTAGCCGGTCGTCGGGAAGTCCTTGCGCAGCGGATAGCCCCGGAAGCCGTAATCGGTGAGGATGCGGCGCAGGTCCGGATGGCCCGAGAAGAGGATGCCGAACATGTCGAACACCTCGCGTTCGAACCAGTTCGCCGCCGGATAGACCTCGGTGATCGAGGGCACGATCTCTTCCTCGCGAACCGCGGCCTTCAGGCGGATGCGCTGGTTCCGGTACATCGAGAGGAAATGATAGACCACGACGAAGCGGCGCTCGTCGCCCGGATAGTCGATGGCCGTGATGTCCACGAGCGACGTGAAACGGCACTGCTCGTCGGTCTTGAGAAACTCCACGAGCGCAGGGATGTCCGACGCGATGGCTTCCAGCGTCAGCTCGCCATGGGCGATGGAATGGCCCGTGATGCGCTCGGGTTGGCGCATCTCGATATGGGCGACGAGTTCTTCGAGTTGGTCGCTCATCGCACGAGGGTCCCTGTCCGGCGGATCTTCCGCTGAAGTTGCAGCAACCCGTAGAGCAATGCCTCTGCCGTCGGCGGGCAACCCGGCACGTAAAGGTCGACCGGCACGATCCGGTCGCAGCCGCGCACGACGGAATAGCTGTAGTGATAGTAGCCGCCGCCATTGGCGCAGCTGCCCATCGAGAGGACGTATCGCGGCTCCGGCATCTGGTCATAGACCTTGCGGAGTGCGGGCGCCATCTTGTTGGTCAGCGTGCCCGCCACGATCATCAGGTCCGACTGGCGCGGAGACGCGCGGGGCGCGGTGCCGAAGCGTTCCATGTCATAGCGTGGCATGGCCGTGTGCATCATCTCGACCGCGCAGCAAGCCAGCCCGAACGTCATCCAGTGGAGCGAGCCGGTGCGCGCCCAGTTGATGATGTCCTCGGTCGAGGTCAGCAGGAAGCCCTTGTCCTGAAGCTCGCGGTTCAGGAGCTGCGTCGCATGCTCCTTGTCGCCGCCCGCGGTGTTCAGTCCGGTCTGCACGCCCATCGCATCGCTCCGTTTCGGAATTCTGCCCGCGGGATCGGGTCCCGCAGGGTCGGTCGCGGTGTAGCCCGCACCCCGCGGGCGGTCAACGCGACCCTGACCCGAATGTAGGCCTTGGACGGTGCGACTTACACCCGCTCGGGCCGCGACCGATCGTAGCCGTGCGGCACGTCAGGACAGTCCGAGGAAGAACCGCACCATCTCGGCCGAGGCGTCCGGACCGGCCGCGTCGGCATAGCTGCCGCGCGGATCGCCCCCGGACCACGCGTGCCCGGCCCCGGCGATGCGCCAGACCTCGACCGCGCCGCCGGCCATCGTCCGCCCGACCGTGCGCCGGACCCTGCGGCCATGGTTTGCCGGAGCATCGGTGGCAGGCGTATCGAGATCGCGCGTGCCCCAGTCCGCCGCGGCCGGCGCGACGGTCCGATCCGCGTCCCCGTGAAAGAGGATCATCGGCATGGTGGGTCCCGGCTGCGCCGCCGTCCCGTCACCGCGCATCGCCGCGAAGGCCGAGACCATGTCGCGGGCCGCGCCCGGCGCCAGCCCCGAATGCACGCCCGCCGCCCCGAAGACCTCGGGATGCGCGGCGGCCGTGACCGCCGCCATCGCGCCCCCGGCCGACAGGCCCGCCACAAAGACGCGCCCGTCGGGCACCGCGAATTCCGTTGCGATCTGGCCCGCCATCTCGGCGATCAGGGCGGATTCGCCGCCCCGTCCCTGATCGGCAGGTTGAAACCAGGCCCAGCAGCCCTGCGCATTGGCCGACCGGTCTTGTGCGGGATAGGCGACGACGAGGCGATGATCTTCGGCTTGGCGCCCCATCGCGGTGCCGATGGCGAAATCCTCGGGCGTCTGGGTGCAACCATGCAGCATCACGATCAGCCCCGCCGCCCCCTCTGCGGCGACGCTGGCGGGAATATGGACCCGGACATCGCGGGCCCCGAACCGCCCGGCATGGCGCCTTCTGTCCCAGACCGCCCCGTCGGCGAGTTCGGGCATCGCACCGCCCGTCGCGCGGGGCCGCCTGCGCAGAGCGTCCAGCGTGGCACCCAGCGGCTTGCGGGCGCGGCGACGCGGCGGTGTCTCGTCCACGATTTCGGCGTCCTCGACCCGGGAAGCGGTCGCGGCCGTGCGCTTCGGCTTCGGGTCCGGTTCGGCCGCGGCCTCCGCGTGCGGCGCGTCTCCGCTGCCCGACAGTGCGGCCTGGATCTGACGCGTCGCCGTGCCGAGATCGCCGCTCTTTGTCAGGTCGAGCGTGCGGCGCATGGCCGCCATGAAGTCTCCGTCCATCGGGTCTCTCCTCGTCGCGCTTACCTGATGCGGTCGCGCAGGGCGTCTTTAAGTGCGGGCGACGCCTGAAGCGCCCCCAGCACGGTGATTTCTGCGATGGTCTCGCGGGCGAGATCCGGCGGAATGTCCTCGGCGAGCCGGGCCAGGCCGACGACCTTGACATGCAGCCGTTCGCCCGCCGCGCGCGCGGCCTCGAGTTCGGCCCGCGTGATGTCCCGCAGGCCCATCTCCAGCACGCGACGCTCGACGAGCGCCCCGACCTCGGTGCCGTGCCGGTCAAGCTGCGCCCGGATTGCGGTCCTGATGAAATCGGTCCGATTGGTGAAAAAGCCTTCCTCGACCAGAAGATCGATCCGCCCAAGATCGACATATCCCAGGTTCATCGTGATCTTCTCGGTCTCGGTCGCCTTCACCTGCTTCGGCATGACAGCCTCATTCTACCATCTACTTGGATGGTATGAACCTAAATGCGGTCCGAGGCAAGGAAAGATGCTGCGCCGCAGCAAAAAGAAAGGGCCGCCCGAGGCGACCCTTCGAATTGCGATGCTGGACCGGCGCATCACTCCCAGTCGAGCGCGCCCTTCTTCCACTCGTAGGCGAAGCCAACCGTGAGCACGGCGAGGAAGACCATCATCGACCAGAACGCCTCCATCGAAAGGCCCGCGAAGGACACGGCCCACGGAAACAGGAATGCGATCTCGAGGTCGAAGATGATGAAGAGGATGGCGACGAGGTAAAACCGGACGTCGAACTTCATGCGCGCATCATCGAAGGCATTGAAGCCGCATTCGTAGGCCGAAACCTTCTCGGGGTCCGGAGCACGCACGGCGATCAGGGCAGCGGCGAGGATCAGGACGAGGCCGAGCCCGATGGCCACGCCGAGAAAGATCAGGATGGGCAGGTATTCCATCAGCATGTCTGGCACTCCGCTCGCGTCTGGAGCCGGTTCTAGGTGGCGCGCCGCGGGGGGTCAACGGGCGCCGGGCCGTTAGGGCGCCATCCGGCGCTCGCCGATCAGCGTCGCCTTCACCCAACCCTGCCGGCCGTCAGGCGCGCCGATGCGGCACCATTGCTCGTCGGGCGAGCAGACGTCGATGCGCCCGCCCTCGCCCGGCCGCAGTTGACCGACGACCGGATTACCGGTGCCCGGCCCGGATCGCAGGTTCACCTCGCCGGTGGTGATGTTCCACATCGGGGCCGTGGTCGACAGGATGGTGGGCGGCCGCGCGCCCGTGACGGTGCCGCCGCCCAGCCCGAGGACCGCCGATACGATCTCGCGCGGCAGGTCGGCGGGCGGCTCGAACGGCGCAGCGCCGGTGGACGGCAGCGGTGTGACGATCACCTCGGGGACCGGCGCTGTCGGCGACCGCGCCGCGAGATAGGCCGTATTGACCCACCCGAACGCTCCGTCGGTCGAGACGAGGCACCAGCGCCCTTCGAGATCGCAGCGGCCACGCTCGACGGCCACACCCGCCCCGAGCGTGCCCAGCACCGGAAAGAGCGTTCCCGGCCCGCCCCGCAGATTGACGGCACCGCCACTGTCGTTGCGCAGGGTCTGGGCCGTCGCGACCCCGGCGAAGGCCACGCAGAAAAAAAGGGGCAGGATCAGTCGCATCGGACGCTCCGGTCGGTGTAAGTCTCCGGAACAGGTGGGCGGTGCGGCCGTGTCAGGCAATGACAGCCCCCGAACCGCGTGCCCGATCTAGCCTCCGAGACGCTGCAACAGCGCGACCGACGGACGCCCCGTCGCCTCGAGACCGACGCTCCGCTGATAGGCGGCGATCGCGGCCCGGCTCTTGGGGCCGAGCACGCCGTCATCGCCATCGGTGTCGAACCCGGCGGCGGTCAGGCGTCGTTGCAGATCGACCCGCTGCGACTTCACCAACCCGTCGCCATCCGGGCCGAACCCTTGCCGCAGCGCCCCGCCCCCGGCGATCCGATCCGCCAGGTGGCCGACGCCCAGCGCGTAGGAATCCGAATTGTTGTAGCGCTTGATGACCCGGAAGTTCGGGCCTGTCCGGAAGCTGGGTCCGCCGCGATCCGGCGTGAGATTCCCCGACGGATCCTCGACCGCCCAGCTCTGGCCCCGCTGCCAGCCCGCATCCCGCAGATAGGCCGCCGCCGAAGCCAGCGCATCCGCCGGGTCATCGCTCCAGATGTCGCGGCGTCCGTCGCCGGTGAAATCGACCGCCGATTGCAGGTAGCTCGTCGGGATGAACTGCGTGTGCCCCATCGCCCCCGCCCAGCTCCCGAGCATCCGCTCGGGCGTGATGTCGCCCGATTGCAGGATGCGCAGCGCGGCGATCAGCTGCTTTTCGAAGAACGCGCCCCGCCGCCCGTCGAAGGCCAGTGTCGAGACGGCGCTGATCGTAGGGATGTCGCCGCGCCGCTGGCCGAAATTGCTCTCGACGCCCCAGATGGCGGCGACGATCTCGGCGGGCACGCCGTAGCGGCTTTCGATGGCCGAAAGGGTCGAGCGGTGGCGCGCGAAGGCGGCGCGACCCGCCTGCACCTTCCGCTCGGGGGCGACGATGTTGAGGTAATCCTCGAAGCTGCGCTTGAACTCGGTCTGGTTGCGGTCGCGGGCGACCACGCCGGGCACGTAGCCCTGCCCCCGAAAGGCGCGCTCGACCACATCGGCGCGGATCCCCGCGGCGGCGGCGCGCGGCTTGAACGCCGCGACCCAGGACGACCAGCCGGGCGTCGCGCGCGGCACGAGATCCGGGTCGGAGGGCCGGGAGACGGCGCGGCCCGACAGGGCGGGCGCGTTGGCGCAGGCCGCGAGCGGCCATAGGGCGAGGGTCAGGGTGATCGCGCGACGGGTGAACATGCCTGCAGGTCCTTCTGGCGAGGGGATTGCGCGAATCCTACCCGATGGCGGCGCGCCCGCAAGCCGTCGTGCGCGGCTCGGCGTGCCTCAGCCGGCCCAGCGCGGCGGGCGCTTCTCGAAGAAGGCACCGACGCCCTCTGCGGCCTCGTCCCCCTCCCAGCGGGCGATCAGCGCCTCGATCGTCCGCTCGATCGTGGCTTCGTCGATCACCGGCCCGAGCGCACGGGCAAGCCGCTTGGCCTCTGCCACCGCGCCGGGCGCACAAGCGAGATATGGCGCAACCTCGGCCTCGACTGCCGCATCGAGGGCCTCGGCCTCGACCACCCGCGCGAGGATGCCCAGATCGACGGCCTCGGCCGCGTCGAAGCGGCGCGACGACATGAAGACCCGCCGCGCGCGACCCTCGCCCATGCGCGCGATCACATAAGGCCCGATGGTCGCGGGGATCAGGCCCAGCCGTGTCTCGGTCAGGCCGAAGAGCGCGCCCACCGCGCCGATCGCCACGTCGCAGATGCAGGCAAGCCCCACGCCACCGCCGAAGGCGTTGCCCTGCACCCGGCCGATCACCGGCTTCGGCAGCGTGTTCCACGCCTGCAGCATGTGCGCCAGGCGTCGACCCTCGGTGGCCCGCGCCTCGGGCGGAGCATCGAACTGCGCCCGCATCCAGCCGAGGTCGCCGCCCGCGCAAAAGGATCGGCCTGTCCCGGTCAGCACCACGACGCGGCTGCCATCGGCCGCAAGCATCGCGGCCACGGCCGTCAACTCGTCCATCATCGGCGCCGAGAGGGCGTTGTGCATGTCCGGACGGTCCAGCCGAACGGTCACGACACCACGCCCGTCGCGCGTCACGTCCAGGGTCTCGTAGCTCATGTCATGTCCTCCCCCGGCAGCGCGCGACCTGCGCCCACCCAATCCTCGTAGATCCAGACCATCCGATCGCAGAACCAGACCTTCGGCAGCGCCGCCAGCAGCGTTCCGAACACCGCACCCTCCCACCAAAGCGCCCAGAGCCCGACGACCAGCGGAACGGCTCCCGCGGCCGAGGCCCAGGTCAGGACCGTGGCGGCGCGACGGTGATGCGGCGCGATCTCGCTCCGGTGCTCGAGGAAGATGCGCTCACCCATGACGGCGCGTCCCGCCCAGCCACCGAGCCGGTCCACCGGTGGAAAGACCCTCGGGTTCAGCCAGTTCCACCCGAGCGCCAAGGCGATCGGCAGAAGCGCCCACCACCCCAGCCAGACCCGGCTCCAGATCGCCAGAACCAGAAGCGGCAGGACCGTGAAGCGCGACCAGACCGACCACGGGTTGGCATGTCGGCGCCATGTCGCGTCGTCCATCGCCATCATCCGCTCGGCGCCCCGGAAGACGTCCATCAGCCGGCCCTCATGCCGCGTGCCATCTCGGCCGCCGCATCCACGACCGCCGCGTCGAGGCCGGTTTCGTAGCCTGCCGCGTGCAGATGCGCGAGCACGGCCTCGGTCGCGACGTTCCCGGCCGCTCCCGGGGCATAGGGACAACCGCCGAGCCCACCCACCGCGGCGTCGAATACGCGCAGCCCGCGCCCGAGCGCCACGTCCACATTGTCCAGCGCGCGCCCGGCCGTATCGTGGAAATGCCCGGCCAGCGCCGTGGCCTCCATCTCGCCCAGCACCGCGCCCAGCATCGCATCCACCGCCTCGGGAAGTCCGCGCCCGATCGTGTCACCGAGGCTGACCTCGTAGCAGCCGAATGCGCGCAGCGCCGCGACGACCCGCGCCACGTCACCGGGCGGCACGGCCCCGTCGAACGGGCATTCCACGACGCAGGACACGTAGCCCCGGACCGGCATGTCGTCGGCGCGGGCGGCGGCGACCAGAGGCTCGAACCGGGCGAGGCTCTCGGCGATGGTGGCGTTGAGATTGGCCTTCGAGAACCCCTCCGAGGCGCTGGCGAAAATCGCCACCTCGTCGACCACCGCATCGCGCGCGTTCTCATAGCCGCGCAGGTTCGGCGTCAGCGCCGCGTAGGACACGCCGTCGTGGCGCTTGATCCCAGCCAGGACCTCGGCGCCGTCGGCCATCTGCGGCACCCATCTGGGACTCACGAAGCTCGCCACCTCGATCCGCCGGAAGCCCGCCTTCGACAACAGGTCGATCAGCGCGATCTTCTCGGCGGCCGGTATCGCGCGTGCCTCGTTCTGGAGCCCGTCGCGGGGGCCGACCTCGAAGATTTCGACCGGGCCGGTCATGCGTCCTCCGGTGCGATCACGGGCGGTGCATCGTAAAACGCCCGGTCATAGAGCGCGCCGCCCTGGTCCGACGCGGCCCAGCCGGGCCGCGCGAGGCACCGGTCGAGCCAGCCTGCCATACGCGGGCGGTCACCCACCGCGTGAAACCGGCGGCCCATCGCGGCGGCCTGCGCCACGCAGATATCCGCCGCCGAGAACCCCGACGGCAGCAGCCAATCGCCCGCCAGCCGCGCTTCGATGGCATCGAAGCATTTGCCCACGCGCGCGGCCTCCAGCTTCATGGCAACCGGCGAGCGCATCCAGTCTTCGCGAAGCGCGACATGGGCCTGCGTCAATGCCGCGGCATGCTGGCTGATCGTCTCGCTGAAATGTACCCAGATCAGCCAATCGGCCCGCTCCGGATGGTCCGGCGCGCGTCCCATCCCGGCCTCGGGGAAGCGCTCGCACAGAAGCTCCACGATCGCGCCCGTCTCCCAGTAGGATCGCCCGTCCATCTCGAGCGCGGGGACACGGCCCGCCGGGTTGAGCGCGAGGAACTCGTCCGACCGCAGCGTCTTGTCGAAGGGCCAGGTCCGGACCTCGAACGGCACGTCCAGCTCGTGCAGAAGCCAGAGCACGCGCTGCGACCGGCTCTGGGGGACGTGATGCAAGAGGATGCCGGTCATACCGCGACACTCCTCTGGCCCGAAATACCTCGGGGTCCGGGGCAGAGCCCCGGCGCCCGCCACGGTCGCGACGGCCGCGTCATGCCTCGTCCTCCATCCGGACCAGCGCGGCACCCGCCTCGACCTGGTCGCCCGCCTTGGCCAGGACCTCGGCCACAGTGCCGTCATGCGGTGCGACCAACGTATGCTCCATCTTCATCGCTTCGAGGATGGCCAGCCGCGCGCCCGCCGCGACCTCGGCCCCGGCCTCGACGAAGACCGCTTTCACGAGGCCGGGCATCGGCGCCTCGACCACGCCCGACGCGGCCCCGGCGGCGGCGGCCACGTCCAGCGGATCGATCAGGTCGAACGGATAGGCATTTCCCCAGAAGATCGTCAGACGGCCCGGATCGCGATGCCATGCGGCGCCGACGGCCCGCCCGTCCACCACCCAGCCTGCGGGCGCGCGCACCACCTCGACCGGACCGTCGCCCAGATCGACCGCGTAGGTGCCCGCACCGTGGGCTGTGACCATGGCGTCGATCGCCTCGCCACGGTGGTTCATCGCGACCGTCCAGCGCAGCGGCTCCCAAAGGTGGAAGCCGTCATGGACGGATGGCTCGT
This sequence comes from uncultured Jannaschia sp., assembly GCF_947503795.1. Classification (NCBI taxonomy): domain Bacteria; kingdom Pseudomonadati; phylum Pseudomonadota; class Alphaproteobacteria; order Rhodobacterales; family Roseobacteraceae; genus Jannaschia; species uncultured Jannaschia sp. The sequence goes on along the minus strand of NZ_CANNEZ010000001.1, from coordinate 241,168 downwards.
CCAGTCCCAGCGCCAACACCGCCGCCAGCGCCCGTGTCCGGATGCAGGCGACGGGGTTCGCGGCCAGCGTCTCGACTTCGCGGTCGATCAGGCCTGTATCGACCTCGCCGCGGCCGAACCCCTCGTGCTGCACGAGCTTTCGGAGGAAGGCGAGGTTCGTGACGGTTCCCGCGACCTGCGTGCCCGCCAGTGCCCGCTCCAGCGCGCCCAGCGCCGTCGCCCGCGTCGGCCCATGCGTCACGAGTTTGGCGATCATCGGGTCGTACCACGGGCTGATGACATCACCCGCCCGGACCCCGGTCTCGGCGCGCGCGCCCTCGGGAAACGAGAGATGCGTCAGCCGTCCGGTCTGAGGCAGGAACCCGCTCGCCGCGTCCTCGGCATAGAGCCGCGCTTCGAAGGCGTGGCCGTCGATCGAAAGCTCGTCCTGCCGCTTGGGCAGGCCCTCGCCCGCGGCGACGCGGAGCTGCCATTCCACGAGGTCGACGCCGGTGATCGCTTCGGTCACCGGGTGCTCGACCTGCAGGCGCGTGTTCATCTCCATGAAATAGAACCGGTCCGCCCGGAGACCGTCGGTCGCATCCACGATGAACTCGACCGTGCCCGCCCCGGCATAGCCGATAGCCTCGGCGGCGCGGACGCCGGCCTCGCCCATCGCGTCCCGCATCTCGGCCGTCATGCCGGGCGCGGGCGCCTCCTCGATGACCTTCTGGTGGCGCCGCTGGAGCGAGCAGTCCCGCTCAAAGAGGTGGACGGCCCGCGTGCCGTCGCCGAAGACCTGCACCTCGATATGGCGCGGCGTGGCGACCCATTTCTCGATCAGCACATGATCGTTGCCGAAGGCCTTCCGCGCCTCCGAGGTCGCCGCGTCCAGCGCGTCCGCGAAGTCCTCGGGCGCCTCGACCTTGCGCATCCCCTTCCCGCCGCCGCCGGCGACCGCCTTGATGAGCACCGGGTAGCCGATGGCCTCCGCCTCTCGCGCCAGCGCGTCCGAGTCCTGATCGGCGCCCCGGTAGCCCGGCACGACGGGCACGCCCGCCTCCTCCATCAGCGCCTTGGCTGCGTCCTTCAGGCCCATCGCCCGGATCGCCTTGGCGGACGGCCCGATGAAGACCAGCCCCGCCGCCTCGACGGCCTCGACGAAATCGGGGTTCTCTGACAGGAAGCCGTAGCCGGGATGGATCGCCTCGGCGCCGGTCGCGCGCGCCGCCTCGATGATCGCATCGCCGCGCAGGTAGCTGTCGGCCGGGGCCGCACCGCCGAGCGAGACCGCTTCGTCGGCCATTTCGACGTGGCGCGCATGGGCGTCGACGTCGGAATGGACCGCGACGGTGCGAACACCGAGCCTGCGACAGGTGTCGATCACGCGGCAGGCGATCTCGCCCCGGTTGGCGATCAGGATCTTGCGGAACATGGGGTCTCCTTCACGTCGCGCACGGCTTGCGGCAGCGGCCAGGCGTCGGAATCGCCCTCGCCTCCGGACAGCTCCGGGTGGATCTTGAGGTCGAGCCGGTCGAGCGCGCGGTCGGTCGCCGCCTTCACCCGCTCGATCTCGGCCTCGAGCCGGGCCGGATCGTGAGGGCCGGGCGCGTGGCGGTCCCGCCCGAGCACCAGCGCCGCCACCCCGAGCAGCGCCGAGGTCGCGAGGCCCGCGGGCGTCGCACGCATCGCCAGAAGCGCGCCCTGCGCGGCGAGCGTCAGCACGAGCCCCATGCCCGTCCGCGCCTCGGCCTCGGCCTCTCGACCGCCGTCGTTGAGCTGGGCGCGCGCGGCGTCGATCTCGGCGGTGACGATCCTGCGCAGTGTCTGGCGCAGACCCGTCCGGTCGACATCGTCGCGACCCGACCAGACGAGGAGCGAGGGCTCGGCCGTGCGCGACGCCTCCACGAAGGTCGCGAAGTCGAAGATGGTCTCGTAGAAATCGGGCCGGCCGTCGCGGTGGATGAGCCAGACCTGCACGGCCGGGCCGCGCTGTTGACGGACGCGTGGCACGCTGGTCGCCTCGGCGGACCGGCCCCAGGGGGATTCGGTGCTCATGCGTAATCCTCGACGACCCGGAAGGTCTCGACCATCAGCGCAAGATCCTCGGACCAGCCGCCGGTCCGTTGGAAATAGGCGCGGTAACCGTCGCGCCAATGCGCGAGGTCGCGGAACTCGCCCTGCGCGGCGACGCGGTCCTCGGTCATCTCGTCGAACCGCATCCGGTCCACGGCGACGGTCTCGACCATCACCGCCGGGCAGCCGTCCCATTCGAGCGCGATGTCGCGGCGTCCGACCTCGGGCAGCGCATCGCCCTCCGGGGCCTCGTAGACGCGCATCGCCTCGACCGTGACGGTCTTGGTACCGGCCCGCACCAGCGCGAGGATCTCGGCCGAGAGCGCGGGGCCGTCGCCGAAGCGGAAGGTCTCGGCATCGGGATGCGTGTCGACCAGCGTCTGGAGATCGGGTCCGGTCACGGCGCGACCCCCCGCGGCATCAGCAGTCGGGCGGGGCGGCGACCGACTGAAACGCATGACCGCCCTCGGTCCGGCGTGGCACAGGGGCCGACGCACAGGTCTCCAGCTTGGCCTGCGCCAATTGCGCGCGCTTCAGGGCGCTGTAGGTTTCGAGCGTCTCGCGGAACTCCGCGAAGGCCGGGCCGATCTCGGCGCCCGCACGGTCGCGCAACTCGCCCAGCGTGCCTGTCGCGGCCAGCACGGCATAGAGCGCGAGGAAGGGAAGCTTGCGCCGCAGCCGCCGCAGCAGATACCGGCCCAGGCGGGTGCGCAGCGGGACGCGGGGCTGATCGGCGGCGGCGGTCATACCCGATCGCTAGCGCCCCGGTCGGGCCGAAATATGGCACCGGCCCCGCCATCACATGCGGAACACGCCGAACTGCGTGTCCTCGATCGGGGCATTGAGCGCCGCGCGCAGCGACAGCGCCAGAACCGCGCGCGACTTGCGCGGATCGACGATGCCGTCATCCCAGAGCCGGGCCGAGGCATAGAGCGGGTGCGACTGGCGGGCGAACATCTCTTCGGTGGGGCGCTTGAAGGCGGCCTCGGCCTCGGCGGACCAGTCCTCGCCGGCCTTCTCCATCGCGGCACGTTTGACCGTCGCCAGCACGCCCGCCGCCTGCGCCCCGCCCATCACCGAGATGCGGCTGTTGGGCCAGGTCCAGAGAAAGCGCGGCTGATACGCGCGCCCCGCCATGCCGTAATTCCCGGCCCCGAAGCTGCCGCCGACCAGCATCGTGATCTTCGGCACGGAGGTCGACGCCACCGCCGTGACCATCTTGGCGCCGTGGCGCGCGATGCCCTCGTTCTCGTATTTCCGGCCGACCATGAAGCCCGTGATGTTCTGCAGGAACACCAGCGGGATCTTCCGCTGCGAGCAGAGTTCGACGAAATGCGCGCCCTTCTGCGCGGCCTCGGAGAAGAGGACGCCGTTGTTGGCGACGATGCCCACGGCCATGCCCTCGACATGGGCGAAGCCGGTCACCAGCGTCTCGCCGAAGCGCGCCTTGAACTCGTCGAAGCGCGAGCCGTCGACGAGGCGCATGATGACCTCGCGGATGTCATAGGGCGTCGTCAGGCTGGCGGGGACAACGTCGAGCAGCTCGTCGGGGTCGTAGGCAGGCGGCTCGAAATGCCCGATCTCGATCGTCGCACCGCCCCCGAGGCTGCGGACGGCATCGCGGGCGATGGCCAGCGCGTGGCCATCATCTTCGGCCAGGTAGTCCGCCACGCCTGAAAGCCGCGTGTGGACGTCGCCGCCACCCAGATCCTCGGCCGTCACGACCTCGCCCGTCGCGGCGCGCACCAAGGGCGGCCCGGCAAGGAAGATCGTCCCCTGCTCGCGCACGATGATCGAGACATCGGACATGGCGGGCACGTAGGCCCCGCCCGCCGTGCAGGAGCCCATGACGACAGCGATCTGGGCGATGCCCTTCGCGGACATCCGCGCCTGGTTGTAGAAGATGCGCCCGAAATGGTCGCGGTCGGGAAAGACCTCGTCCTGGTTGGGCAGGTTCGCGCCCCCGCTATCGACAAGATAGACGCAGGGCAGCCGGTTCTCCTCGGCGATCTCTTGGGCGCGGAGGTGCTTCTTGACGGTGACGGGGTAGTAGGTCCCGCCCTTCACGGTCGCGTCGTTGCAGACCACCATGACCTGCCGCCCGTGCACGAGGCCGATGCCCGCGATGGCCCCCCCGCCGGGCGCCGCGCCGTCATACATGTCGTGCCCCGCGAAGGTGCCCACTTCGAGAAAGGGCGAACCCGGATCGAGCAGGTTCGCCACGCGGTCGCGGGGCAGCATCTTGCCGCGGGACAGGTGACGCGCGCGGGATTTCTCGCCCCCGCCGCCCTGCGCCCATTCGGCAGCCACGCGCACCTCGTCCAGCGCGTCGAGATGGGCGGCGCGGTTGGCCTTGGCGGCGTCCGAGCCGGGGATGTGGGAGGATCGAAGTTTCATCGGCTGCGCTCCGCGAGACGGTCTTCGAAGTCCAGCGCCTGCCGCCCGGTCTGGAGCATCCAGCAGCCGTTCGACGCCGGTCCGGCGCCCGTTCCGCCGCCCCAGAGCGACGCTTCGTAGACGCAGGCCGCGTCGCGGAAGGACATCCAGGCCCGCTGCATCTCGCGCAAGGCCTCGGCCTGCGACGGCGCGGCACTTCCGAGATCGCGCATCTCGGCATCGATGGCACGCGCATCCGTGCGAAGCGCGCCATAGGCCGTATTCAACCGGTCGTCCCAATAGTCGGCTTCGGCCCAAAGACAGCCGCCCGTCCCGACCGTCGAGCTGCCGCCCGGCGTCTCGGTCATGCACAGATTGGCCGAGACGCCGATGCAGGCGGGGCCGGCCCCGGCAGCGAGGCACGCCTCGGTCGCCGCGGGCGAAAAGCTCAGTTCCTGCGCCGCGGCAGGAGCGGCAAGCATCAAGACGAGACCGACGGCGCGGATCACGCCATCGCTCCCATCATCTCGCGGCCGACCAGCATCCGGCGAATCTCGGACGTACCCGCGCCGATCTCCATCAGCTTGGCGTCCCGGAAAATCCGGCTGACGGGCGTGTCGTTCATGAAGCCCGCGCCGCCCATCGCCTGCACGGCCTGATGCGCCTGCACCATCGCCTGTTCGGAGGCGTAAAGGCAGCAGGCGGCGGCGTCCTGGCGCGTGACGCGGCCCGCGTCGCAGGCCTTGGCGGCCTCGTAGACATAGGCGCGGGCCGAGTTCATCGCCGTGTACATGTCGGCGATCTTGCCCTGCATGAGCTGGAACGACCCGATGGGCTTTCCGAACTGCTTGCGCTCGGCCAGATAGGGCATCACCTCGTCGAGGCAGGCGGCCATGATGCCGGTGCCGATCCCGGCCAGCACGACGCGTTCGTAGTCGAGCCCGGACATGAGGACCTGCACACCGCGCCCCTCCTCGCCCAGCACGTTCTCGAACGGCACCTCGACATCCTCGAAGATCAGCTCGGCCGTGTTCGAGCCGCGCATCCCGAGCTTGTCGAAATGCGGGCTGGTGGAGAAGCCCGTCATCGCCTTCTCGATCAGGAAGGCCGTGATCCCCTTCGAGCCGGCATCCGGGTCGGTCTTGGCATAGACCACCAGCGTCGAGGCATCGGGCCCGTTGGTGATCCAGTATTTCGTGCCGTTCAGGACATAGCGGTCGTTCCGCTTCTCGGCCCGCAGCTTCATGGACACGACATCCGAGCCGCTGCCGGCTTCGGACATGGCCAGCGCGCCGACATGCTCGCCCGAGATCAGGCCGGGGAGGTACTGCGCCTTCTGCTCCGCCGAGCCGTTCAGCGCGATCTGGTTGACGCAAAGGTTCGAATGCGCGCCGTAGGACAGGGACACCGAAGCCGAGGCGCGCGCGATTTCCTCGACGGCGATGACATGCGCGAGATAGCCCATGCCCGCGCCGCCATCCTCCTCGGGGACGGTGATCCCCAGAAGGCCCAGCTCGCCCATCTCGGTCCAGAGGTCGGAGGGGAATTCGTTCGACGCGTCGATCCCGGCGGCCAGCGGGCGGACGCGGTCCTGCGCCCAGCGATGCACCATCTCGCGCAGGGCGTTCACGTCGTCGCCAAGGTCGAACTGCATTGTGGCGTTGAACATGGTGCCCTCCCGCGGAATTGAACGCTCGTTCAGTTCATAGCGCCTCGTCCGCGCCGCGTCCATGGGTCGGGAATACCATGCTTGACCGCGACAGGGGTCGGCTTGCACCCTCGGGGCTGTTCCGGTCACGAGGATTTGCCAGATGTCGCGCTATTGGGTCGCCTTCTATCGGGGTCGTGGAACGCTCGCCGACAAGATCGTGCGGGCGGCGACCCGGTCGCCGTTTTCGCATTGCGAGATGATCCGGCAGGACACACGCCCCGCGCGAGGCGACACCGTCACCTGTCTCAGCGCCTCGGCCCGTGACGGGGGCGTGCGCATCAAGGAGATCACGCTCGAGGACGGCAAGTGGGACATCTACGCCGTTCCCTGGGCCCGGCCCGACGCCTGGGACCGCGCCCTGGCCGAAGAGGGCCGCCCCTACGAGCTTTGGTCGATGGTGCTGAGCCAGCTCTTCAACTTCCGACGGCATTCCAGGGACAGGTGGTACTGCTCGGAGCTCATCGCCTACGCGCTCGGGCTCTCGATGCCCCATGCCAAGTCGCCCGGCGACCTGATGCGCGCGATCCACGATCACGTCGTGACGTGGAACGCGAGCCAGGTGGTCGCGCGTCCGCCCCGCCAGGGGATCATCGATGACGAGGACGAGATGGGCGCGATGGGCTGAGACCCGCGTGCAGGTCGGCGGTCACGCGAGGTGGCGCGCCGCCTCGTCGGCCACGATCCGTCCGATCAGCGCGCAATCGTCCAGATCGAAGGTCAGCGGCACGCGCATGTCCAGAAGCCCCGCCAGCGCGGCATCGGTGCGCGGCAGGCGCTGCGGCGCGAGATAGCCCCAATGCCGGTGCGCCGAGGTGAAGCCGACCGCGCGTTCGGCCCCGAACCACTTCCATTCGACGCCCCGCGCCGCGCATCCGGCGACGAAGGACGGCACGCGGGCCGGGTCGCCCGCGACCGCCTGGATCGACGAGCCGACATAGGCCTCGGCCTGGGGACGCGCGATGATGGCAAGACCGGGGGCCGCGCGGAATCCGTCCTCGAGCACGCGGTAGCGCGCGTTCCAGCGCTCCACCTGTCGGGGCAGGTCGGCGATTTGGGGCCGCAAGATCGCGGCCCGCAACTCGTCCATCCGGCCCGAGACATTCGGCACGGTCCCGGCGTGGCGCGCGAAGATTTCTGCGTCGGGGGCGGTGCCGTTGCGGTCGTAGAGCATGTAGCTCCCCGAAAGCAGGATCATCCGCGCGGCGAGGTCGGCGTCGTCGGTGACGATCAGCCCGCCCTCGCCCGAATTGACGTGCTTGTAGGTCTGGCAGGAATAGCACCCCACCGTGCCCCAGCGACCGGACGGCACGCCGCTCCAGGCCGCGCCCATCGTATGCGCGCAATCCTCGACCACGGCGACACCGGCGGCGTCGCAGATCGCCATCAGCGCCTCCATGTCCACGATATGACCGCGCATATGGCTCAGCATCAGGACGCGCGCGCCGGACGCGGCGATGCGCTCCGCGAGGTCGTCGAGGTCGAGGACGAGGGTCTCGGTCGTCTCGACCAGCACCGGCACCGCACCGACGGCGGCGATCGCACCGGGCACGGGGGCCAGCGTGAAGGCATTGGTGAGCACCGGATCGGCCGGCGCCACGCCAAGCGCCCGGAGCGCGCAGCCCATTGCGTAGCCGCCCGACGCCACCGCGATGCAATGGGCCGCACCGGTCTGGGCCGCGAACTCGGCCTCGAGCGCGGCGACCTGCGACGGCTCGGCCCCGTAGCGATGCAGCACGCCGGAGCGCATCACGTCGACGGCGGCGGCGATCCCCGCCTCGGGGATCGGCTCCTGCCGGGTGAAGGATTTGTCGAACCGTTCCATGCGCGGGCCAGCCTTGGTGACGCGCGGGGCGCGCGTCAATGTCGCGATCGGGCCAGACGGCAATGTCGGATAAGGCCAGAGAGGGTCGGATGGACGCGATCGACTTCCTGACGGACCGGGCGGCGTTACCGGTGGCGGTGACGGCGCAGGCGCGGCGCTGCCTTCTGGACCTCGTGGGCGTCGGCTGGGGCGGGTCGATCCTGCCGCTCGCGCAGATCGTCGCAGACCACGCCGCCGCGGACCTGCCGGGCACGGTCCCGCTGGCCTTCGACGCACGGACCGCGGCGCCGATGGGGGTGGCGCTGGCGGCGGGCATGACCATCGACGCGCTGGACGGCCATGACGGGGCGAATGCCACCAAGGGTCACGCCGGCTGCGGCCTGATCGCGGGGCTGCTGGCGGTGGTGCCGGACGCGATGCCGGGGGCGGCCGTGCTGGACCTCTTGGCGCGTGGCTACGAGGTGGCGCACCGCGCGGGTGTGACGCAGCACGCGACGTCGCCCGACTACCATACCTCCGGCGCCTGGGTCGCGGTGGCGGTTGCGGGGTTGGCGGCACGGGTCGCGGGGCTGGACGCCGGGGCGATGCGCGAGGCGATGGGCATCGCCGAATACCACGGCCCCCGCAGCCAGATGATGCGCTGCATCGACGCCCCGACCATGGTCAAGGACGGCTCGGGCCAGGGCGCGATGGTGGGTGTGCAAGCCGCCGCGCTGGCCGCGCGCGGCTTCACCGGCGCCCCGGCGCGCGTCTGCGACGGCCCGGCCTGGGACGACCTCGGGACGCGCTGGATGATCCACGAGCAGTACTTCAAGCCGTATCCCGTGTGCCGCTGGGCGCAGGCGCCGGTCGAGGCGGTGCTGTCCCTGCGCGGCGCGCTGGAGGCCCCCATCGAGACCGTCACCATCGAGACCTTCCACGAGGCGATCCGGCTCGCGGTCACCCGTCCAACCACGACCGAGGAGGCACAGTATTCGACGGCGTTCCCTGTCGCGGTCGCACTGGCGCGGGGCGGGATCGGGCCCCGCGACGTCTCGGGCGAGACCTTGACCGATGCGGCCGTGCTGGAGATCGCGAGCCGGGTTCGCTTCGTCGAGGACGCGGCCGCCAATGCCGCCTTCCCCGCGGTTCGGATGGCCCGCGCCCGGATCGTGGCGGGCGGGGTCGAGCATGTCAGCGCGTGGCACCGGCCCCGCTGGGATTCCGATGCGCCGCCGACAGATTCCGAGCTGGCCGCGAAGTTCGATCAGATCGTCGCGGGGATCGTCGCCCCGGCACGCGCCAATCGGTTGAAGACGATGCTTGCCAGCGACGATTGGACGATGGCCGATCTGCGCGCCGCGCTCCGGCCCTAGAGACCGACGAGGCGGAGCGCGTCCTCGAGCTGGCCGTAATCGTGCAGCAGCGCTTCGGGGGCGAGGTCTGCGACGTTGTTCGACCCCGGCCCGAAGGTCACGAGGATACAGGGCACGCCCGCCGCCTTGGCCGTGTCGCGGTCGGTCTGGGTGTCGCCGATCAGCACCGCGCGGGACGGCGTGCCGCCCACGGCCGCGACCGTTTCGGTCAGGTGGCGAGGATCGGGCTTGCGCACGGGCAGCGTGTCGGCCCCGAAGAGCGCGTCGAAATGGTGGCTCGCGTCCAGCGCGTCCATCAACTGCCGGGCCAGCCCCTCGGGCTTGTTGGTGCAGATCGCCACCGCGTCGCCGCCCTCGCGCAGCCGGGCCACCGCGTCCAGCGCACCCGGATAGAACACCGTGTGGCGCGCGATGTCGCGCCCGTAGGCGTCGAGAAGCGGCTGGAAGCCCGCATCGACCTCGGCCTCGTCGACCGCGCCAAGGCGCCCGAGCCCGAGGCGCAGCATCGCCCGCGCGCCGCGCAGCGCCGTCGCCCGGTCCTCGGCGGCGTCGGCATCCAGCCGCACGTCGCGGCCCAGATCGGCGAAGGCCACGTTGGCCGCAGCCAGCAGGTCGCCCGACGTGTCGCAGAGCGTCCCGTCCAGATCGAATATGACGGATCGTTTCATGATCGGGTGTCCTTTCGCCGACGCCTGACTTGCGACATGTGACCGCGCAGGTAGAACGGCTGCGCATCCAAGGGAAGGTTTCACATGTCCATCGCGTTGATCGTCCTCGCCGCCGGACAGGGCAGCCGGATGCAATCGGACCGCCCGAAGGTGCTGCACGAGGTCGCGCACGCGCCGCTTCTCGTGCACGCGATGATGGCGGGCGCGTCGCTCGATCCGGAGCGGACCGTGATCGTCGCGGGCCATGGCGGCGACGCCGTCGAGGCGGCCGCGACGTCCCATGATCCCGAAGCCGTCGTGGTGCGCCAGAGCGAGCAGCTCGGGACCGCCCATGCCGTGGCCCAGGCGCGGGCCGCGCTGGCGGGGTTCGAGGGTGATGCGATCGTGCTCTACGGCGACACGCCCTTCATCCGGCCCGAGACGCTGCAGGCGATGATCGCCGCGCGGCGCGACGGTGCGGGTGTCGTCGTGCTGGGCTTCGAGGCCGCCGAGCCCGGGCGCTACGGCCGCCTCGTGGCCCAGGGCGACCGGCTGGAGCGCATCGTCGAAGCCAAGGACGCGACGCCCGAGGAACGGGCGATCACGCTGTGCAATTCCGGCGTGCTCTGCGCGCAGGCCACGGTCCTTTTCGACCTCATCGACCAGGTCGGCTCGAACAACGCGGCGGGGGAGTACTACCTCACCGACATCGTCGGCCTCGCGCGGGCGGCGCGGATGTCGGCGCGCGTGGTCACCTGCCCCGAAGCCGAGACGATGGGCGTCAACACCCGCATGGATCTCGCTATGGCCGAAGCCGCCTTCCAGGCCCGCGCGCGTCATGCCGCGATGGAGAACGGCGCGACCCTCACGGTGCCCGAGACGGTGCAGTTCGCCCATGACACCCATCTGGGCCGCGACGTGGTGATCGAGCCGCATGTCGTCTTCGGCCCCGGCGTCACGATCGAGAGCGGCGCGACCATCCGCGCCTTCAGCCATCTGGAGGGCTGTCACGTCTCGGAGGGCTGTGTCGTCGGCCCCTATGCTCGCCTGCGACCCGGTGCCGAGTTGGATCGGGACGTCCGCATCGGCAATTTCGTCGAGGTGAAGGCCGCCAGCATCCACGAGGGCGCGAAGATCAACCACCTGAGTTATGTCGGCGACGCCGAGGTGGGCGCGCGTGCCAATATCGGCGCGGGCACCATCACCTGCAATTACGATGGCGTCTTCAAGCACCGGACGGAGATCGGCGCCGACGCCTTTATCGGGTCGAACACGATGCTGGTGGCGCCGGTCACGATCGGGGCCGAGGCGCTGACCGCCAGCGGATCGGTCGTGACCGAAGACGTGCCCGAGGGCGCGCTGGCGCTCGGGCGCGCCAAGCAAGTCAACAAGGCGGGGCTCGCGCGACGGCTGATGGCCAAACTGCGTGCCGCAAAGGAGGCACGCTGATGTGCGGGATCATCGGAATACTGGGCGACCACCAGGCGGCGCCGATCATGGTCGACGCCCTGAAGCGGCTGGAATATCGCGGCTATGACAGCGCCGGGATCGCCACCGTCAACGAGGGCAGGCTCGACCGACGCCGCGCCGTGGGCAAGCTGGTGAACCTCGCCGACCTCTTGGTGCACGACCCGCTGCCGGGCTTCGCAGGCATCGGCCACACCCGCTGGGCCACCCATGGCGCGGTCACCGAGGATAACGCCCATCCCCACCGCGCCGGGCGCGTGGCGGTCGTCCATAACGGCATCATCGAGAACTTCCAGGAGCTGCGCGCCGAACTCGGCGGCCCGTGGGAGAGCCAGACCGACACCGAGACCATCGTGCGGCTCTGCGAGCATCATCTTTCCGAGGGGCTGTCTCCGCGCGAGGCGGCCTTCGCGACCATCGACCGGCTGCGTGGGGCCTATGCGCTGTGCTTCCTCTTCGAGGGCGAGCCGGACCTTCTGATCTGCGGCCGCGAGGGGCCGCCGCTCGCCATCGGGCACGGGCAGGGCGAGATGTTCGTAGGCTCGGACGCGATCGCGCTCGCGGGGCTGACCGACCGGGTGACCTATCTCGAGGATGGCGACCGCGCCGTGGTGACGCGGGCGGGCGCGCAGGTGTTCGACGCCGAGCGCCGCCAGGTCCACCGCGAGACGCGGCGCGTGTCGGTCGAGGCCCGGCAGATGGAGAAGGCCGGCCACCGGCATTTCATGGCCAAGGAGATCCACGAGCAGCCGCAGACGCTGGCGCAGGTGATCGGCGCCTATACCGAGGGCGACCGCGTCGTACCCCCGGTCGAATACGACTGGGCGGCGACGGACCGCGTCCAGATGGTCGCCTGCGGCACCGCCCATATCGCCTGCACGGTGGCGAAATATTGGTTCGAGAGCCTCGCGCGGCTGCCCGTCGACGTCGATATCGCATCGGAATACCGCTACCGCGAGGGGCCCGTCGGCGCCGGGAACACCGCGCTCTTCGTCAGCCAGTCGGGCGAGACGGCGGACACGCTCGCGGCCCTACGCTACGCGCGCGGCAAGGCGCGGGCGATCGTCTCGGTCGTCAACGTAGCCGAGAGCAGCATCGCGCGCGAAAGCGATGTCGCCCTGCCCATACTCGCGGGCGTCGAGGTGGGCGTCGCGTCGACCAAGGCGTTCGTCAACCAGCTCGCCGCGCTCCTGGCGCTGGCGATCCGTGCGGGCGTCGACCGGGGCGAGATCGACGCCCACCGCGAGGCCGCACTGGTCGCAGGGCTCCGCGCGCTGCCCGGTCTCGTCAGCACCGCGCTCGGGATCGAGGACCGCTGCGAGGCGCTGGCCCACCGGCTGGCCGAGGCGTCCGACATCCTCTTCCTCGGGCGCGGGCCGATGTATCCGCTGGCCCATGAGGGCGCGCTGAAGCTCAAGGAAATCAGCTATATCCACGCCGAGGCCTATGCCTCGGGCGAGCTCAAGCACGGGCCCATCGCGCTGGTCGACCGCAGCATGCCGATCGTCGTCTTCGCGCCGGTCGACGCGCTCTTCGACAAGACCGTCAGCAACATGCAGGAGGTCATGGCGCGCGAGGGACAGGTCCTGCTGGTCACCGACGCCGACGGCGCCGCGCAGGCCTCCGAGGGGGTCTGGGAGGTGCTGGTGATGCCCAAGGTCGACTCGATCTTCGCGCCGATCCTCTATGCCATCCCGGCGCAGCTCCTCGCTTACCACACGGCCGTTCACAAGGGCACGGACGTGGACCAGCCCCGCAACCTCGCCAAATCGGTGACCGTGGAATGAGTGACGGCGACCTCAGCCTCGGGGATCGGAAGGACGCGATCCTTGCCGACCTGCGCGCGGCAGGGGACGCGACGCGCGCCGCGCGGGACCGGGCGGCCAACCGCACCGACCGCGAAACCTGGGGCGTGGCGCCCGACACGCTGAACGAGATGGCCAAGGCGCTGCGGGGGACGCTCTCGGTGGATCACCGCGTCATCATCTCCGACGCGCTCTGGCGGGCCGACGTGTTCGATGCCCGGATGCTGGCCTGCAAGCTTCTGACGCAGGCGCGCATCCGTCCCGATGATGGCGTCTGGTCCCTTCTGGAACGGTGGGTCCACCGGCTCGATTGCCGCGCGCTTGCGGATGCGGCGGCAGCGGCGATCACGCGGCGGCTTGCGGCGCGCCCGGAGCGGTTGGACCTGTTGGACGACTGGGCGACGGCCGCCAATCCCTGGACCCGTCGCACGGTGCTTGCGGGAACGACCCATCTGGCCCGCGCAAACCATCCATCCGAGCCCGAGCGGGCCGCACGCGAACGGGTGCTGGGCTGGGCCGCCGCGCTCCGCACCGACACCCGGCCGGTCATCGCACAGGCGGTCGAATCCTGGCTGCGCGATCTGGCCCGCAGGGACCCTGACCGCGTCGCCGCCTTCCGGGGCTGACGCCCGCAGCCTTGCCCCCACCCGTCGGCTCCCCTATGCCGCCCGCGACCCGGATCCAGAGGCAGACAGGCCATGACCCGTCTCGTGATGAAATTCGGCGGCACCTCCGTCGCCAATCTCGAGCGTATCAAGCGCGTCGCCAAGCGCGTGGGCGTCGAGGTTGCGCGGGGCCACGAGGTGATCGTCGTCGTCTCGGCCATGTCGGGAAAGACCAACGAGCTGGTCGGCTGGGTGAACGAGACCTCGCCCTTCTACGATGCGCGTGAATATGACGCGGTGGTGTCCTCGGGCGAGAACGTGACCGCGGGCCTTCTGGCGCTGGTGTTGCAGGAGAACGGGATCGACGCGCGGTCGTGGCAAGGCTGGCAGGTGCCGGTCCTGACCTCCTCGGTGCATTCGAGCGCCCGGATCGAGGACATTCCGCCGGCCAATCTCGATGCGAAGTTCGCGCAAGGCATGAAGGTCGCGGTCGTCGCGGGCTTCCAGGGCATCTCGCCCGAGGGCCGCATCACAACGCTGGGCCGGGGCGGGTCGGACACGACGGCCGTCGCCTTCGCCGCCGCCTTCGACGCGGTGCGCTGCGACATCTACACCGACGTGGACGGGGTCTATACGACCGATCCGCGGATCGTGTCGAAGGCCCGCAAGCTCGACCGGATCGCCTTCGAGGAGATGCTGGAGCTGGCCTCGCTGGGGGCCAAGGTGCTGCAGACGCGCTCGGTCGAACTCGCGATGCGCTACAAGGTGAAGCTGCGCGTGCTGTCGAGCTTCGAGGAACAATCGGACGACGCGGGCACGCTGGTCTGCGACGAGGAGGACATCATGGAATCGAACGTGATCGCCGGGGTCGCCTTCGTGCGCGACGAGGCCAAGATGACGCTGGTCTCGGTCGCCGACCGGCCGGGTGTGTCGGCCGCCATCTTCGGCCCGCTGTCGGAAGCGGGGGTGAACGTGGACATGATCGTCCAGAACATCGCCGAGGACGGGCGCACCGACATGACCTTCTCGCTGCCCGTCGATCAGGTGGCGCGCGCCGAGAAGGCCGTCGCGGCAGCCAAGGATCGGGGCGAGATCGACTATCATGACCTGATCGCCGATGAAGGCGTCTCGAAGGTCTCGGTCGTGGGCATCGGGATGCGCAGCCATGCGGGCGTCGCGGCGCGCATGTTCAAGGCGCTCTCGGACGAAGGCGTGAACATCAAGGTGATCACCACGTCCGAGATCAAGATCTCGGTTCTGATCGACCGGAAATACATGGAACTGGCCGTGCAGGCGCTCCACGACGCGTTCGAGCTCGAGACGGCCTGACCGTCGGGGCGCCTGCCCGGTCCCCCCGGACGCCCTCATGCGCCTTCCTCGGTCGCCCAATTCGGGTGCGGGGGCGACGTCATCGCACATCGATCGCGCAGCCGACCCTGAGGCAACGGACATCCCCGCGCCGCCCCCTCTCCCCAAGCGCGACGCGGCCCCGTATAGGGAACCCGAGGGAGCGACCAATTCAGATGCCCAAGTCGAAGGACACAGATAGCCGCAAGCTCTTGCGGCGGCTCAAGGCCGTCATGGCCGAGGAGGCGCAGGGGCAGGAGCGGCTCGACCGGATCGTTGACCTCGTGGCCGATTCGATGCGGACCGATGTCTGCTCGATCTATCTCAACCGCGATGCCGATACGCTGGAGCTGTGTGCGACGCGCGGGCTCAACGCGGATGCGGTCCACGTCACGCGAATGCGGCTGGGCGAGGGCCTCGTCGGCCGCGTCGCGCGGCGGCGGGTCTCGATCAACACGGCCAACGCGCCCGCGACGCGCGGATTCCGCTACATGCCCGAGACCGGCGAGGAGGTGTTCTCCGCCTTTCTCGGTGTGCCCGTGCAGCGTCTGGGCGAGCGGCTCGGCGTGCTCGTGGTCCAGTCGCGCGAGGCCCGAGAATACTCCGAGGACGAGGTCTACGCGCTCGAGGTCGTGGCGATGGTCCTGGCCGAGATGACCGAGCTCGGCGCCTTCGTCGGCGAGGGCGAGGCATTGCGCCCACGCCATGCACAGCAGGTGCTCTTGCGGGGCGTCACCGGGCAGGAGGGCTCGGCCGAGGGCGTCGTTCACCTCCACGACCCCCGCGTCGTCATCACCAACCCCGTCAGCGACGACCCCGAGGGCGAGCTGGTGCGCCTGCGCGAAGCGGTCGATGCGTTGCGCCTTTCGGTCGACAAGATGCTGACCCAGGCCAGCGGCGACCGCGAACAGACCGAGGTGATCGAGGCCTTCCGCATGTTCGCCTATTCGCGGTCCTGGCTCAGGCGGATGGAGGACGATATCGACGCGGGCCTCACCGCCGAGGCCGCCGTCGAGAAGGAACAGACCGCCGCGCGCGCCCGGATGCGCGATGCAGATCCCTACCTGCGCGACCGGCTCGCCGATCTCGACGACCTGTCGAACCGCCTTCTCCGGATGCTGACCGGTCAGGGGCGCGACAGCGTGGCCCTGCCCGACAATGCCGTTCTGGTGGCCCGCAACATCGGGCCGGGCGAGCTTCTGGAATACGGGCGCAAGCTGCGCGGTGTCGTCCTGGAAGAAGGCTCGGTGGGCAGTCACGCGGCCGTCGTCGCGCGCGCCTGGGCAATCCCGCTGGTGCTGCAGGCCGAGGGGATCACCACCGAGGCCCTGTCGGGCGACCCGATCCTCGTGGATGGCGACCAGGGCGTGGTGCATCTGCGCCCCGACGACATGGTCACCGCCGCCTTCCGCGAGAAGCTCGCGATGCAGGAGCAGGCGCAGCAGCGCTACGCCTCGATCCGAGACACCGAATGCGTCACCGCGGACGGGCACCGGATCGAGATGATGATGAACGCGGGCCTGATCGCGGACCTGCCCTCGCTGGCGGGTTCGGGCGCCGAGGGCGTCGGGCTTTTCCGGACCGAGCTTCAATTCCTGACACGCAACACCGTTCCCAAGCGCGGCCAGCTCGTCGAGATCTACAAGCGGGTGCTCGATGCCGCGCGCGGGCTGCCCGTGACCTTCCGGACGCTCGATATCGGCTCCGACAAGGTGCTGCCCTACATGAAGCCCACCGAGGAGCCGAACCCCGCCCTCGGGTGGCGCGCGATCCGTGTCGGGCTCGATCGGCCCGGCGTGATGCGGATGCAGCTTCAGGCCCTGCTCCGTGCGGCCGATGGTCGCCCGTCGCGCATCATGTTCCCCTTCATCGCACAGATGGAGGAGTTTATCGAGGCGCGGGACCTGCTCGTCCGACAGGTCGAGCGCGAGGCGGCGCTGGGCCACGCGGTCCCCTCGGATCTCAAGATCGGCGCGATGCTGGAAACCCCCAGCCTCGCCTTCGCGCCCGGCCGGTTCTTCGAGGCGGCGGATTTCATCTCGATCGGCGGCAACGACCTCAAGCAGTTCTTCTTCGCCGCCGACCGCGAGAACGAGCGCGTGCGCAAGCGCTACGACACGCTCAATGTCAGCTTCCTGTCGCTGATCGCGCAGATCGTGGCGCGCTGCGAGGCGGCGGGCACACCCGTCAGCTTCTGCGGCGAGGATGCCGGGCGCCCGGTCGAGGCCCTGTGCTTCGCCGCCATGGGACTACGCTGCCTGTCGATGCGCCCGGCTTCGATCGGGCCGGTGAAGCACATCCTGCTGCGCTCCAACCTCGCCGAGGTGCGCGACGTCATCGAAGCCTCCCGCGAGGCCGGCGAGCAATCCGCCCGGCCGGCGATCATGGAGTACCTCCGCTCGCGCTAGGCGTGTGCGACGCCCTGTCGCGGGGGCATCTCGACGTGGCTTCGGTAACCTGCTGACGTCCGTGCGAGAAAGCCAGTTTATGCCGGAAGACAAGATCGATCAGCTGGATCGCGCGATCAATCCGGACGAGATCGGATACAACCCGAGCGCGAACCTCTCAGACATGGCCGAGGACGTCGACCACCTGTTCCGCCAGGCGGTCGAGCAGACCCGCATGTCGATCTGCATCGCGGATGCCCGGCAGGACGACCTGCCCATCGTGCTGTGCAACCAGGCCTTCGTCGAGCAGACCGGCTATCCGCGCGAGGAGGTGATCGGCCGCAACTGCCGGTTCCTGCAGGGGCCCGACACCGACCGCGGCACCGTCGACCTGATCCGCGACGCGATCGAGCGGCGCGAGGTGCGCGTCGTCGAGATCCTCAACTATCGCCGCGACGGCACGCCGTTCTGGAACTCGCTCCATATCGGGCCGATCTTCTCGCCCGAAGGCCAGCTGACGCATGTCTTCGGGTCGCAATGGGATGTGACCGAGATGCTGGACGAACGCGACCGGTCTCGCCGGTCAGAGGACATCGCCGAAGAACTCCTGCACCGGACGCGCAATCTCTTCGCGGTGACGACGGCCATCCTGCGCATCTCGGCCAAGGGCGCCCGCGACATCCCCGATCTCGTGGCGTCGGTGTCCGACCGGCTCAGCGCACTGGCCCGCGCGCAGGAGGCGTCGATCTCGAGCGTCGACGGCGGCACGGACCTCGCCGTGATGCTCGACGCCATTATCCGCCCCTACCGGACGGACAGCGCGACGCATATCACGCTGGGCGGCCCAGAGGTGATGCTGCGCCGCGAACAGGTCGCCCCGCTCGGGATGGCGCTGCACGAGCTGTCGACCAACGCGGCCAAGTACGGCGCCTTCCGCTCCCATGCCGGCCGCGTCTCGGTCGAGTGGACCCGGCAGGACGACATGCTCGAGCTGCGCTGGATCGAGCGGGGCGTCCCCGACGACGCCACCGTGCAGGCCGACCCGAAGGCCGGGGGCGGGACAGGCACGAACCTCGTCCAGCGCATCCTCGCGGCCAATGGCGGCCGGATCGAGACTGATCTCCACGCCGACGGCATCGACGTGGTGGTGCGGATGCCGCTCTGACGGATCGGCCTAGCGCCCGGCCTCCTGCTCCAGCCGCAGCTTCGCGATATCCTCGTGGGCATCCGCCTCGCGCTGGTCACGCATACAGCTTCGCACGAAGGTCAGGTGGGCCTCGGTCGCGGCGCGGGCGGCCTCGGCGTCCCGCGACTGGATGGCCACGTTGATGGCCCTGTGCTGGTCCAGCAGCATGTCCCGCGTCGTGCGTTGCTTGAACATGACCGACCGATTGTAAAAGACGCCCTGCCGCAGCAGGTCCATCATCGAACGCATCATGTGCAGCATGACGACGTTATGCGACGCCTCGACGATCGCCATGTGGAAATCAGCGTCGAGCGCAGCCTCCTCGGACGGATCGCGCTTCGAATGGGCGGCTTCCATCTTGCGGAACACGGCCTCGACGACCGCGAGATCCGTGTCCGATCCGTCGCATGCGGCGCGTGCGGCGGCGATCCCCTCGATGTCGCGGCGAAAGGCGATGTAGTCGAAGAGCGCGTCTTCATGGCTCGCGAAAAGCCGTGTCAGCGCGGGCGAGAACGCGTTGCCCAGCACATCGGCCACATAGACCCCGGCCCCGGCCCGCGTCGACAGAAGACCCCGCGCCTGAAGCTCGGCTACCGCTTCGCGCAGCGACGGCCGCGACACGCCCAGCCGCTCGGACAGTTCGCGCTCGGGCGGTAGGCGGTCGCCCGGCCGCAGGATGCCCCGCAAGATCAGCCCCTCGATCTGTCGGGTGACCGCGGCGGCCAGCTTCTCGGCCTCGATCTTTTGGAACGGCATGGCAACTCCCGCAATTGGTCAAATCATATGACCGCGCGCGGCCGGATGCCAGCGCCGCGATGCAAAACGGCCCCCGGTGCACTGCACCGGGGGCCGCTGGGGACGTTGGATGGCCCGTGTCGTCAGGTCGAGGGGGTGATGACGATCTCGACGCGGCGGTTCTGCTGGCGCCCTTCGGGGGTCAGGTTCGAAGCGATGGGCTGGCTCTCGCCCCTGCCGATGGCCTGGACGCGGAAGCCGGGAACGCCCTGCTCCAGCAGGACACCGGCGACCGACCGCGCGCGGCGCTCGGACAGGTCCTGATTGTAGGCGGCGGATCCGGAATTGTCGGCATGGCCGACGACCTGCACCGTCGTGTCGGGATATTGCAGCAGGTTGCGGCCCAAGGCGCGCAGGTCGGCCTGCAGATCGCCGCGCAGCGAGGCGCTGTCGGTTGCGAAGAGGATGTCCTGCGGCATCGTCACGATCAGCTGCGAGCCGGTGTTGCGGATGGTGATGCGGTCATCGCCCAGCTGGTTGCGGAGATCCGCGGCCTGGCGGTCGAGCCGCGAGCCGATGGCCCCGCCGATCAGACCGCCCGCAACGACGCCCGCCGCGATTTCGTCGGCCCGGCTGCCGTCGCCCGCGATGGCCCCGGCCGCAGCGCCGATGCCCGCACCGATCAGCGCGCCGTTGCGCGTGCGGTTCGGCTCGCCCGTCGTGGCGTCGACGCAGGCGGTGAGAACGAGGATGCCGGACAGCGCGGCGGCGAGCGGAAGCTTGATGGTGGTCATATCCGTGACTTTCCAGTCTGTGATCTTTTGGTGTGCGCCGAGACAACGCATGACGCCGCGAAAGAGGTCCACGTCCCGTCGCGAAACGGGATGCCATGCGCGACGCTCCGCCGGGACATCGCGCGCGGCCCTCCGTTATGCAATGTCACCCGAATGTCGGCGCCTACGCCCCAGCTTCGGCGCGCGCCGTCTCCCACGCCAGAAGGGCGCGCTTGACCGGCAGGCCCCAGTGATAGCCGCCCAGCCCGCCCGATTTCCGCAGCGCCCTGTGGCAGGGGATCAGCCAGCTCACCGGGTTGCGTCCGACTGCCGTGCCCACCGCGCGCACCGCCTTCGGGCTCCCGATGGCGTCCGCGATGGCACCATAGGTGGTGACATGGCCCGAGGGCACCTGCATCAGCGCCTCCCAGACCTTGATCTGGAACGGGCCGCCGATCATGTGGAGGCGCGCCTCGCCCTCCAGCCGGAGCACGGCCTCGACCATCGGACGGATCGCCTCGGGGTCCTCCTGCAACGTCGCGTCGGGCCAGCGGCCCGCCATGTCGGCGAAGGCCGCCGCGCGCCCGGTCTCGGCGGCGAGCGCCAGCCCGCAGATGCCGCGCTCCGTGGCCATCACCAGCATCTCGCCGAAGGGCCCGTCGAACCAGCCGTACCGAATCGCCAGGCCCGCCCCGCCCCGCGCGTATTCACCGGGCGACATCGCCTCCCAGCGCAGGAACAGGTCGTGGAGACGTCCCGTCCCCGACAATCCCGTGCCCAGCGCCGTCTCCAGAAGGCTGGTGCGATCGCGCAGCAGCGCCTTGGCGTGTCCCAGCGCAAGATACTGGGCGAAGCGCTTCGGGCTGACCCCGGCCCAGCTCGAGAAGGTGCGCTGGAAATGGGCCGGGCTCATGTGCATTTCCGCGGCGAGATCGTCGAGCGCGGGCGGCGTCTCGGCCGCGTCGATCCGTTCGATCGCGCGGCGGATCAGACGGTAGTGATAGCGGTCGTCGACCGCGGGATCTGACTGGAGCATCCTGCACCTCCTCTCGTGTTCTCCCAACGTATGGTCCCGCGCCCGGTGCCGCGACCCGCTTCTTGCGCCTTGTCCGGCCGTCACGCAGCACCAAGGCCGATCGCCCCGTCTTGCCCGACCCGCCCGGCCCCGTCATACCCGGCGCCATGGCCAAACCGCCCCCGCCCCTGCCCTATGACATCCAGTCCGAGATCTTCGCCCGCTTCCACGCGGCCGAGCCCGAACCCAAGGGCGAGCTCGAACATGTCAACGCCTACACGCTCGTCGTGGCGGTGGCGCTCTCGGCGCAGGCGACCGATGCGGGGGTGAACAAGGCGACACGCGGCCTCTTCGCGGTGGCCGACACGCCGGCCAAGATGCTGGCCCTCGGCGAAGCGGGCGTGATCGAACACATCAAGACGATCGGTCTCTTTCGCAACAAGGCCCGGAACGTCATCAAGCTCAGCCGCATCCTCGTTGACGAATACGGCGGCGAGGTGCCCTGCTCGCGCGCGGCCCTCCAGTCGCTGCCCGGCGTCGGCCGCAAGACCGCGAATGTCGTGCTCAACATGTGGTGGGGTCATCCCGCCCAGGCCGTCGACACGCATATCTTCCGGGTGGGCAACCGCACCCGGATCGCGCCGGGAAAGGACGTCGACGCCGTCGAGCGCGCCGTCGAGGACAATGTCCCGGCTCCGTACCAGCGCCATGCGCATCACTGGCTGATCCTGCACGGCCGCTACACCTGCCTCGCCCGCAAGCCGAAATGCCCGGCCTGTCTCATCGCCGATCTCTGCCCCTACGAAGACAAGACCGAAACGCCCGGTCGGGCTTGATCCCGCGCGTCCGACACGGCAGGACGCGGCAACCTCAATCCTGCTCCTCTGGCCCGAAATACCTCGGGGGGTCCGGGGGGCGGAGCCCCCCGGCGGATCGTCCCGCGCCAGCGGGGCGACACCC
Source organism: uncultured Jannaschia sp. (assembly GCF_947503795.1). Lineage (NCBI taxonomy): Bacteria > Pseudomonadati > Pseudomonadota > Alphaproteobacteria > Rhodobacterales > Roseobacteraceae > Jannaschia > uncultured Jannaschia sp. Next base: position 218,922 of record NZ_CANNEZ010000001.1, on the reverse strand, counting down.
GAAAGGACGACGAATGACCCATGACGTGATCGGCATCGGCAACGCCGTGGTCGACGTGATCTCCCATGCCGACGACAGCTTCCTCGACCAGATGGGAATCGAGAAGGGGATCATGCAGCTGATCGAGCGCGAGCGCGGCGAGCTGCTCTATGCCGCCATGACCGACCGGACCCAGGCCCCCGGCGGGTCCGTGGCCAACAGCCTCGCGGGCATCGGCGCGCTGGGCCTGTCGACCGCCTTCATCGGCAAGGTCAAGAACGACGCGCTGGGCCGCTTCTACGCCGAGGCGCTGCGGGCCTCCGGAACAGCCTTCCCGAACGATCCCATGGATGTCGAGCTTCCCACCACCCGCTCGATGATCTTCGTCACCCCCGACGGCGAGCGGTCGATGAACACCTATCTCGGCGCCGGCGCCGACATTTCGTCGCGCGACGTGCCCGACATCTTCGAGGGCGGCGGCCTCCTCTTCCTCGAAGGCTATCTCTTCGACAAGGACGACGGGAAGACCGCCTTCACCGAAGCGGCCGCCAGGATGAAGGCCGCGGGCGGGCGCTCGGCGATCACCATCTCGGACCCGTTCTGTGCCGAGCGGCACCGTGCCGACTTCCAGCGCCTGATCGCCGAGGACATGGACGTGGCCATCGGCAACGCCGCCGAATGGACCACCCTCTACGAGACCGACGATCTCGACCGCGCGGTCGGCATGGCCGCCGAGGTCTGCGAGATCGTCGCCTGCACCCGTTCGGGCGAGGATGTCTGGATCCGTTCGGGCGATACCCGCGTCACCGCGCCGGTCACGCCCGCGACCGTGGTCGACGCCACCGGCGCGGGCGACCAGTTCGCCGCCGGGTTCCTCTACGGTCTGGCCTCGGGGCGCGATCTGGAGACGGCGGCGCGTATGGGCGTGGTCTGCGCCCGCGAGGTGATCGGCCATATCGGCCCGCGCCCCATGGTCGAGGTGATGGACCTGTTCCGGGCAGAAGGGCTCGTCTGACCTCGGAGGATCGCTGCCGGGGCTGCGGCCACGATCCGACGTGACAGCACGGGCGCATCATCCGCAACCCGTCCTCGTCTACCGCAGGGACGGCCACGGCCCGGATCGGTGCGTCGCCCCGCACCGGGCCGACCGGCGCGACTTTCACGGAACCGGGCTGGCCCCGGCAACGCCACCCGGCTAGCGTCCCCCCCAAACCCCCAGGGAGGCCCTTCATGCATATCCTCGTCACCGGCGCTGCTGGAATGATCGGTCGCAAGCTGACCGAGGCCCTGATCGCACGCGGCACCCTGCAGGGTCAGCCGATCACGGCGCTGACGCTTGTGGACGTGGTCGCGCCGACACTTCCGGTCGGAACGCCGGGGGCGGCCCTGGCGGTCGATCTGGCGGATCCGGCGGCCGGCCCGGCCCTGATCGAGACGCGCCCCGACGTGATCTTCCACCTCGCCGCGATCGTCTCGGGCGAGGCGGAGGCGAAAACGTCCATGGGATACGCGGTCAATCTCGGCGGCACGGTCGCGCTGTGCGACGCCATCGTGGCGCAGTCCGACTACTGCCCGCGCTTCGTCTTCACCTCGTCCATCGCCGTCTTCGGAACGCCGCTTCCCGACGTGATCGACGACACGTTCCAGCCCCGCCCGCTGACGAGCTACGGCACGCAGAAGCTGATGGGCGAGATGCTGATCGACGACCTCAGCCGGAAGGGCCTGATGGACGGCATCTCGCTGCGGTTCCCGACGATCTGCATCCGTCCCGGCAAGCCCAACGCCGCCGCCTCGGGGTTCTATTCGTCCATCCTGCGCGAGCCGCTGATCGGACAGGAGGCCGTGCTTCCGGTGCCGGACACGACGCGCCACTGGTTCGCGTCGCCCCGCGCGGCGGTCGGGTTCCTGCTTCATGCTGCCGAAATGGATCTCGCGCCGATGGGCCAGTCGCGTGCGCTGAACCTGCCGGGCGTCGATGCGACCGTCGCCGACGAGATCGCGGCGCTCGAACGGGTCGCCGGACCGGACGCCACCGCGCTGATCCGCCATGTGCCGGACGAGACCGTCGCCGCCATCGTCGGCAACTGGCCCCGCGCCTTCGATCCCGGACGCGCCCGGTCCCTCGGGTTCGAGGCCGAGCCCGATATGGACACCATCATCCGGGCGCATGTCGAGGACGAGCTGGACGGGAATATTCCGGTCGCGAAGGGCTAGGCGGCGGGACCCAGACACCGATCCACGGTCCCGCAAGGGACGCAGGCGACATTATGAACCGGGTCGCCACTTAGAGGGCCGGATTGCATATTTGCGGGAGCAAAGACGACCCGCACTCCGTCGCCCGGCCGCCGGGAGGGAAGCCGGGTGCCCGGCGACGGAGGCGTCTTCGCTCGCGGTCATCGGCATGCCTGCCTGTACCGCCCGTCGAGCTTCACCTGACGAATCGCAATTAATGGTTAACGACCCGCCGTTTTGCTCTCCAAACATGCGGATGGACGGGCTCAGCCGAGGGCGACAGAAAGGGTGTCGAAGCCCCGGAACCGGATGCGGGACGAGCGCCTGCAATCCGTGACGCGGTAGCCGGGATGGCGTGCGATGAACCGCTCGACTGCGATCCGTCCCTCCATCCGCGCCAGCGTCAGCCCGACGCAGACATGGGGACCGGCGGCAAAGGCGAGGTGGCGGGGCGGGCCGGGATCGGGGGCGATGCGATCGGGATCGACAAAGACCGCGGCGTCGCGATTGGCCGCCCCGATGCAGAGATGCACATCCGTCCCGATCGGCAGTTCGATCCCGTGCAGCATGACCGGCGCCGTGGTCTGGCGGTTGCCGAACTGGTTGGGACTTTCGAGCCGCAACGTCTCCTCGATCAGAGCTGCGACCGGGTGGGCCCGCGCCGCGCGGTCCCGATCCAGGAGCCAGAGCGCGTTGCCGATCAGGTTCGTCGTCGTCTCGTGGCCGGCGTTCAGGATGAAGATGCAATTGTGCAGAAGCTCCGCCTCGGACAGGTCGCCGCCCTCGATCAACCGGGTCAGCACATCCGTGTCGGGGTCGCCGGGCGCCGCCCGCCGTCGGGCCACGAGTTGGCGCAGATAGGCCTCGAAGTCCAAGACCGCCTCTTCTCCCGCGCGCAGCTGCTCGGCCGTCAATGCCGGTTCCAGCGCGCCGAGGATCGCCAGCGACCACGCTCGGAGCGGCCCACGTTCATCCCGCGGCACGTCGAGAAGGTCGCCGATCACCTCGACCGGGATCGCGGCGGCGAAGCCTTCGATCGCGTCGCCCCCCTCGAACCGGTCCAGGAGCCCGTCGACGAGCGCCTCGAGCCGGGGCCGCAGCCCCTCGAGCGCGCGCGGGGTCAACGCGCCGGTCAACACGCGGCGGACGCGCGTGTGCAAGGGCGGGTCGTTAAAGACGAGCGAGGTCGTGTGGTGCCGGAAGAGCGGCCCGTCGCCGTATTTCGGCGCGAAGACCTCGCGCTTGTCGCTGCGGAAGGTCGCGGTGTCCTTGTAGATCACGGTCAGGTCGGCGTGCCGGCCCACCAGCACCGACCCGTCGGGCTGCCGCACCGCGCCCGACTCGCGCAGGGCGGCGTAATGCGGCCAGGGGTCGTCGTGAAAGCCTGCGGGCAGGTCGGTCAGGATCATGGCCGCGACCCTAGCGCCCTGCCGCCCGCATCACCAATGGGGCGGACGCTCGTCGCCCAGCACGACGCCGCCCTCGCCGCCCTCCGGCGCCTGCCGCTCGACGAGGCGTGCGACCTTGCGCTCCAGTGCGTCGATCTCGCCCGCCTGACGCGCGACCACGTCCGACAGATCCTCGACCGCGCGGGTCAGGTGGGCGATGCGTTCTTCCAGGTCCTGCATGGAACGGCCTCTGCGGGTTGCGGCACGGGTGGGCGGGTCGTAGACGGTCGCGCGACGGACAGGAACCCGACCCATGGCCAAGATCAAGAAAACGCCCCGCCCCAAGGCCGCCCCGCCCAAGGGCTTCCGCGACTATTTCGGCGCGGACGTCACCGAGCGCAAGGCGATGCTGGACCGGATCGCCGAGGTCTATCACCGCTACGGGTTCGATCCGCTGGAATCCTCGGCGGTCGAGACGGTCGAGGCGTTGGGCAAGTTCCTCCCCGACGTGGACCGCCCGAACGAGGGCGTCTTCGCGTGGCAGGAGGGCGAGGAGAGCGACAAGCCCGGCGACTGGCTGGCGCTCCGCTACGACCTGACGGCACCATTGGCCCGCGTCTATGCCGAGCACCGGCAGGACCTGCCGACGCCCTATCGCCGCTATGCGATGGGCCCGGTCTGGCGCAACGAGAAGCCGGGTCCGGGGCGGTTCCGGCAGTTCTATCAATGCGATGCGGACACCGTGGGGTCGGCGAGCGTCGCGGCGGATGCCGAGATCTGCGCGATGCTGGCCGACACGCTGGAAGCGGTCGGGATCGCGCGTGGCGACTACGTGGTGCGGATCAACAACCGCAAGGTTCTGGATGGCGTGATGGAGGTCGCGGGCATCGCCGAGGACGACGCGCGCGTCCGCGGCATCGTGCTGCGCGCGATCGACAAGCGGGACCGGCTAGGGGTTGAGGGCGTGCGCGCGCTATTGCGCGCAGGACGCAAGGACGAGAGCGGGGATTTCACCGAAGGCGCGGGGCTTTCGAACGATAGTGCCGACGTGATTATGCAATTCGTTACCGCCAAAGAAGATGTGATTTCGCGGCTTTCGGGGTATTTGAGTGATGGATCAGACTCGATCAACGCGCCGGGGGTTCGGCTCCTTGGTCAGCAAATTTCATATCTAGAGAACCCTGGCCCAACAAACCGCAATCCTATGGTCGGTGTGTTTGCAAACGACCAAGTTACAAAATATTTGAGTGAGCTGGTTTCCACTTCAAATATCGGATTGGAGGGCGTTGCAGAACTCGAACAAGTAAGAGTTCTACTCGACGCCCAAGGCTACGGCCCCGACCGCATTGCCATCGACCCCTCCGTCGTGCGCGGCCTCGGCTACTACACCGGTCCCGTCTACGAGGCCGAGCTGACCTTCGAGATCACCGACGAGAAGGGCCGCCCGCGGCAGTTCGGCTCCGTCGCCGGCGGCGGGCGCTACGACGACCTCGTGACGCGCTTCACCGGCCAGCAGGTGCCCGCCACGGGCGTCAGCATCGGGGTCGACCGGCTGCTCGCCGCGCTCCGCATGAAGCGCGACGCCGCGCCCGCGACCGGCGGCCCCGTCGTCGTCACCGTCATGGATCGCGACCGGATGGCCGACTACCAGTCCATCGTCGCCACGCTGCGGCAGGCCGGCATCCGGGCCGAGGTCTATCTCGGGAACCCCAAGAACTTCGGCAATCAGCTCAAATACGCCGACAAGCGGGGCGCGCCCGCCGCGATCATCCAGGGCTCGGACGAGGCCGCGCGGGGCGTGGTGCAGGTCAAGGACCTGATCCTGGGCGCCAAGCTGGCCGAGGATGCGAGCGTCGAGGAGTGGAAGGACCATCCCTCGCAGACAGAGGTGGCCGTGGCCGACCTCTTGGACGAGATCGAGCGCATCTACCGTCTGCATGGCCTGCCCCTGCCGGACGCTATGGGCACGAGATGATCACCGCCGCCGACCGCACTCGCGCGGCCACCCTGTTGCAGCGGTTCACGGCCACCGGCGCCGCGCCGGTCGAGACGTCGATCCTGCAACCGGCGGGCACGCTGCTCGACCTCTATGGCGAGGATATTCGCGCGCGTGCCTTCGTCACGCAGGACCCGCTGCGCGGCGAGACGATGCTGCGCCCCGATTTCACGGTGCCCGTCGTTCAGGCCCACATGGCCCACGGCGCCGAGCCTGCGCGCTATTGCTACGCGGGCGAGGTCTTCCGGCGGCAGGAGGCCGACGAGGGTCGTCCCCGCGAGTACCTTCAGGTCGGCTACGAGGTGTTCGACCGCACCGATCCCGCTGCCGCCGATGCCGAGGTGTTCGACCTGATCGGCGGTGCGCTCGCCCCGTGGGCGCCCGCCCCCGCGCTCGGCGATCTGGGGCTGCTGATCGCGGCGGTCGAGGGGCTGACGACGACCGACCGCCGCCGCGCCGCGCTCCGCCGGCATGTCTGGCGGCCGCGCCGCTTCCGCCGCCTGATGGCCCGGTTCACCGGGCGCGCGGCCCCCAGCCCGGCCCGCGCCACGCTGCTCATGCGCCTCGCCGCCGAAGCGCCCGAAGCCATCGTCGCCGAGGCCGGTCCCGCCATCGGTCTGCGGGAGACACCCGAGATCGCGGCGCGCCTCGCCGCGCTGGCCGAGGATGCGGCCACCCCGCCGCTTCCGGGCCCCGAGGCCGATGCGATCGACGCGCTTCTGATGCTGGACGCGCCGCTCTCCGAGGCCGTCTCCCGCATCCGCGATCTCGCCGTGGACCTGCCGGCGCTGGACCCGGCCGCCGACCGGCTGGAGGCGCGGGCCGACGCATTGGCCGCACGGGGCCACGACCCGGCCCGCCTGTCCTTCGCGCCGGCGCGGGGACGTACGGCGATGGAATATTACGACGGCTTCACCTTCACCTTCACGCGCGGCGGGCGCACGGTCGCCACCGGCGGTCGATACGACGCGCTGACCGCGATCCTCGGCGAAGGCCGCTCGATCCCCGCGGTGGGCGGCGTCATCCGCCCCGGCCTTCTGGAGGACGCGCCATGATACGGCTCGGCATTCCGTCCAAGGGTCGCCTGATGGAGAAGACCTTCGACTGGTTCGGCGCGCGCGGCCTGACCCTCTCGCGCACCGGATCGGACCGGGAATACGCGGGCGCGGTCGCGGGCGCCGAGATCGCACTGGTGCTTCTTTCGGCGGGCGAGGTCCCGCGCGAGCTGGCCGCCGGGCGCATCCATCTGGGCGTCACAGGCAGCGACCTCGTGCGCGAGAAGATGGTCGGTTGGGCCGATCGGGTCGAGCCGCTGGCCACGATGGGGTTCGGCCATGCCGACCTGATCCTCGCCGTTCCGAAGGTCTGGGTCGATTGCGACACGCCCGACGATCTCGACGCGGTCGCGGCCCAGTTCCGCGCCACCCATGGCCACAGGCTGAGGATCGCGACCAAGTATCACCGCCTCGTGCGCGAATACCTGACCGAGCACGGCGTCGCCGACTACGCGCTCGTCGACAGCCAAGGCGCGACCGAGGGCACGGTGCTGAACGGCACGGCCGAGGCCATCGCTGACATCACCTCGACCGGCGAGACGCTGCGGGCGAACCACCTAAAGGTGCTCGACGGCGGTCCGATCCACGCGAGCCAGGCGACGCTCTTCCGCTCCCGCGTCGCCGACTGGTCCGAGGCCGAACGGTCCGAGCTGGACCGGCTGCGTCCGATCCTCGCGCAGGGCTAGGGCAACGCCTTAGAACCCGGGCAGGGTCGGCACGCGCCCGATGACCATAAGGTTGTTGGCCGGCATGGCGATCCGCTCGACATCGAGCCCCATCGCCCCGAGTACGGTCTCGATCACCTCGACCTCCTTGAAGCCGATCGCGCTGTCCTGCGCGCGCAGGCTCGCGTCGAAGGTCAGATCGCCGGGCGACGTCGCGACCCCGCCGCGGAGAAACGGTCCGTAGATCGCCAGAAGACCGCCGGGCGACAGGACGCGCACGGCCTCGTCGAGAAGCACCGACATCTCGGCATCCGAGATGAGATGCAACAGGTTCACCACCATCACCGCCTCGGCCGTCCCCTCCAGCGACCAGCCCGCCGTGCAGGCATCGACATCGCCCGCCGGTGCGACATTGGCGAGACCCCGGCAGCGGGCGTCGATGGCGGCGCGCCGTTCCGGATCGGGTTCGGTCGGATGAAAGGACAGGTCGGGCCGATGGGCGGCCAGCGCGGCGATGTGTTGTCCCGTGCCCGAAGCCAGCTCCAGCACGTCGCCCTGCCGGGGCAGGCGCGGCAGCAGCGCATCGAGGATCGCCTCGCGGTTCCGGTCCGCCGACGGCGCGTGTAAAAGACCCGATCCGTCGACCGCGCCGGCCGTATCGGGCAGGTCGAGGCGGCGGATCATGCCGTCATCCGAAGGAACCGGCGCGGATCGAGGGCGGCGACGGTCTCGGCCCCGAGTTCCGAGCCGCGGCCCGCGATCCGATCCGCCAGGAGGCGTGCGGCGGCGGGCGCGGTCTGGAAGCCGTAGCCGCCCTGCCCCACGCTCCACCAGAAGCCGTCCAGCTCCGACGGCCCGATCGCCAGCAGCCGGTCGGGCGTGAAGGTCCTGAGACCGGCCCAGGTCGCGATGGGGCGCGTCACCTCCTCGGTCACGGCCTCCTGATAGCGGGCCAGCCCCTCGGCCAGCACCATGTCGTCGGCGAAGGCGTCCAGCGGCTCGGACGGGTCCTCCTCGGCGGGAGACACGATCCATGCGCCCGCATCGGGCTTGGCGTACCAGCTCTCGCCCGCGCCCATCAGCATCGGCCAGCCGCGGACGTCGTGGCCGCCGGGCGCCTTGAGCCGCGCCATCGACCGGCGGAGCGGCGTCAGGCCGAGCGGGGTGGCACCCGCCATCCGCGCCACCGCGTCGGCCCAGGGCCCCGCCGCGTTCACGAGCGTCCGTGCCTCGTGAGTTTCGCCGCCGGCCCACACCTGCCAGCCGCCGGGGGCGCGCGCGATGGCATCGACCCGCATGCCGGTCAGCACGGCGCCGCCACCGGCACGGACCGCGCGCGCGCCCGCCTGCAGCATCGCGTCGGTATCAAGGTCCATCGCATCCGGCTCGAAGGCGGCACGGGTCACCCCGTCCGACAGGATCGGGACCCGCGTCCGGGCGTCAGCGACGGACATCTCGGCAATGGACATCGCCTGGAGATCGGCCTCGAAGGCGGCGTCCTCGCCCTCGACCGCCACGAGAAGAAACCCGCGCGCGCTGAGATGGCCGGCCGTCGCGTGATCGGGGCGCGACGCCCGGTTGAGCGCGATGACGGCGGGCTTGCCGTAGCTTTCCTCGAAAAGCGCTGCCGACCGCCCCGAGGCATGATGCCCGATCGCGGCTTCCGCTTCGAGGACGAGCACGCGCCCCAGCGGCGCCAGCGCCTGCCCCGCGGCCAGCCCGGCAATGCCACCGCCGATGATCAGAAATTCGTACATGGTCCGGAACCTGTCACGGGACGCGGGGCATGGCAAAGGGCCAGGCGCAGGTGGACGCGCCGACGCGCCTCACGCCTCCTCGAGGCGATCCGTGGCGGGGGCGGGCGCGCGCGACAGGGCGGTGATGCGGTCGCGCAGCGCGTCGTCCATCTCGAACGCCGCCGCTGCGAGCGAAGGAACCAATTGTTCGGGCGACCGCGCGCTGATGATCGGCGCCGAGACGCCCGGCTGGCGCATCGCCCAAGCCACCGCGAGCGTCGCTGGATCGACGCCCCGTTCGCGGGCCAGCGCGCCGAGTGCCGTCGCCGTCTCGTGCATCCAGTCCTGACCGTAACGTGCGGCGTATCGTTCGTCGCTGCGGATACGCCCCTCGCCGCCATCGGCGTATTTTCCAGTCAGAAGCCCGCCGCCCAGCGGCGAATAGGGCGCGACCGCGATTCCCTGATCCAGCGCCATCGGCAGGAGTTCCACCTCCGCCTGTCGCTTCACGAGGTTATACATCGGTTGCATGATCGCGATTCGGGTACCCAGCGCGGCGGCGACACCCTGCGCCTTCATCACCTGCCACGCGGCGTAGTTGCTGACCCCGAGATGACGCACGGTGCCGTCCGATTGCAGTCGGGCCAGCGTCTCGAACGTCTCCTCCAGCGGCGTGCCGCCATCCCAGCGATGCATGTAGAGGATGTCGATCACGTCGAGGTCCAGCCGGCGGCGGCTTTCGTCGAGCGAATCCAGGATATTCTGCCGCGACGCGCCGCCCCCATATGCCGCCTTGGTGGCGACGACGACGCGGTCGCGCTCGGGGGCGACCATGGCGCCCAGCATCGTCTCGGACGCACCGCCGGTATAGACATGGGCGGTGTCGAAGAAGTTGACGCCGGCGGCGCGGCAGTCGTCGTACATGCCCCGGCTGGCGGTCTCGTCGGCCGTGCCGCCGAACTGCATGGTGCCGAAGCACAGGGACGAAATCGGGGTGCCGTCGAGGCTGGTGAGATCGGTCATATCCGAGTGTTTCCCGAATCCGGCGGATTTGCGAGCCGCGATTTCAGATCTTCGCCCGCGCCGGTGTTCGGGATCGTGGCGTTTGGCGATCCAGCGCCTGCGTGACGGTGCGATACGATCTGACTAGGCTTTCGCGGAAGTGGGCGGCACGCGAACCCGCCCCGCGACCTACCCCGCGATGGAGGACGACATGGCCCACAGCTTCGACCCGCCCGACATCTGGGCGCCCTTCGGCGCATTCTCGCAATCCGTCATCGTCGGGACTGGGCAGACGGTCCTTCTGAAAGGACAGGTGGCGCTCGATGCCTCCGGGCAGATCGTGGGCGAAGGCGATATGGGGCAGCAGGTCCGGCAGGTCCTGCGGAACCTCGCCGACATTCTCGCGCCGATGGGTGGCCGGATGTCGGATATCGTCGCTCTGAACCAGTTCACGACCGACATCTCCGCGTTCATGGCCTGCGGCGAGATCCGGACACAGGTCTTCTCGCCGCCCTATCCGGTCACGACGACACTGGAGGTGGCTGCGCTCTACGATCCGCGCCTGCTCATCGAGATCAACGGCACGGCCGAAATCCCCGCCGCCCGCTTCACGATGCCGGACACCGCGCGCGCCCTCGACGGCTGACGCCCCCCGGAACGCAAGGCGCCCGGCGGAGAACCCGCCGGGCGCCTTGTCCGGATCGCGACCGGATCAGTTCGGGATGTCGCCCTCGATGCCCTCGACATAGAAGTCCATCGTCGCCAGCGCGCCGTCATCGGCCACTTCGCCGTCGGCCAGCCAGACCGAGCCGTCCTGCTTGGTGATCGGGCCGGTGAAGGGGTGGTAGCTGCCGTCGGTGATGGCGGCGATCATGGCTTCGGCCTCGGCCTTCACCTCGGCAGGCACCTCGGAGGTGATCTCGCCGATCACGACCTCGCCCTCGGGCATCCCGCCCCAGGAGGCCGTCTGCTCGTAGCTGCCGTCCATCAGCGCGCCGACCCGCTCGATGTAGTAGGGCGACCAGTCGTCGATGATCGAGGCGATCCGGGGGCTCGGCTTGAAGGCCGCCATGTCGGAGGCCTGGCCGAAGGTGAAGACGCGGCCCCCGTTCTCGTTGGCCTCCTGTGCGGCGGCCTGCGGCGCGGTCGAATCGGTGTGCTGCAGGATGACGTCGACGCCCTGGTCGATCATCGCGCGGGCGGCGTCGGCCTCCTTGGCGGGATCGAACCAGGTATAGGCCCAGGTCACGACCATCTCGACATCGGGGTTCACCTTCTGCGCGTGCAGGAAGCTCGAGTTGATGCCCTGGATGACCTCAGGGATCGGGAAGGACGCGATGTAGCCGATCTTGTTCGTCTCGGTCATGTGGCCCGCGATGGTGCCGATCACGGCGCGGCCCTCGTAGAAGCGCGCGTCATAGGTTGAGACGTTCGGATGGTCGCGCTTGTAGCCGGTGGCGTGCTCGAACTTCACATCGGGGAACTTGGCCGCGACGTTGTTGGTCGGATCCATATAGCCGAAGGACGTGGTGAAGATGATGTCCGCCCCGCCCAGCGCCATCTGGGTGATGACCCGCTCGGCATCGGCGCCCTCGGGGACGCTCTCCTGGTAGACGGTCTCGACCTTGTCGCCGAACTCTTCTTCGAGGGCGAGGCGGCCCTGGTCGTGCTGGAAGGTCCAGCCGCCATCGCCGATCGGGCCGACATAGACGAAGCCGACCTTGACCGGATCGTCCTGGGCGAAGGCCGCGCCGGTCAACGCAAGGCTCATCGCGCCTGCAAGCAGGGTGGTGAATTTCATCGGTATCTCCCCAGTGGTGGCGCGTCCTCTTCAGCGGGACGCGTGGAACGGTTTGCCCAGGTCGGCGGGCGCATCCCCGCCCCTCCCGGCACGGAGCGAAATAAGCACGAGCACGAGGATGGTGACAAGGTAGGGCGCCGCCGACAGAAGCTCGACCGGGATGCGCGCGCCGGCCGTCTGAAGGTTAAGCTGCAACACCGTGATGCCGCCGAACAAATAGGCACCGATCAGAACGCGCGGCGCCCGCCAAGACGCGAAGACCACGATGGCCAGCGCGATCCAGCCCGCCCCCGCCGTCATCCCCTCGGTCCATTGCGGCACGCGCACGAGGCTCAGATATGCGCCGCCAAGGCCCGCGCAGGCGCCCCCGAACGCGATGGCCGCCAAGCGCACGAAGTGGACGGAATAACCCAGAGCATGCGCCGCCTCGTGGCTTTCGCCCACCGCGCGCAGGATCAGGCCCGCGCGGGTGAAGCGGAGGAACGCCCAGACGGCCACGACGAGTGCCACGCTAAGGTAAACGATCGGGTCGTGTCCGAAGAGGACGCGCCCGAAGAACGGCAGATCGCTGAGGGGGCCGAGGTCGATCCGGCCCAGCGAGTTGGCCTTGATGCCGACATAGCCCTGTCCCAGCAGGCTCGACAGGCCGAGGCCGAAGAGTGTCAGGGCAAGCCCCGTGGCGACTTGGTTCGACAGGAGCACTTGCGTCAGGAACCCGAAGAGCAGCGCCATCACCGCCCCCGCGACCGCCGCCACGATGAACCCGAGCCAGGGCGAGCCGGTCTCGATCGCCGCGATGAACCCGCAGACCGCGCCCATGATCATCATCCCCTCGACCCCGAGGTTCAGGACACCGGATTTCTCCACGACCATCTCGCCGAGGGCAGCCAGAAGGATCGGGGTCGCGGCCACCATCAGGGATGCGATCAGGAGCGTGGGGGAGATCGAGGAGAGGTCCATCAGGCGCTTCCATGCCACGTCAGGAGGCAGTGGGCGCACACCACCGCGAACCCCACGGGGACGCCCAGCGCCATCCGCCGGAGCATCCGCCGGTCTGGTCGGTGTGCGGCGAGCCACGTTCGGACGCGGGGCGCGACAAATGCCAGCGACGCCAGCCCCGCCACCACCGCGACATGGGCCGCGACGAATGCGATGCCCGCGTCGGCCATGGGCCCGTGGATCATCAGCGGGATCATTCCGCCCATCGCAAGCCCCATCAGGGGCGCCATCCGCGCATGGTTCATGTCGTCACCCCTGACCCGATCCGCACCCGGAAGTTCGCCAGCACGTCGACGGCCAGCAGGAAGAACAGAAGCATCCCCTGAAACGCCGAGATCGCCGCCGCCGGAAGCCCGAGATTAGTCGCCGCGTTGTCGCCGCCCACATAGGTCAGCGCCATGAGCAGCCCCGCCGCCACGATCCCCAGCGGGTTCAGCCGCCCGAGGAAGGCCACGATAATCGCCGTGAAACCGTAGCCCGAGGCGAAGTCGATGGAGATCTGGCCCGCGGGACCCGTCACCTCGAAGAGCCCGGCGAGACCCGCGAGCAGACCCGACAGACCGAAGCAGATCAGGACCAGCCGTCCCGGATCGACCCCCGCAAAGCGCGCTGCGCGGGGCGCGGCCCCGGTCAGCCGGATCTGAAAGCCCAGAAGGTGACGCGTCAGCATGATATAAGCGAAGATGACCGCGATCAGAGCGGCCACGACGCCCCAATGCGCGCCCGTCCCCGCGATCAGTTCGGGGTTCGCCGCCGCCGCCCACTGGCTGAGGTTGCGCGAGCCCGGAAAGCCCACCGCGTCGGGGTTGCGCAGCCACGACACCGCCGCCGAAGCAAGCAAGTTCTCGGCTACGTAGACCAGCATCAGCGACACGAGGATCTCGTTCGTCCCGAGCCTGACCCTGAGCAGCGCCGGGATCATCGCCCAGGCGAGGCCGCCCAGCGCCCCGCAAACCACCATCAGCGGAAAGATCAGCCAGCTATCGGACGGGTAGAACGCGAGCCCGGCGGCGGCGCCGCAGATCGCGCCGATGATGTATTGCCCCTCGGCCCCGATGTTCCAGACACCCGCCCGGAAGCCCAAGGCGAGGCCCACCGCGATCAGGATCAGCGGCCCGGCCTTCACCAGAAGCTGGCCGCGGAAATACCACGCGAACTCGCCGAAGACGGGGTCCCAGAAGATCGTTCGGATCGCCTCGATCGGGTCTTCGCCGAGGAACGCGAACATCAGCCCGCCCGCGATCATCGTCAGCGCGACGGCAAGGATCGGGGCCGCGGCACCCCAGACGCGCGAGGGCGTCGGCCGGCGCTCCAACCGGATCATCGCGCGAACCCCTCAGGCATGGGCCACCTCGAGGTCATGCGCGCCGCCCAGCATCAGGCCGATCCGTTCCATCGTCAGCTCCGACGTCGGGACCGAGGCACCGAGGCGCCCTTCGTTGAGCGCGGCGAACCGATCCGAAATCTCCAGCAGTTCCTCGAGGTCCTGCGAGATCACGATGACGCCCGCGCCGCCCGCCGCGAGGTCCAGAAGCGCCTGCCGGATGGCGGCGGCCGCACTGGCATCGACGCCCCAGGTCGGCTGGTTGACGACAAGGACGCGCGGGTCCTGCAGGACCTCCCGCCCGATCACGAATTTCTGCAGATTGCCGCCCGACAGCGCGCGCGCCGCGACATGGACGCCCGGCGTTCGCACGTCGAAGCGCTCGACGATGCGGGCCGCGAAATCCCGCGCGCCGCCCCAGTCGAGGAACCCGCGATTGAGCATTCCCTGTCGCGCCGCACCCGTCAGGGCGGCGTTCTCGGTCAGGGTCATGTCGGGTGCCGCGGCATGGCCCAGCCGCTCCTCGGGCGCGGTCAGAAGGCCCGCAGCCCGCCGCGCGTTCGGTCCCTCGCGCGACAGGTCGACGCCTTCCAGCACGACGGTGTTCTCCGCCGTCAACCGCTCGCCCGAGAGCGCGCCCAGCAATTCGTCCTGCCCGTTCCCGGCGACGCCCCCGATGCCCAGCACCTCGCCCGCGCGAAGGGTCACCGCCACGTCCCGGAGCGGCGTTCCGAATTGCGAGGCCGGCGGCAATGTCAGGCCCGTAACCTGCAACAGGTCGACGCCCGGCGCCGCACCGCCCGCTTTCGGGGCCGTCAGCGCCGCACCGACCATTCGCTCGGCCAGTTCGGCCGCCGAGGCGGCGCGCGGGTCGCATTCACCCACCACCTTGCCGCCCCGCAGGATCGTCGCCGCATCGCACAGCGCGCGGATCTCCTCGAGCTTGTGGGAGATATAGAGGATCGCCGTCCCCTCGGCCGAAAGGGTGCGCAGCGTGGAGAACAGGATCTCGACCTCCTGCGGGGTCAGCACGCTGGTCGGCTCGTCCATGATCAGAAGGCGCGGATCCTGCAGAAGGCAGCGCACGATCTCGACCCGCTGGCGCTCGCCCGCCGAAAGATCGCCCACGCGCCGCCCCGGATCGAGCGGCAGGCCGTAGGACTCCGACACCTCGCGGATACGGCGCGCCAGATCGCGCGGCTTCGGCGGGTCCTCCATCCCGAGGGCGACGTTCTCGGCCACCGATAGCGCCTCGAACAGGCTGAAATGCTGGAACACCATCGCCACGCCCGCGGCGCGCGCCGATTTCGGGTCCGGCGGGATGTAGGGTGCGCCGCCCAGCCGCATCGTGCCGGCATCGGGCTTGACCAAACCGTAGATCGTCTTGACCAGCGTCGACTTGCCCGCGCCGTTCTCGCCCAGAAGCGCGTGGACGCCGCCCTCGGCGATGGTGAACGACACGTCGTCATTGGCCACCACGCCGGGATAGGCCTTGGTCAGGCCGTCGAGTTCCAGAAGCGTCGTCAATCCATCGTCCCCACCGGCACCTCTGCGGGCGCGTCGCGCGAGAGTAGGGCCGCGGCGACGCCAACGGCAATCCCTTGCGGGTGCTTGCCCAGCCGCCGGTCACCGATCGGGCAGGCGATACGGTCGATCGCCCGTTCCGCGTGCCCCAGCGCGATGAGCCGCGCCCGAAACCGCGCACGCTTGGTGGCCGAACCGATCACACCGCAACTGGCGAAGCCTCGGCGGAGCGCCGCGTGACAGAGGGCGAGGTCGATCTCGTGGCTGTAGGTGAGGATGACGTGGTCGGCGTCCCGCGGCGCATGGGCCATGGCGGCGGGCATGTCGCGGGCCACCAGCCGGTCGACGCCATCCGGGATCGCCGGGAAACGCTCGGACGCGTCGTCGATCCAGACCACGGACCGGAGCGGCGCCAGGATCGCGACCAGCGCCGCGCCCACATGGCCCGCGCCCCAGACCCAGACCGCGCGGCCCGGCGCGGGCGCCTCCTCGCGCAGCCAGCCGTCATGGAAGCCCGGCCGTCGCGGATCGGGGCGGTCACCCTCGATCCGGCGCGCCCAAGGGAGGTCCGGCACGGTCTCCAACCGCTCGACCACGAGCGTCACCGCCCCGCCGCAGCACTGTCCCAGCGCAGGTCCCAGCGGCACGCGCTCGACCCGCGCGGCCCCCGTCGCCAGCACCCCGCGCGCCACCGCCAGTGCGCGCCATTCCAGGGCGCCGCCGCCGATCGTGCCGTCGAAGCCGTCGGCCCAGACCAGCATCTCCGTGCCCGCACCGCGCGGCACCGAGCCCCGCGCGTCCGCCACAACGACCCGCGCAACCGGGCCATGCGCCTCCAACGCCCACCGCAGCCGCGCGGGATCGAGCGTCACGAGACGGCCCGGACGGCGCCCAGCACACGCTCCGCCGTCGCGGGCGCATCGAGGTCGGGATAGGCCGATCCGCAGGCCCCGACCGCGTCCGACAGCGCCATGAGCACGCTGATCCCGTGCATGAACGGCGGCTCGCCCACGGCCTTCGAGCGGTAGATCGTGTCCTCGCGGTTGGGCGCGTCCCAGAGGTCGACGTTGAAGATCTCCGGCGCGTCCGAGGCGCAGGGGATCTTGTAGGTCGACGGCGCATAGGTCCGGAGGCGACCGCGATCGTCCCAGACCAACTCCTCGGTCGTCAGCCAGCCCGCGCCCTGGATGAAGCCACCCTCGATCTGGCCGATGTCCAGCGCCGGGTTCAACGAGGCCCCCGCGTCGTGCAGGATGTCGGTCCTGAGGATGCGGTTCTCACCCGTCAGCGTGTCGATCACCACCTCCGAACAGGCCGCGCCATAGGCAAAATAGAAGAACGGCCGGCCCTGCCCCGCCGCCCGGTCCCAGGTGATCTCGGGCGTGGCGTAGAAGCCCGTCGACGACAGCGAAACACGCGCGGCATAGACCTTGGCCGCGGCCTCCTCGAAGCCGTACTCGGCACCGCCCACCGTGACCCGGTCGCCCGCGAAGACGACGTCGCCCGGCCTCGCCTGATGCTCGGCGGCCAGCGCCTCGGCCATCCGGTCGCGGATCGTGTCGCAGGCGGCCTTGACCGCCATCCCGTTCAGGTCCGCCCCCGATGAAGCCGCCGTGGCCGAGGTATTGGGCACCTTGCCGGTATCCGTGGCGGTCACCTTCACCCGCGCGGGGTCGCAGCCGAACCGATCGGCAGCGATCTGCGCCACCTTGGAATGGAGCCCCTGCCCCATCTCGGTGCCGCCATGGTTCAGATGGATCGAGCCGTCGGCATAGACATGAACCAGCGCGCCCGCCTGGTTGAGATGCGTCAGCGTGAAGGAAATGCCGAACTTCACGGGCGTGAGCGCGAGGCCCCGCTTCAGGACCGGGTCCGCCGCGTTCCACTCCGCGACCCGCGCCCGCCGGCCAGCATAGTCGCAGCGCGCGGCCAACCGGTCGACGAGAGCGTTCAGGCAGAAATCCGAGACCTCCTGACCGTAATGGGTTCGCCCCGTCTTCCTCTGGCCCGAAATACCTCGGGGGGTCCGGGGGGCTGGCCCCCCGGCTGCGTCACCGGCATCGTCGTAGAAGTTGAGCCGCCGCACCTCGAGCGGATCGCGCCCCGTGGCGTGCGCCACGTGGTCCATCACCCGCTCGATGCCCAGCATTCCCTGCGGCCCGCCGAAGCCCCGGAAGGCGGTCGCCGACTGGGTGTTGGTCCGCAGCCGCCACGAGGTGATCTCCATCGCCGGGATGTCGTAGGCGTTGTCGGCATGCAGCATCGCCCGGTCAGCCACCGGCAGGGATAGGTCCTGCGCCCAGCCGCAGCGCGTCCAGTGCCGGAACCGGACCCCGAGGACGCGGCCCGCGTCATCGTGCCCGACCTCGTAGGCGATGCGGAAATCGTGACGCTTGCCGGTAACGACGAAATCGTCGTCGCGGTCGTAGCGCATCCGGCAGGCGCGGCCGGTGCGCGTGGCGGCGACCGCGCAGGCGATGGCCAGCGCGTTGCCCTGGCTCTCCTTGCCGCCGAACCCGCCGCCCATGCGGCGGACCTCGGACCGGACGGCGTGCATCGGCAGGCCCAGCGCGTCGGCCACCTTGTGCTGGATCTCGGTCGGGTGCTGCGTCGAGGTTAGGACATGCATCTCGCCCGCCTCGGATGGCAGCGCCAGCGCGGCCTGCCCCTCGAGGTAGAAATGCTCCTGCCCGCCCATCTCGATCTCGCCGGTCAGGCGGTGCGGCGCGTCCGAAAGCGCTGCCTCCACGTCGCCATCGGTCCAGATGCGCGGGCCGTCGTCGAACCAGCTTTCGGCGGCGAGCGCGTCCTCGATCGTCAGGAGTGCAGGCGCTTCGGTCACCTCGGCGCGGTGCAGGCGTGCGGCGCGCCGGGCGTTCAGGTGGCTGTCGGCCACCACCATGTAGAGCGGCTGACCGGCATAGTGGATCTCGCCGGTCGAAAGCAGCGGCTCGTCGTGAAGCGAGGGCGAGCAGTCGGGCATCGTCTCGAAATCATCGGCCGAGAAGACGGCGACGACACCCGGCGCGGCCCGCACGGCGTCGAGGTCCAGCGCGTCGAGCGTGCCGCGGGCGTGTTCTGAGAGGCCGAACGCGATGTGCAGGCAGCCCTCGGGCGCGGGGATGTCGTCGGTATAGCGCGCCGCGCCCGTCACATGCAGGCGCGCACTCTCGTGCGGGAGGGGCTTGGCGACGGTCACGGGCGCACCTCCAAGACCGAAGCCGGTGCGCCCGCCATCGCCTGCACCGTGCGCCTGAGCATCCCCTCGGCCGCGGCCAGCCGATAGGTCGCCGAGGCGCGCATGTCGTCGAGCGGCGTAAAATCCTTCCTGAAGGATTTTTGCGCAGCGGCGATTGTGGCGTCGTCGAGCGGGCGGCCTTCCAGGGCGGCCTCGACCGCGGTGGCACGTTTCGGGATGCCGGCCATGCCGCCGAAGGCGATCCGCGCGTCCCGGATCACGCCGTCAGCGACCGGCAGGACGAACGCCCCGCAAACCGCCGAGATGTCCTGGTCGAACCGTTTCGACAGCTTGTGGACATGTAGCACCGGGCCGCTGATGGGGATGGTCACGCGCTCGACGAACTCACCCGGGCGGCGGTCCTGCTTGCCGTAGTCGAGGAAATACGCCTCGAGCGGCATCTCGCGCCGATCGTCGCCCCGGCGCAGATGCAGCACCGCCCCGAGCGCGATCAGCGGCGGCGGGCTGTCTCCGATGGGCGAGCCGTTGGCGATGTTGCCACCCAGTGTCGCCGCGTTGCGGACCTGCACGCTGCCGTAGCGGCGCAGCATCTCGGCGAAGGACGGGTGATGCGGCGCGATCGCATGGCGCAGCGTCTCCATGTCGCACATCGCGCCGACTTCGAGCCCCGCCTCCGTCTGCGTTACCGCTCGCAGATCGTCGCAGCGATTGAGGAAGGCCACCGTGCCGAGGTCGCGGAACTGCTTCGTCACCCAGAGCCCGACATCCGTCGCGCCGGCAACCAGCGTGGCGTCCGGGTTCTCGAGATACCATCCAGCAAGATCGTCGCCGGAAACGGGCGTGAAGGCGGTCGCGTTGTCCGGGCCGGATCCGCGCGTGCCGTGATCGGCCAGCGGACGGGGGGCGCGCGGCGGCGAGGTCGCGGGCACCTCGGGGGGTGTCTCGACCATATGCGCGGGCACCGGCGCGCCCTCGACGTCGCGGGCGGCGCGCAGGATCGGGGCGTAGCCGGTGCAGCGGCAGAGATTGCCCGCGATCTGGTCGGCGTGATCGGTGTCGCCGCGGGCGTGGGCGGCGGCCATCGTCGTGATGAATCCCGGCGTGCAGAACCCGCATTGCGAGCCGTGACGGTCGATCATCGCCTGCTGGACCGGGTGAAGGGTGCCGTCGGGCGCCGCGATCCCCTCGACCGTACGCACGGCGCGCCCATGAAGCTGCGGCAGGAAGAGGATGCAGGCGTTCAGCGCCTTCGGCGTGCCGTCCGGCCCCGTGACGACGACCGAGCAGGCTCCGCAGTCGCCCTCGTTGCAGCCTTCCTTGGTGCCGGTCAAACCGCGCGCGCGCAGCCAGTCGAGCAGCATCGTGGTCGGGTCTTCGGTCGTCGCCGTGACGTCCTCGCCGTTCAGGCGGAAGGTGATCTCCATGGAATGCCCGCCGCGATACCGGTCCGGCCCGGAGCCCCTTCCGATGCGGCGTAGGAAGGGCGGGCCACCGGATTAGACGAGCGGGCGCGCCGCATTGCAAGGGGGGCGCAGCGGCCGGCGTCGAGGGATCGTGAGACCGGGCCTGCTTGATCGCGAGGCTGACGCGTGGTCAGTCTTCATCGATGGCCCTCGTCGATCAGATCCATGACGCGACCGATCACCTGAAGGTCTATCTCCTTGCAGGGACCCTCGTGGCGGTCGGCGTCGATGTGGCGGCCAACGTGTCGGGGTCGATGACAGGCGAGATGATGGTGCCGTCGATGACCGAGATGTCCGCGCCCATGGCGGTCCTGTCGGACCCGCTCGCGCTTGCGGTCAAGGCGATCGGGGGATTGATCGCGCTGGTCGGCGCCGCGCTCTATCTCGGGAACATGTGGTGCGGCTTCGTGGCCCTGCGCGCGCTGCGGTTCCGCTTCGAGGAGCGGGGCGTGATCCTGCAGGCCGGGGGCTGGAGCCTCGCGTTCCTCTACGTCGTCGTGAGCGCGGTGATCGGGCTGGCGGTGAACGCGGTCTATCTGGCGTTGGTGACCTGAGGGCCAAGTGCGGCGCCCACGCGACAGGGCGCGGATTGCGGCTTCACCCCGACGGGCCCACCCCCCATATTCGGACCATGCCCGATCCGCGATTCATCCATCTGCGCCTCCATACCGAGTATTCGCTGCTCGAGGGAGCCGTGCGCCTGAAGCAGCTGCCCGACCTCGTGGCGCGCGCGGACATGCCAGCCGTGGCGGTGACCGACACCAACAACATGTTCGCGGGGCTCGAGGCCGCTACGGCGCTGGCCGGGCGCGGGATCCAGCCGATCATGGGCTGCCAGATCGACGTGATGCACGATCCCGCCGCCCCCGGAGAAAAGCCCCGGAAGCCCGCGCCGATCGTGCTGCTGGCGCAGGACGAGGCCGGGTACGAGGCGCTGATGCGGCTGAACTCCTGCCTCTATCTCGAGCGCCCCGAGATGCTGCCGCAGGTGACCTTCGACGAGCTGACGGCCAATGCGGACGGCCTGATCTGCCTGACGGGCGGGCCCGACGGCGCCGTGGGCCGATTGGTGCGCGACGGGCAGGAGGCCAAGGCCGAGGCCGTGCTGGGCCGGCTGCACGCGATCTTTGGCGACCGGCTCTATGTCGAGCTGCAGCGCCAAACCACGCCCGAGCCGACCGAGCGCTTCCATGTCGAACAGGCATATGCCCGCGGCCTGCCGCTGGTGGCGACCAACGACGTCTATTTCCCCGAACCCGGGATGCACGACGCGCATGACGCCTTCCTCTGCATCGCCGAGGGCGCCTATGTCGACCAGCAGGCGCCGCGCCGGCGGGTCACGCCGCGCCACCACTTCGCGTCGCAGGCCGAGATGGCCGCACTCTTCGCCGACCTTCCGGAAGCGCTGGAGAACACAATCGAGATCGCGAAGCGCTGCGCGTTCAAGGCGTATGGCCGCGATCCGATCCTGCCCAAATTCGCCGATGACGAGGTGCAGGAGCTGCGCCGCCAGTCCGAGGAAGGGCTGCGCGCGCGCCTTGCCGTGATCGAACCCGCGGCATCCGTCGAGGAATACGAGAAGCGCCTCGAATACGAGCTGGGCATCATCGAAGGCATGGGCTTTCCGGGCTATTTCCTGATCGTCGCCGACTTCATCCAGTGGGCCAAGGAACAGGGCATTCCCGTGGGGCCGGGGCGCGGGTCGGGCGCGGGGTCGCTGGTGGCCTACGCGCTGACGATCACCGATCTCGACCCCTTGCGTTACGCGCTCCTCTTCGAGCGATTCCTGAACCCCGAGCGGGTCTCGATGCCCGATTTCGACATCGACTTCTGCATGGACCGCCGCGAGGAGGTGATCGCCTACGTGCAGGAGAAGTACGGCCGCGACCGCGTGGGTCAGATCATCACATTCGGCGCGCTGCTGTCGAAGGCCGCCGTGCGCGATGTGGGCCGGGTGCTGGGGATGCCCTACGGCCAATGCGACCAGCTCTCGAAGATGATCCCGGTCGAGGGCGTGAAGCCCGTCTCGATCACCAAGGCGCTGGCCGACGAGCCGCGGCTGCGCGAGGCTGCCCGCGAGAGTGAGCAGGATCGCCGCGACGGCCGGACGAACCCCGTCAAACGGCTGCTGGACTACGCCGAAAAGCTGGAGGGGCTCTTGCGGAACGCCTCGACCCACGCGGCGGGCGTGGTGATCGGGGACCGGCCGCTGGACGCGCTGGTGCCGCTCTACAAGGATCCGCGCTCGGACATGCCGGCGACGCAGTTCAACATGAAATGGGTCGAGAAGGCGGGGCTGGTGAAGTTCGACTTCCTCGGCCTGAAGACGCTGACGCAGGTGCAGAACGCCGTCGAGTTGATCCGCGCGCAGGGCCGCGACATCCACGTGGCGGCTGACGGGCGCACGCTCTACGCGCCACAGCCGGGCACCGAGAACGACATCAACCTGATCCCGCTCGATGACGCGGCGAGCTATGAGCTCTATGCCTCGGCCAACACGATCGCCGTCTTCCAGGTGGAATCGACGGGCATGATGGATGCGCTGCGGCGCATGAAGCCCACCTGCATCGAGGACATCGTGGCGCTGGTCGCGCTCTACCGGCCCGGCCCGATGGAGAACATTCCGAAATACTGCGAGGTGAAAAACGGCCTGTCGAAGCGCGACACTCTGCATCCGTCCATCGACCACATCCTCGACGAGACGCAGGGCATCATTGTCTACCAGGAACAGGTGATGCAGATCGCGCAGGACATGGCGGGATACTCGCTAGGCGGCGCCGACCTTCTGCGCCGCGCGATGGGCAAGAAGATCCAGGCCGAGATGGACGCCCAGCGGCCACTCTTCCTAGAGGGGGCCAAGACGAACGGTGTCGATCGCGAGAAGGCGATGGAGGTCTGGAACCTCCTCGACAAGTTCGCGAACTACGGCTTCAACAAGTCCCACGCCGCCGCCTATGCCGTCGTCAGCTACCAGACGGCCTGGCTCAAGGCGAACCACCCGGTCGAGTTCATGGCCGGGATCATGAACAGCGACATCCACCTGACCGACAAGCTGGCCGTCTATGCCGAAGAGGTCCGCAAGGCCCGCGACCGCGGCGGGTTGGGCCTCGAGATCATCCCGCCCTGCGTCAATCGCTCCGAGGCGCGGTTCACCGTGCGGGACGGCAAGCTCGTCTATGGCTTGGGGGCGCTCAAGAATGTCGGCGTCGAGGCGATGGGCCTCGTGGTCGAGGGCCGGGGCGAGACGCCGTTCACAACGCTTTACGATCTGGCGCGGCGGGTCGACCTGAAGCGTGTCGGCAAACGCCCCCTCGAGATGCTGGCCCGCGCCGGTGCCTTCGACGAACTCGACCCCAACCGCGCGCGCGTCCTCGAGGCGCTGGACGGCCTCGTCGGCTATTCGGCGGCGATCCACGAGCAGCGCGCCTCGAACCAGGTCTCGCTCTTCGGCGAGGCGGGCGAGGACCTGCCCGAACCCCGCCTGCCCTTCCGCGACGACTGGCTCGCCGCCGAACGGCTGGGCGAGGAATTCAAGGCCATCGGCTTCTACCTCTCGGGCCACCCGCTCGACGACTACATGACGGCGCTCAAGCGGCAGAACGTGATGACCCTCGCCGCGGTCCAATCGAAGCTCGCGAGCGGTGGCGCCATGGTTGCCAAGATCGCGGGCATCGTCTCCGCCCGGCAGGAGCGGAAATCGGCGCGCGGCAACCGTTTCGCGTTCCTGCAGGCCAGCGACCCGACGGGCGGCTACGAGGCGATGGTGTTCTCGGACCTGCTCGACACCGCCCGGGACCACCTGGAACCCGGCTGTCGCGTGATCCTGCAGGTCGAGGCGACGCAAGAGGCCGACCAGCTAAAGCTGCTTGCCCGCGCGGTGACGCCGATGGACGACGCGGTCGATGCCGCGCCGCAGATCGGCCTGCGGA
Source organism: uncultured Jannaschia sp. (assembly GCF_947503795.1). Lineage (NCBI taxonomy): Bacteria > Pseudomonadati > Pseudomonadota > Alphaproteobacteria > Rhodobacterales > Roseobacteraceae > Jannaschia > uncultured Jannaschia sp. The sequence continues at coordinate 194,630 of NZ_CANNEZ010000001.1, read as the reverse complement.
TCTTCCTTGAGGATGGGGGCGCGATCCCACCCCTGCGCGGCCTTCTCGACCGGCTGGCGGGCGAGAGCGGCGCGCGTGGACGCGGGCCGCTGCATCTCTGCCTGCTGGGCGATGACCTGCCGGGCGAGGTCGAGCTTCGCCTGCCCGACCTCTACCCGGTCAATCCCAAGGTGAAGGGCGCGCTGAGCTCGCTTCCGGGTGTGGCGATGGTCGAAGAGGTCTGACGACGGCGGCTTGGCCGGATCGCTGTTCGGCCTTCCTTAACCACGGACCGAATTGGGCGCAGGGCATTTACCGATCGTTCAGTCGGCTGCGGCAATCTCGCGGGATTGCAGCGGAGTCCGACATTGCCGATCGTCACCGACTATACATCCATCGTCGCATCGCTGGACGATCCGGTCGCGCGCTGGAACGCCGACGCCCCGACCGGCGTCGGTGTCGTCGTCACCTATTCGATCCTCTCGGACACGAACCTGCCGCCCGTCGCAGATGTCTATTACGGGCCGACCGGCGTGTCGGCCTTCACCGCCGCACAGGCCGACAATTTCCGCGATGCGCTGGCGCTCTACGAATCCCATACCGGCGTCGTTTTCGTCGAGGTCGAGGGCGCGGCAATGCTGTCCGCCTATTCCGCCAGCGGGCTGAGCACCGGCGGCAGCACGGTTTCCGGCTATGCCTTCTACCCCCATGTCACGACCAGCCACATCGCCGAATCCGCCATCGTGATGAACGTCGCGGGCGACTGGGATCCGGGAAGCTGGGGCTTCACGGTTCTGCTCCACGAGCTCGGGCATGTGATGGGTCTGCAGCACACGTTCGATGGGCCCAATGTGCTGGTTGACCATCTCGATGACGACGACCATTCGGTCATGACCTACACCTTCACCGGCCCCCGCCCCCGCGATCTGCGGGATCTGGATATCGCGGCGCTCGACTATCTCTACGGCCCCGGCGCCGGGGATTGGACCGGTACGTGGAACGCCGACGCCCAGCGGGTCGAGGTGACGGGCGGTGCGGGCGACGACACGCTTCTCGTGGCCGACGCGCCGACGCTCCTCGAAGGCGGCGACGGACGGGACCTTTTGATCGGGCGCGCGCGGGGCGACAGCCTCAGCGGCGGCGACGGCGCGGACGTTCTGCGCGGCGGCGCGGGCGCGGACCTCTTGCTGGGTGAGGCGGGGGCAGATCGCCTGGTCGGCGATGCGGGGGTCGACACCCTGCGCGGCGGGGCGGGGAACGACCTCCTCTGGGGCGGCGCGGATGGCGACGAGCTCTACGGCGACCAAGATGCGGACACCCTCCGGGGCGAGGCCGGGGACGATCTCCTCGACGGCGGGGCGGGCACCGACCTCCTGTTCGGCGGCATCGGCAACGACACGCTGTCGGGCGGCGACGGGGCAGACACGCTGAACGGCGGCGACGGGATCGACATCATGGACGGCGGCGATCTCGACGATCTCCTGACCGGCTGGGGAGGCGACGACACGCTGTTCGGCGGCGCCGGCACGGATACGCTCAGCGGCGGCACAGGCGACGATTCCCTTATGGGCGGCGGCGGCAATGACGTCCTGAACGGCGGCGACGGGGCAGACACGCTCCGCGGCGAGGAGGACGACGATGTCCTGTCGGGCTGGGGCGGGCGCGACGTCCTGGTAGGTGGTGCAGGTGAGGACCGGATGTTCGGCGGCGCCGACGACGACCGTCTCTACGGCAACGGCGCGCGCGACGTCATGCATGGCGGCGCGGGCGACGACTGGCTGTCCGGCGGCGCGGGAAACGACCGGATGTTCGGCGACTGGGGCAACGACACGCTGACCGGCGGCGACTGGAACGACACGATCGGCGGCGGCGACGGTGACGACTACATCCTCGGCGACGATGGCAACGATTTGCTGGTCGGTGGCAATGGGGTGGATACCCTCGTGGGCGGCGCGGGGGCCGACACGCTTCAGGCCTGGGGCGACGGCGGCCTCTTGGCGGGCGGACCGGGAACGGATGTGCTGATCGGCGGCGGCGGCGACGACGCGCTGTGGGGCGGTCTCGACCGGGACCGGTTCGTCTTCACCGGTGGGCGCGACACCCTCGCGGACTGGGCCGATGGCGAGGAGATCACGATCCGGCCCGACGCATTCGGCTTGGGCGGTTTGACGCAAGCGGAGGTGCTGGCCGCGGCGACGGTCGGGCTCGAGGGCATCGCCTTCACCTTCGCGCCGGGCCACACGCTGTCGGTGACAACCGATGCCGGGCTGACCGCGATCCTCGACGACATCGTCCTGGCCTAGCCGGCACGCCGCCGCTTGACCCTTCGGGCCGCGACCGGAAGGCTGCGCCCATGCTCGACCCGGCCGCCTTTCTTGACGACCTCGACACCCTGCGCGGGATCGGTCGGCGCGGCACCGGCGTCGTCCGCCGGGCCTTCGACCCTGACGACATCCGTGCGCGCCGAAGGCTGGCCGATCGCTTCGCCGCCGCCGGGCTCGATCCGGTCATCGACCCCGCGGGGAACGTCTGGGGATGCGGTGGGCCGATCCTGATCGGCAGCCATACCGACACGCAGCCGGAGGGCGGCTGGCTCGACGGATCGCTTGGCGTGATCGCCGGGCTGGCCGTCGCGCGGGCGCGGCCCGGTGCGGTCTCGGTCGTCTCGTTCCAGGACGAAGAGGGGCGGTTCGGCGCGACCACCGGCTCCGAGATCTGGTCCGGTGCGCTGTCTCTCGACGCCGCCGACGCCCTGACCGACCTCGACGGCACGACCTTCGGCGCAGCCCGTTGCGCGCTACCTTCGACCGGATCGGCGCCCGACCCGGCCCGCTTCCGCACCTATCTCGAGCCGCATATCGAGCAAGGCCCGGTCCTCGATGCCGCGGGCGAGGCGGTCGGCATCGTCACCGCCATCGTCGGGCTGCGGCAGGTGACCGTCACGATGGAGGGCCGCCAGAACCATGCGGGCACCACGCCGATGCATCTGCGGGCGGATGCGCTGCGCGGGTTCGGCATGGCGCAGGACGCCATCGCCACCGCCCTCGAAGACGTGGTGACGCCCGACAGCGTCTGGACCATCGGCCATGTCGCGCTGCACCCGAACGCCCCGTCGATCGTGCCGGGCCGCGTCCGGTTCACCGTGCAATGGCGCGACGCCTCGGCGGCACGGCTGGAGCGGATGGAGACCGCGATCCGCCGGGCGCTGGAGGATGCGGCGCGGGCCTCGGTCCTTCGGATCGACATCTCGGATACCACGGCCCTGCCCCCTGCGCCGATGGACAGCACCCTGCAGGACGTGCTCGCCCGCGCCGCGGAACGGGAAGCGCCGGGACGCTGGCGCCGCATGCCCTCGGGCGCGTTGCACGATGCGACGAACGTGGCCCGAGTGCTGCCGGTGGCGATGCTCTTTGCGCCGTCGATCGGCGGGATCAGCCATGCCTTCGACGAAGACACGGATCGCGACGACCTCGTGACGATGCTCCGCGTGCTGGACCGCGCGGTGGGCGAACTTACCTAGATCGGCAGCGCGGTCGTGTCCTTGATGTCCTCCATCACGAAACTGGCGGACACGTCCGCAATCGGAACCCGCGCGATCAGCGCCTTGTAGAACCGGTCGTAATCCGAGACGTCCCGCACCTTGATGCGCAGCACGTAATCGAGCTCGCCGGTCATGCGGTGCGCGCCCTGAATCTCGGGCATGGCGGCGACAACGGCGCGAAAGCGGTCCAGCCAGTCCGGGTCGTGCGCGCCGACCCGGATCATCACGAGAACCGATAGCCCGAGATCGAGCTTCGTGGCGTCGAGCTGGGCGACGCGCGACCGAATGACGCCGGCCGCCTCGAGCTTGCGGACGCGGCGCCAGCAGGCGTTGCGCGACAGCGCGACGCGCTCGGCCAGCAGATCGAGCGACTGGGCGGCGTCGGACTGAAGCTGCCGCAGGATACGGCGGTCTGTCTCGTCTATGATATCTGCCATTGTTGGGATATTATCGTGACATGCTCGGACAGAACAATCACATTTGGGACGGATTCAGCATCGCGGCGCTCCATACTGCGTCAAACAGGAGAGCCACATGACCCAGATCGCCCAGTTCGTCCGCGCCTTCCATGATCACCCGGCTTCGGTCGACGAGACCTATTTCGGTCACATGCGCTTTGCCTTCGGATTTGCGGGCATGCTCTTCCTCGCGGGCGGGGCGGCACTGATCCATGCGATCATCCCACCGCTTTGCGAGACGACGGCCAGCCGCCTGATCCGGCGGATGCATGCGCGGATCGACAACCGGCACTGAGCGTCAGGTCCAGGACACCTCGCCCAGGAAGATGTAGCCGGCCCCGTAGATCGTCTTGATCAGGGCCGGATCCTTCGGATCTTCGCCCAGCTTGGCACGCAGCCGCGAGATGCGCACGTCCATCGCCCGATCGAAGCTGTCGCCCGCCGCGCCGCCCAGCGCTTCCTGCATCTCGGCGCGGGTCAGGAGGCGGCGGGGACGGTCGAGGAACAAGCGCAGGATCTCGGCCTCGGCCTGGCTGATGGGCCGCTCGCCCTCGGGGCCCGTCAACACGAACCGGTCGAAGTCGGCGGTGAAGGGCCCGAAGGCGGCGACGCGGGCCTGCGTGGGGGCCGGGGCCTTGCGCAACCGCGCACGAATGCGGGCCACGATCTCGGCGGGTTCGAACGGCTTGACGACGTAATCGTCGGCTCCGAGTTCCAGCCCGGTGATCCGGTCCTGCACCTGTCCCCGGCCCGAGATGATGATGATGACCGCCCCGCCCTCGAGCGCCAACCGCGAGACGACGGCCAGCCCGTCGCGATCCGGCAGGCCCAGATCGACGAGGCAGACATCGGGCGTCGACTGCCGGAGCGCCGCCTCGAATGCATCGGCGCGCGCATAGCTGCGCACCTCCATTCCGGCCTCGGCGATTGCCTCCGAGAGCAGCGCGCGGACCTGCGGGTCGTCGTCGAGGATGGCGATGCGGGGCGTCACGCCAGCACCGCCGAAAGCTTCTCGACGGAGAAGGGTTTGCGCAGGACGGGCCAGTCGGCCGCCGCCTCGCGGTAGAGCGGCGCGTCGGGCGGCAGCGAGGTCATCAGCGCCACCGGCAGGCCGCGGCGCGCGGCGTATCGCGCAAGGTCGAGCCCGTTGAGATGGGTCTTCAGCATGATGTCCGAAAGCACGAGGCCGATGCCATCGATATCCATCAGCCCTTCCGCCTCGACCACGCCAGAGGCCTCGAGCACGGCATGGCCGGCGGCCACGAGCCGATCGCGCACGGCTTCGCGGATATGGCTCGCGTCCTCGACAAGAAGGATCATCGTCGGAGCGAGGCCCGGCGGCGGCTGGCGCAGGGGCAGGCGCAGCGTGACGGTCGCGCCGCCGTCGGACGCGGCACCCAGGCGCGTGCGCCCGCCCGCGAGCTTGACCACGTCGTAGACCATCGAGAGGCCGAGGCCGGTGCCATCCTCGCCCTTCTCGGTGAAGAACGGCTCGAGCCCCCGCTCCAACGCCTGCGGGCTGAAGCCGGGGCCGGTATCGGCGACCTCGATCTCGATCCAGGTACGCTGGACCGCGCGCGCCGTCACGGTGATGCGCCCTTCCTTTGCGCCGATGGCGTCGCGGGCATTCAGAATGAGGTTCAGCACCGCGTCGCGCAGCGCATCCGGGTCGAGGAGGACCGGCGCGTCCAGCCCCTCGACCGTCCAGTCGAGCGTGACCGAGCCCGGCAGGGACGCGCCACCGAGCAGCGCCATTTCCGAGAGGAAGGCGCGCAGGTCGGTCGCGCGCGGCGCGAGGTCGCGGGGGCCCGAGAGCCCCGCAATCTGGTCGATCAGGACGCCGCCCCGCGTGGCGGCAAGTCCGATGGCCTGTACCGCCTCGGCCGCGCCATCGGGCAGGTCCATGCGCGCGAGCTTGTCCTTGAGCCCCAGGATCACGGTCAGCAGGTTCGCGAAATCATGGGCCATCCCACTGGTCAGTTGCGCGGCCACCTGCCGGCCCGCCGATTGGGAGACCGCCGCGCGGGCCTGCGCCTCCTCGGTGATGTCGACCGACAGGGCGTAGACACCGACGACCGACCCATCGGCCAGTTCGGGGGTGAAGCTGACGCGGATGCGACGGCTCGACGCCTCGTGGGTGATCTCGAAGACCGACGGCTCGCCCGCCAGCGCGCGCTCCAGATGCGGGGCGGTGCGGGCGTAGGTCTGGGGGCCCAACGCCTCCTCCATGGTCAGGCCGACGATGTCCGAGCGGGCACCGGGCATCACCGCGCCAAGCCTGCGGTTCGAGAAGGTGTAGCGCCGATCGCGGTCCAGCCGAGCGATATGCGCGGGCAGCATCTCGGTCGTCAGGCGGATGCGCGCGGCCATCTCCGTCGCCTCGCGGCGGGCTTCCGTCAGGGCGGCGTTGGTCGCGGCGAGCTGGCGGTTGGCCTGCCCCAGCTCCTCGGCGCGGACGAGCAGTTGTTCGGACAACACCTCCGAGCGGGAGCGGAGCAGCCGTTCCTGCGACTTGATCGCGGTGATGTCCGTATAGACCGTAACCCAGCCGCCTTGCGGCAGGGGCGAGCCTTCGACCGAGATGACCATGCCGCCAGGCCGCGTCCGTTCGAGGTAATGCGGCTCGAAGGCGCGGGCCTGGGCCACGCGGTCGCCGACGAAGCCGTCGACATCGTCCACCGGCCCGTACTCGCCCCGCTCCACCAGAAAGCGGATCGTGTCGGCGAAGGGCGTGCCGGGTCGTGTCAGCGCGTCGGGCAGGTCGAACATGTCGGCATACATCCGGTTCGACACGGCCAGCCGCAGCTCGCCGTCATAAATCGAGAGCGCCTGCCCGATCAGGTTCAGCCCGGCCTGCGTGAGGCGGGCGGTGGTCGCGTTGCGGTCGGTCATGGCACCCCCCGCCCGAACGGTATCACGCGGCCGGGCGGCGGCAAGGCGAGTGACCCGGCAACCGTGCTGTTACAATTCGTTGGGATTGGGAAACATCGGTGAAGGAATCCTCCGGCAGGGTCGCCGTCGGAGCCGTCCGCCCGGGGAGGGGCGCGGCCCGGGGAGGACGCCATGGCCGACACGCTTCGCACGATTCCGGACTTCATGGATCGGAACGCCGACCGGTTCGGCGCGTCCGCTGCCTACCGCGAGAAGGAATTCGGGATTTGGCAGGAGTGGACCTGGACCGATGCCCGGACCGAGATCGAGGAGATGGCGCTGGGCCTGATCGCGCGCGGGATCGAGATCGGCGAGCATGTCGCCGTCATCGGACGCAACCGCCCCCAGCTCTACATGGCGATGGTCGCGGCCCAATGCGCGGGCGCGATTCCGGTGCCGCTCTACCAGGATGCCGTTGGTGAGGAGATCGCCTACGTGCTCGGGCATTGCTCGGCCAAGTTCGTGATCGCCGCCGATCAGGAGCAGGTCGACAAGGTCGAGGAGGTGCGCGACCGGATCGAGGGCCTGCGTCACATCATCTATCTCGACGGCCGGGGCCTGCGGAAATACGACCACTCGGTGATGTCCTCGATGGCGGACCTCCGCAAGAAGGGCCGCGCCGCCGACCGCGCCGAGATGGACCGCCGCCGCGACCAGCAGACAGGCGAGACGACCTGCGTGATGCTCTATACCTCGGGGACGACGGGCAAGCCCAAGGGCGTCGTGCTCAGCCACGACAACATCGTGGCCACGTCCAGGGCGTCGTCCGAGTTCGACGGACTGCGGCAGACGGACGAGGTTCTGGCCTATCTTCCGATGGCCTGGGTCGGGGATTTCATCTTCTCGATCGGGCAGGCCATGGTGACGGGCTTCTGCGTCAACTGCCCCGAAAGCGCGGACACCGTGATGCACGACCTGCGCGAGATCGGGCCGACCTACTATTTTGCCCCGCCCCGCGTGTTCGAGACGCAGCTGACCAACGTGATGATCCGGATGGAGGACGCGAGCCCCCTGAAGAAGCGCATGTTCGACCGCGCGATGGCCCACGCCAAGATTGTTGGCCCGAAGCTTCTGGATGGCGAGCCGGTGGGGTTCATGGACCGGCTGAAATACAAGCTGAGCGAGTTGACGGTGTTCGGGCCGCTGAAGAACACGCTGGGGCTCAGCCGCGTGCGCGTCGGCTACACCGCGGGCGAGGCGATCGGGCCGGAACTGTTCGATTTCTACCGGTCCATCGGGATCAACCTCAAACAGCTCTACGGCCAGACCGAAGCCAGCGTGTTCATCACCCAGCAGAAGGACAACGAGGTCCGCTCGGATACGGTGGGCACGCCGACGCCGGGCGTGGAGCTGAAGATCGCCGAGAGCGGCGAGGTCTTCTACCGCTCGCCCGGCTCGTTCCGCGAGTATTTCAAGAACCCCGAGAGCACTGCCTCGACCAAGGATGCCGAGGGCTGGGTCGCCACCGGCGATGCCGGCTTCATCGAGGAGGGCACAGGTCACCTGCGGATCATCGACCGCGCCAAGGACGTGGGAAAGATGGCGGACGGTGCGCTGTTTGCGCCCAAATTCGTCGAGAACAAGCTCAAGTTCTTCCCCGAGGTTTACGAGGCGGTCGTGTTCGGCAACGGCAAGACCCGCTGCGTCGCCTTCCTCAACATCGACCTGACGGCGGTCGGCAATTGGGCCGAGCGCAACAACATCGCCTATGCCAGCTACCAGGAGCTGGCCCAGCATCCTCGCGTGATCGAGATCATGCGCGGCCACGTGAACGCGGTGAACGCGAGCGTCGCCGAGGATGAAATGCTCGCCGGTTGCCAGGTCGCGCGGTTCCTCGTCCTCCACAAGCAGCTCGACGCCGATGACGACGAGCTGACCCGCACCCAGAAGGTCCGCCGCCGCATCATCGAGGAGAAATACGCCGACCTGATCGAAGGTCTCTACGGCGACGCCGACGAGGTCTACACCGAGACGGAGGTTACCTACGAGGACGGCCGCAAGGGCAAGATCCGCGCCACGGTCAAGATGTGCGACGCCAAGGTCGTGCCGGTCGAGGCGAAGACGCTGGAGGCGGCGGAGTGAGGGATCTCTCTCCGACCTTGAGGCTGGTCATCGGGGCGGGCTGGATCGTCATGTCGGTGATCTTCCTCGTGGCCGTCGACGGCCTTCTGCCGCGGCTCGTGGCGGGCTACTTCGTCGCGGCAGCCATCGCGCTTCAGGTCTTCGGCCCGCGGCTGATCCTCCTCATGCCCATAGGCCTCATGGGGGCGGGGATCGGCTATCTGTCGACCTTCGTCAGGAGCGTGGGATGACGGTGCTTCGCCCGAGACTGCGCCGCGGCCGGCGATCCCGGAGGACACTGGCGGTCCTGTCGCCGCTCCTGGCCGCGCTGGCCACCCCCGCCGCCGCCGACATCGCGACCGAATGGCGCGACCTGCAGGCGCGGTGCGGGGCGGCGGTGGTGCGGGGGGCGGCGCTGGATTTGTCGGGCCTGCGCGAGCGCGCGCCCGACGTCGCCTACAACCGCCGCGTCACCGACGGCACGCGCAGCTACGTCGCACCGGGCGTGGCCACCGTGGGCGGCCGCCTCGTGCCGCGCATCTTCGAGGCGCCGGACGGCGCGCTCCGCATGCGGCTGATCGAGCACCGGACCCGCCCCGGCACCCGCGCCATCTGCGAGATCACCGCGCGCCGGACCCTGACCCGCGCCGAGGCCGACGCCCTGCTGGCGGCGTTCCGGGACATGCGCGCCTCTGGCCTGGCCGTCGGCGGGTGGGAGGCGCGCGCGCTGCGCTCGGACGCCACCGTCACGCGCGAGGGCATGGTCACGACCGAGCCGAACGCCCGCGGCTGCCCCGTGATCGCGCAGATGACCCTGCGCGCCGGAGAGGGGCAGATCCGCTCCTCGGTGAGCGAGATGGCCGGGGCGCCCGGGTGCGGCGGCCCCTCCCTCCTGGAGCGGACGCCGCGACGCATCCCCGGAGAAGACACGTGAACGGGCGGCCGCGCGACGCGCACCGCAGGGAGGACGGACATGCTGGACGCTGAAAGCTACGTCACGGAGGACGGCCGCACCATCGGCGGCACCGTGCTGGACCTGCGCAACATCACCCTGCGCTTCGGCGGGGTGGAGGCGATCAAGGACATCTCCTTCGACATCCGCGAGGGCGAGATCCGCGCCATCATCGGACCCAACGGCGCCGGCAAGTCCTCGATGCTGAACGTCATCTCGGGCTTCTACGTGCCCCAGGAGGGCGAGGTCTGGTTCCGGGGTGCGCCGCGCCCGCAGATGAAGCCCTATCAGGTCGCCCAGCAGGGCATCGCCCGCACCTTCCAGAACATCGCGCTCTTCGAGGGCATGTCGGTGCTCGACAACGTCATGACCGGGCGGTTGGGCTACATGTCCCAGAACCTGCTGAGCCAGGCGATCTGGTGGGGCAAGGCCGCGAAGGAAGAGACCGAGAACCGCGCCGTCGTCGAGCGCGTCATCGACTTCCTCGAGATCCAGGCCATCCGGAAGACGCCCGTGGGCCGCCTGCCCTACGGCCTAAAGAAGCGGGTCGAGCTGGCCCGCGCGCTGGCCGCCGAGCCCAAGCTTCTGCTGCTCGACGAGCCGATGGCCGGCATGAATGTCGAGGAGAAGGAGGACATGAGCCGCTTCATCCTCGACGTGAACGACGAGTTCGGCACGACCATCGCGCTCATCGAGCACGACATGGGCGTGGTCATGGACCTGAGCGACCGCGTGGTCGTGATGGATTACGGCCGCAAGATCGGGGACGGCACGCCGGACGAAGTGCGCTCGAACCAGGACGTGATCGATGCCTATCTCGGGGTCGCGCATGATTGAGGGCGCGCCCCTCCTGCGCGGCGCGGGTGTCGCGGGTGCGTTGGCCATCGTTGCCACGGCCGCGACCGCGGAGGATGCGGGCGATGCCCTCTGGGCCTTTTTCGAAGCGCGCTGCCTCGTTCCTTACGAGCATATCCTCTCGCCGGACAAGCGCGATCTCATCCGGGGCGGGGCGGATCTGTTCCGCGACGACACGCACACGCTGATCGTGACGCTGGACACCTGCACCGCCGTCGGACGTGCCGATGACGATCTAGGCACCCGGCTCGCGGGGCGGGAGCGCTACGAGGAGGTCGCGCCGGGCGTCTGGCAGTCCGACCGCTGGCGCGAGCCGCGGATCGAGGTCCTGCGCGACGCGACCGGCTACACCGTGCGGGAGACCGACCTTGAAAGCTGAGACACCGAACGGATGGAGGCCCTGATGTCCAACCAACTTCTCTTCGGCATGGAGGTCGCGCTGAACGGCCTGATGGCGGGCGTGATGTACGCGCTCGTAGCGCTGGGCTTCGTGCTGATCTTCAAGGCGTCGGGCATCTTCAACTACGCGCAGGGGGTCATGGCGCTGTTCGCGGCGATGACGCTTGTGGGCATCCAGAACGGTCAGGTACCCTTCGCGCATCTGATCAACGCGACCTTCGGCACGAACATCCACCATTTCGGCTGGCAGGTGCCGGCGCTTCTGGCGATCCTGCTGACGGTGGTCGTGATGGCGGGCTTCGCATGGCTGGTGAACCGCTACATCTTCCGCCACCTCGTCAACCAGGAGCCGATCATCCTCTTCATGGCGACGATCGGGCTGGCCTATTTCCTCGAGGGCGTGGCCGACCTGATGTGGGGCGCCGAGATCAAGACGCTGGATGTCGGCCTGCCGCAGGGCATCAACGACTGGATCGACACGACGACCTTCGAGATCTTCGGATACGGCTTCTTCATCGACAATCTCGACATCGTGGCGACGATCATCGCCGCCCTTCTGGTCGCAGGACTGGTCGCGTTCAGCCAGTATACCAAGCAGGGCCGCGCCCTCAGGGCCGTGGCCGACGACCATCAGGCGGCGCTGTCGGTGGGCATCTCGCTCAATTTCATCTGGGTGCTGGTCTGGTCGATCGCGGGCTTCGTGGCGCTGGTCGCGGGCATCATGTGGGGCGCCAAATCGGGCGTGCAGTTCTCGCTGAGCCTCATCGCGCTCAAGGCGCTTCCGGTCCTGATGCTGGGCGGGTTCACCTCGATCCCCGGCGCGATCATCGGCGGGCTGATCATCGGCGTGGGCGAGAAGCTCTTCGAATTCCTGATCGGTGCGCCCTATCTCGGCGGCGCGACCGAAAACTGGTTCGCCTACGTGCTGGCGCTGATCTTCCTGGTGTTCCGCCCGCAGGGCCTCTTCGGCGAGAAGATCATTGAGCGGGTCTGACCCCATGCGCCTCACGTGCCATTGCGGCGCGGCCGAGCTGCGGGTGACGCTGGCCGCGGGCCTTTCGGACGCGCGGCGTTGCGACTGCTCGTTCTGCCGGCGGCGGCAGGCGGCGAACGTGACCGTGAAGGACGGAGACCTGGAGGTCGTGAAGGGCGAGACGCTGACGCTCTACCGGTTCGGCACGATGCAGGCGGAACATTACTTCTGCGCGGTCTGCGGCTGCTACACCCATCACCGCCGGTCCTCGGCGACGTCCGAGTTCGGCGTCAACGTGGGCGGGCTGGAGGGCGTGAACCCGCGCGACCTGGAGCCGATGCCGTGGCTCGACGGCGTAAATTACTGGCCGGAGGCGGTGCGATGACTGGCCGCTACCACGAGCTCAGGAACTGCACCGCGCAGAGCACCAGAAGGCCGACGACAACGATTGCGGTCAGGGCGAGAAAGCCGATCTCTGTGAGTGCCAGCGCGACGACGCTTCCGATCAGGAGCGCGACGGCGACGATCACGGCGATCAGCGAGGCGGCGACATCGCCCAGTATCCACGAGAGCGGGCCGCGCCGGGGCCGGTTGCCCGGCTCGGGGAGAGGGTTCAGCACGCGCTCCTTCGCGCGGGCGAATTCCGCCTCGGTCAGCTCGCCCGCATCGCGCAGCGACAGAAGCTTCGTCAGTTCGGTGGCGGGTTGGGACATCGATCGGGCCTCGCATCTCTTCGAGACGGGTCTGACAGAACATCTTGGCGGCAAAATGGCCGCAGGGGGAGTGACACATGCTCTATCGTGAGGCGGGCGACTTCAAGACGACCTACGCCAAGGACAACCAGACCTTCCCGATCAAGTTCGATCGCTGGGGGTACTGGGCGATCCTGCTCGTGGCGGCCGTCATCCTGCCGTTTCTCGTCACCGACTACTGGGCCAACGCCTTCCTCGTGCCCTTCCTGATCTACGCGATCGCGGCGCTCGGGCTGAACATCCTGACGGGATATTGCGGACAGGTGTCGCTGGGCACGGGCGGGTTCATGGCGGTCGGGGCCTACGCGTCCTACAAGCTGATGACGGCCTTTCCGTGGATGGACATGATCACGGTGACGCTGCTTTCGGGGCTGATCACGGCGGCGGTGGGGGCCGCGTTCGGCCTGCCGTCGCTCAGGATCAAGGGCTTCTACCTGGCGGTCGCGACGCTGGCGGCGCAGTTCTTCCTCGTCTGGATGTTCAATCGCGTCGGCTGGTTCTACAACTACTCGGCCTCCGGACAGATCAACGCCCCCGAGCGCACGCTCTTCGGGATCGAGGTCACCGGCCCGAATACCGAGGCCTGGGCGCAGTACCTGTTCTGCCTGCTCTTCGTCGTGGTGCTGGCCTGGGTGGCGCGCAACCTGACGCGCGGCACGGTCGGGCGGCAGTGGATGGCGATCCGGGACATGGACATCGCCGCCGAGATCATCGGGGTGAACCCGCTCCGGGCCAAGCTGACGGCCTTCGCGGTGTCGTCCTTCTTCGTCGGCATCTCGGGGTCGCTGTTCTTCACGGTCTATCTCGGCGCGGTCGAGGTGGGCGAGGTCTACGGCATCCAGAAGTCGTTCCTCGTGCTCTTCATGATTATTATCGGCGGCCTCGGGTCGATCTTCGGCAGTTTCGCGGGCGCCGCGTTCCTCGTGCTGCTGCCCGTGATGCTGAAGCTGGTCGGCGTCGACCTCTTGGGCTGGCCGACGGACATCGTGGCGCATCTCAACCTCGTGGTGGTGGGCGCGCTGATCATCTTCTTCCTCGTGGTCGAGCCGCACGGGCTGGCGCAGCTCTGGCGCCTGACGAAGGAAAAACTGAGATTGTGGCCCTTCCCGCATTGATGCGGGCGGCCACGGGAGGCGGCGGGACCAAACCCGCCCTACGACAATCGGATACCCCAGGGAGGACATACCGATGAAACTTGGAACCCTTACGATCGCGGCCATCTGCGCCGCAGCCCCGGCGATGGCGGACCTCGTGTTCCCGTCGCTGAGCTACCGCACCGGACCCTATGCGGCGGGCGGCATTCCGTTCGCGGACGGCTATGCCGACTACTTCACGCTCCTGAACGAGCGCGACGGCGGCATCGGCGGCATCCCCGCCCGCGTCCTCGAATGCGAGACGGGCTACAACACCGAGAAGGGCGTCGAGTGCTACGAGAGCACCAAGGGCGAAGGCGCGCTGGTCTATCAGCCGCTGTCGACGGGCATCACCTACCAGCTGATCCCCAAGACCGCCGCCGACGGCATCCCGCTTCACACGATGGGCTATGGCCGGACCTCAGCCGCCAATGGCGAAGTCTTCAACAACGTCTTCAACTACCCGGCGAACTACTGGGACGGCGCGTCGATCGCGGTGAACCATCTGCTGGAGGTCAATGACGGCTCGCTCGAGGGCAAGAAGATCGCGCTCGTCTACCACAACTCCGCCTATGGCAAGGAGCCGATCCGCACGCTGGAGGAGCTGGCCGCCAAGCACGGCTTCGAGCTGAGCCTGCTGCCGGTCGATCACCCGGGCCAGGAGCAGAAGTCGCAATGGCTCCAGATCCGTCGCGAGCAGCCCGACTATGTCGTGATGTGGGGCTGGGGCGTGATGAACCAGGTCGCCATCCAGGAGGCCGCCAACATCCGTTTCCCGATGGAGAACTTCATCGGCAACTGGTGGGCCGGGTCCGAGAACGACGTGCTGCCCGTGGGCGAGGCGGCCAACGGCTACAAGTCGCTGGCGATGCACAATGTGGGCGCCGATTTCCCGATTTTCGCCGACCTTCAGGAGCACGTGATCGACGCCGGCATGGCGGCGGGCAACGGCGACCAGGTGGGCACGGTGCTCTATAACCGGGGCCTCTACGCCGCGATGCTGGCCGCCGAGGCCGCCAAGAAAGCGCAGGAGATCCACGGCGAGATGGACATCACGCCCGCGATGATGCGCGACGGCATGGAGGCGCTGGTCGTCGACGAGGCGCTGATGGAAAGCCTCGGGATGCCGAATTTCGGCCCCGCCTTCAGCGTGTCCTGCGAAAACCATGGCGGCTCCGGCCAGGCCAAGGTCCAGCAGTGGGATGCCGCCGCAGGCGAGTGGGAGATCATCACGGACTGGATCGACAGCGACCGCGACGTGATCGACCCGCTGATCGAGGAAGATTCGGCTGCCTATGCCGCCGAGGCCGGCATCACGCCGGGCTGCGCCGAGAGCTGATCGACATCGCCCCCGGCCGCACCACGCGCGGCCGGGGGCCCCTCGCCTTCCCTCTGCCGCCCCGTGCCGGGCGCCAGCGGCGAGACGAGCCACCCCGAGACGACGGAGATCCCCATGCTGGACACGACCCCGGACGCCCAGGCCGCGCAGGGCACCGCCGAAGCCCTGCTTGAGGTCAACAATATCGAGGTGATCTACAACCACGTGATCCTCGTGCTGAAGGGCGTCAGCCTGACGGTGCCGAAGGGCGGCATCACCGCGCTTCTGGGCGGCAACGGCGCGGGCAAGTCGACCACGCTCAAGTCGATCTCGAACCTGCTCCGCTCCGAGCGGGGCGACGTGACCAAGGGCTCGATCGTCTACAAAGGCGACCGCATCCAGGACCTGACGCCCGCCGATCTCGTGGAGCGCGGCGTGGTGCAGGTGATGGAGGGGCGGCATTGCTTCGAGCACCTCACCGTCGAGGAGAACCTGCTGACCGGATCCTATACCCGCAAGGACGGCAGCGCCGCGATCAAGCGCGACCTCGAGATGGTCTATGACTACTTCCCGCGCCTGCGCGAGCGCCGCGGCAGCCAGGCCGGTTACACCTCCGGCGGCGAGCAGCAGATGTGCGCCATCGGACGCGCCATGATGGCCCGCCCCGAGATGATCCTTCTGGACGAGCCGTCGATGGGCCTCGCCCCGCAGCTCGTCGAGGAGATCTTCGGCATCGTGAAATCGCTCAACGAGGACGAGGGCGTGTCCTTCCTTCTGGCCGAGCAGAACACCAACGTCGCGCTCCGCTTCGCGCATTACGGCTACATCCTCGAGTCGGGCCGCATCGTGATGGACGGCCCGGCCGCCGAGCTGCGCGAGAACCCGGATGTTAAGGAATTCTACCTCGGGATGTCGGACGAGGGCCGGAAGTCTTTCCGCGACGTGCGCAGCTATCGGCGCCGCAAGCGGTGGCTGTCTTGAGCCGGGTCAGCACCTGCCTCTGGTTTGCGGACAACAACGGGCACGAGGCCGCGGCGTTCTGGTGCGACCTGCTGCCGGACAGCCGGATCGTGCAGACAATGCCCGGCGAGGGCGACGCGCCACTCGCCGTGGCGTTCGAGCTGATGGGCACGCCCTATCAAGCCCTGAACGGCGGCCCCCGGAATCGCCTCGGCGAAGAGACGTCGATCGTCGTGGCGACCGACGACCAGGCCGAGACCGACCGCCTCTGGGATGCGCTGTCCGACGGGGGGGAAGTGCTGGAATGCGGCTGGTTGATCGACCGGTTCGGGGTGCGGTGGCAGATCGCGCCCGAGGGGCTGTGGGACATGACCTGCGACCCGGACCGCGCGGCGGCCGGGCGAGCCTTCGCCGCCATGATGACCATGACGAAGATCGACATCGGCGCCGTGCGCGCCGCGTTCGAGGATCGCTGATGCGGGCCTTCGTCGGCCTCCCCGTGCCCGAGGCGTGGATCGGACCGCTCTGCCGGGCGCAATCGCGCATTCTCGGCGGGCGGAAGGTCGATGCGGAGGACCTGCACCTGACGCTGGCCTTTCTGGATGACCAGCCCGAGGACCGTCTCGAGGCGCTGCACGAGTTGCTAGAGGCGCGTCCCGCCTCTGCCGTGGCGCTCCGACCCTTGGCCTACGCGGTCTTCGGCGCGGGACGGGCCCGTCTGATGGCACTGGACGTCGCGGCGACGCCGGAGCTGACCGGGCTCCGGGACGCGGTGCGGACGGCCTGCCGCCGCGCGGGCATCGACCTGCCCCGCGAGCGCTTTCGCCCGCATGTGACGCTGGTCCGGTTCCCCGCCTCCGCACCGGGCGACCCGGCCCGTCTGTCGGGCGCGGTCGCGGCGCTGGGCGTGCCGGTGGTGCCGCCCGAATTGGCCGGGGCGGCCTCGCTCTGGTCCTCGACCCTGACGCCCGAGGGGCCGATCTACGAGCCGCTCGCAACCTACCCGCTGGTGGCGGCATGACCGATCGCACGCCCTGCCGAACGCCGACCGGCACCAGCGCCACGAACGTGCCGACCTGGAAGTTCGACGCCTGCCGGACCGCCATCCTCGACATCCTCGCCGACGGCCCGGTCCCGGCCGCCGAAGTCGCGACCCGTGTCGGAGAACGGCTGACGGACGAGCAGCTGGACGCGCTCGGCAAGATCGGATGGCACGTCACAACCGTGCGACTGGAAATGGAGGTGCGCGGTGAAATCGCGCGCCTGCCCGGCCGCCAGCTGCGATTGAAGCGCGCATGACGAGAAACCCATCCCGCCCCGGCCCGTTGACCCTCCGACACAAACGGAGATCCCCATGCTGAAGCCTCTCGCCCTGCGCGCCGCCCGTCTCGTGGAATCCGGTCTCGAGCGGATCGGCGACCGCTCCGACGACGACCCCGTCCTCGACCCCTATCTCGGCTATGCCACGCCCGAGGGGCTGGTGCTGCGCGGTCGCGTCCTGACCCATCTGCGCCGCGCCGAGCCGGATGCCGAGCAGTCGAAATGGATGAACCTGCGCCAGATGGCGAACCTCTTCATCACCGACGAGGTGCAGGGTGTCACGGTCGAGGGCGGCGGGGCCAGCGGTCTGTCGGATGCCGAAGGCTATGTCCGCTTGACCGTCGCCGGCGATTTCGACCCCGGCTGGGCCACCGTGCAATGCGCCATCCCCGGACAGGACCCCGTCGCCTTTCACGCGCGCGTCCCGGCACCCGATGCCGAATACATGCTGATCTCGGATATCGACGACACGATGATCGAGACCGGCGCCCATTCGCTGGCGCGCAACCTCTGGACGACCTTCACCGGCTCGGCGCTGACGCGGCAGGCGCATGACGACGCCATCGCGCTGGTCGAGTCGATGACCGACGGCACGCGGCATCCGATCTTCTACGTCTCTTCGTCGCCCTGGAACCTGCACGACTTCCTCGAGGACCTGTTCCGGCACGAGGGCGTGCCGCGCGGCCCGATGTTCCTGCGCGACCTGGGCATCACCGAAGAAGGCGTCGGCGCAAGCCACGGCACCCACAAGGGGCGCGCCATCGACGCGATCCTGGCGGCCAATCCCGATCTCGACGCCTACCTGATGGGCGATAGCGGACAGAAGGACGCCATCGTCTACCGCGACGCGGTCCGGCGTCATCCCGGGCGCATCCGGGGCGTGGCCCTGCGCGAACCCGCACCCGGCGTGGGCGACGACGATGCCAATGCCATCGCCGAGATCGAGGCGGACGGCGTGCCCTGCTACCACGGCCCGGACTTCACGGGCGCCCGACGACATTGGGGACTGGAATGAGCCATTACGACGACCTCGAGACGCGGAGCGCCGACGCCCGCGCGGCGGACCAACTGGACGCATTGAAGGCGCAACTGGCACAGGTTCACGGGCAGGACGGAACCGGCCTTCCGGTCGAGGAGATCGACGGGCTGGACGATCTGGCCAGGCTCCCGGTCCTGCGAAAGTCGCAGCTGGTGGAATGGCAGGCGGCGCAGCGGCCCTTCGGCGGCCTCCGCGCCTCCAACGTGACGCATATGTTCCAGAGCCCCGGCCCCATCTACGAGCCGGGCAGCGTGGCGCGGTCCGACTGGTGGCGGATGGGCCGGTTCCTCCATGCCGCCGGGATCGGGACCACGGATGTCGTGCAGAACTGCTTCGGCTACCACCTGACCCCTGCGGGCCACATGTTCGAGAGCGGGGCGCGGGCCGTGGGCGCCGTCGTCATCCCCGCGGGCACGGGCCAGACCGACCTGCAGGTGCGGGCGGCGGCCGATCTGGGGGCGACGGCCTATGCCGGGACACCGGATTATCTGAAGGTGATCCTCGACCGCGCGGACGAGACCGGCGAACACCTCGGGATCGTGCGGGCCGCCGTGGGGGGCGGCGCGCTGTTCCCGTCGCTCCGGGCGGAATATGCGGATCGCGGCATCGCGTGCCTGCAATGCTATGCCACCGCCGATCTCGGCAACATCGCCTATGAGAGCGACGCGATGGAGGGCATGATCGTCGACGAGGGCGTCATCGTCGAGATCGTGCGCCCCGGCACCGGCGATCCCGTTCCCGAGGGCGAGGTCGGCGAAGTCGTCGTCACTTCGCTCAACCCCGACTACCCGCTGATCCGCTTCGCCACGGGCGATCTCTCGGCGATGATGGAGGGCATGTCCCCCTGCGGGCGGACAAACGTGCGCATCAAGGGCTGGATGGGCCGCGCCGACCAGACCGCCAAGATCAAGGGCATGTTCGTGCGCCCCGAGCAGGTAGCCGAGTTCGTCGCCCGCCACGACGAGGTGCGGGCCGCACGCGTGGTCGTGACCCGCGAAGGCGAAATGGACGCTATGGAGGTGCAGGTGCAGGCGACCGGCGGCGACGAGGCCGCCTGGGCCGAGAGCGCCGCGCAGGTGCTGAAACTGAAGGGCCGGGTGACGCGGGTGGACGCGTTGCCGAACGACGGGAAGGTCATCGAAGACCGGCGGGAGTATGGGTGAGGGGCTGGTGGGCGTACGAAGCTGACCATTGCCTATCTAGGCGCGAGCGTCCGCTCTTGGCAGGCGGCACCATATAAGTCCTGTGAGAAGCACTAGTATCACAGCAGCGGTAGTAATGGTGGATTTGGCAATTGTCGCTGTACTTGTGGCATAGACCAAGGGGCCCGACACATCTGGCCAGCTCAAGATCATCGCCACGATCCCGAAGTTTTCGATATAGTCGAACAGCGCAATGCCGACCGAGAGGGCAACGCCGAAGTGAATAATTCTTCTATTTGGCATATGTTTCCCGAACCAAATGATCGTACTGCTCAAAGTCAGCGCGAGCAAGGCCGGATAGAGCATGTCCAGAGGTATCTGGCGTGTAAGATAGTATTTGCGCCCAGCTATTCCCAACCCATCAATAAGCGATGCTGCCTCTATGGGACTGTAACCCAAGGGACGCATATCGAACGGCGCCAGCTCAGAGACAATTTCCAGATGCGCGAGGGTGACGCTGACCATTGCCAGATAGACTGAAGCCGCAAGAATTGCGGCGACAATCGCGATCATGCCGATATGCCTCAACAGGTTTCCGTTCGCCATTCTGTATCCTCCTTGGCCTGAGCAACGCATGCCATCGGACGACGCCACCCGCATTATCATTTGATAAGGCCTACCAAGATGGATCTAATAACCTTTCTCTCGCAATCATCTGACCTGTCAGATGTGACTTGCACCGAGGATTTCGCGGCTCGGTGGAAGCGAGCGCGCCTCAATAAGGGAGAGCAAATTTCCCACCAAGGACAATCCGAAACAGATGAATATGTAGTTTTGGCCGGACGCCTGGTGAGCAGCATTTGCGATGAAAAGGGTAAAGAAGTGTGCGTTGGGTTCTACGTCGGTCCCTGCGTTGTTACGCCGAACATCGCGCGAACGCGTAATGGCGTGTCGCTCGTATCCATTGTGGCAACGACCGATGCTTCACTAGCCAGAATCGACAGTAAAAAGCTTTCAGGACTGATGATCACTTCCCAGCCTATCCGAGATTGGGCGAACGCGGTTCTACGCGACTCGTTGAGGGAGAAAGGGGAAAGAGAGTGGTGCCTAGCAGCTCTTGGAGGGGCTGAACGGCTCAACTGGTTTCGCCAAACATTCCCGGGTTATGAGGCCATCTTTACTCATGCGTCCATTGCATCCTTCTTGGGGGTCACACCGGTTACGTTGAGCCGTCTGCGTGCTCGTGAAAGTCGCGGATCGTAAGCGGACATCCATACGCCTTGCAGCATGGGTCACCCTAGGCGCGAACCGGGCGTCCGTTCCTCCCCAAGCCCTTGATCCGAGCCTCGAAGCCGCCGATTCCGTGCCGATCTGTCGTCCCCGACGGTCCCGGACGCCTCAGCCGCGCAGCTCGCCGCCGGTTGCCTTGACCACCTTCTCGACGACCTTTGCCGCGACCGCCTCGATCTCCTTGTCGGTGAGCGTGGCCTCGGTCGGCTGCAACCGCACCGTCACGGCCAGCGATTTGCGGCCCTCGCCGAGGCTGCCGCCCCGGAACTCGTCGAAGACGCGCGCGCCGGTGATAAGCGCCTTGTCCGCCCCGAGGGCGGCGTTGACGACCGCCTGCGCCTCGACCTCGGCATCCAGCACGAAGGCGAAGTCGCGCTCGACCGCCTGCAGGTCCGAAAGCGTCAGCGCCCCTCGCGAGGCGGTGGCCGATTTCGGAAACGGCACTTCGGCCGGCCAGATCGAGAAGCCCACCGCGGGCCCCTTCACGTTCATCGTCCTGAGGATCTTCGGATGGATCTCGCCGAACACCGCCATGACCTTCTTCGGCCCGAGGCAGAGCTTCGCTGACCGCCCCGGATGCCACCAGTCGTCCACGCCACGCATCGTCTGCATCTTCGCGGGCGCGCCGATGGCGGCGAGGATCGCTTCGGCATCGGCACGGATATCGAAGACGTCGACGGGGCGACGCTCGCCGTGGATGCCCTTGGGCGCAGTATGTCCGACGAGGAGACCGGAGACGCAGAACTGCTGCTGGCCCGGCATTCCGCCATCGAAGACATGCCCCGCCTCGAAGAGCGCGAGGTCCGCGACGCCGCGCGCCTGGTTGCGGGCCGCCGCCTGGAGCAGTCCGGGCAGGAGCGCGGGGCGCATGTGCGACATGTCCTGGCTGATCGGGTTCTCGAGCTTCGTCGCATCCGTGCCGCCGCCGAAGAGCTCGGCCGATGCGCGATCGATGAAGCTGTAGGTTACGCATTCGTCGTAGCCGAGCGCCGCGGCGGTCCGCCGCGCGGTCCGCTCGCGCTGTTGAGTGGGGGTCAGCACGGGGCGCAGCACCTGCGCGGGGCGCGCCATGGGCCGCCCTTCCAGCTTCGTCAGCGAAGCGATGCGCGCGACCTCCTCGACGAGATCGGCGCTGCCCTGCACGTCGGGCCGCCAGCTCGGGACATGGGCCTGGTCGCCCTCCAGCCGGAAGCCCAGCGCCGTGAGCGTGGCGCGCTGGGTGTCGGCGGGGATCGACATGCCCACGAGGCTCTCGACCCGGTCGGTGTCGAGCCGGTAGCTGCGCGCGGTGTCCGGCACGGCCCCCGCCACGACCATGTGCGATGCCTCGCCGCCCGCATGCTCCAGGATCATGGCCGTGGCGTGGTCCAACCCCTCGGGCGTGAAGGCCGGATCGACACCGCGTTCGAAGCGGAAGCGGGCATCCGAGTTGATCTTCATCGCCCGACCCGCCAGCGCGATCTGGACGTGGTCCCAGAACGCACTTTCGACCAGCACGTTGGTCGTGGACTCCGTCACGCCCGAAGCCGCCCCGCCCATGATGCCCGCGATGCTTTCGATGCCCGCATCATCCGAGATGACCATCGCCCCCTGCGGCAGCGTGTAGGTCTTTTCGTCCAGCGCCTCGATCGTCTCGCCGCCGGCCGCGCGGTGAACCCGCAGGTCACCCTGGACGATATCGGCATCGAACACATGTAGCGGCCGGTTCAGGTCGTAGGTGAACCAGTTGGTCACATCCACGAGGAAGCTGATCGGCCTGAGCCCGATGGCGCGAAGCCGGTCCTGCAGCCAGTCGGGCGAGGGTCCGTTCGTCACACCCCGGATCATCCGCAGCGCGAAGACGGGGCAGCCGTCGGTCGTGTCGTCGGCGATCGTCACGCCGACGGGGCTGTCGAAGGTACCGGTGACGTCGGGCCGGTCGAGCGGCTTCAGCGTCCCGAGGCCGCGCGCCGCCAGATCGCGGGCGATGCCGCGCACGCCCAGCGCGTCGGGGCGGTTGGGCGTGATGGCGATCTCGATCACGGGGTCCACCTTGGCGGGATCGTGCTCGGCCAGCCAATCAGCGAAGCTCTGGCCGACCTCGCCCGAGGGCAGTTCGATGATGCCGTCATGCTCCTCGCTGAGTTCCAGCTCGCGCTCGGAGGCCATCATCCCGAAGCTCTCGATACCGCGGATCTTGCCCACGCCGATGGTCGTGTCGATGCCGGGCACGTAGACGCCGGGCTTGGCAACGACGACGGTGATGCCGGCACGGGCATTGGGCGCGCCGCAGATGATCTGCTTCGTCCCCTCGTCCGTCTCCACCTGACAGACCCTCAGGCGGTCGGCGTCGGGATGCTTCTCCGCCGAGGTGACGTGCCCGATGGTGAACGGGCGCAGCACCGCACCGCGATCCTCGATGCCCTCGACCTCGAGACCCAGATCGGTGAGCGCGTCGGCGATCTCGGGCACGGTGGCCGAGGTGTCGAGATGGCGCTTGAGCCAGGAGAGCGTGAATTTCATGGAATGCGGGCCTCGGGAATGTGTCGCCGCTCCATAACCGCATCGCCACGCGGTTTGAAGCCCGCCTGCCTGACCCGGAGGGTGGGCCGGCTCTGGTAGGCGCGGCCCGTCCGTATCCGGCCTCAGGCGAGATCGAAGAGGAAGCGCCGCACCTTCACCGGGTGGCCCACCAGCATGTCATCTTCGGGTCCGGCATCCCGGCCGCCCTGTGCGCGGTAGAAGGCGATGGCGCGCGTGTTCGCCTCGAGGACCGTAAGCGTCGAAGCCGCGGCACCTGTCGCGGCCAGCGCCTTGTTGATCGCCGCCAGAAGCTGCGCGCCTGTCCCGCGCCCGCGCGCCGTCGGGTGGACATGGAGGTTGTCGACCAGCGGCGGCGCGACGTCGCGCAGCGCACAGACGAAGCCCAGCACCTCGCCCCCGGCTTCGGCGACCAGCGTTGGCTGATCGGGACCGAAGCCGCGCGGCGCCCATTTAACCGCAAGGTAATCGGGCAGCACGTCGCTGAGGACGCGCGCGGGCAGGACGATGCCGTAGCTGCTCTGCCACGAGGCCAGATGCAGCGCGACGATGGCGTCGCGATCCGCTTCGGTCGCCGCACGGATCAGCACGGGGTCACCGCGTCGCCCCGCGCGATCCGGCCGGGCGTGACGACGGACGCGCACCAGCCGCCGTGATGGCGCACGGCCTGGTAGCCGCCGGGGCCCAGCGTATCCTCCATACGCGAACAGGGCGCGCAGGGGCCGGTGACGTGCAGCACGGCCGTGCCGATCCTCAGATCACGCCCCCGCAGCGTCGCGAGGTTGAGGCCCGAGACCACGAGGTTGCGTCGAAGCGCGCCCGGCCCGGCATCGGTGCGGCTGAGCGCGGCGATGACCGGCAGGTGTTCGGCCTGGATCAGCGTCACGGCGCGCTTGCCGGGCCGCGCGTGGTCGCCCACGGGACCTCCGTCGGCAATGTCGACCGCGTCGACCTCCGCCATGTCTGCACGACGCGCGGGCCGCAGGCCGATCCAGTCGAGCCGCCCCGCATGATGATGCGCATCCATCAGATCGCGAAGCGATCTCATCGGGCGAAGGTCGCGTCGAGGATCCGTGCCAGTCCCTCGGCATCCGCGGCGCCGAAGGCGTCGGGCTGGTCGCTGTCGATGTCGAGCACCGCAATTAGCGCGCCGCTGCGGTCGCGGACGGGCAGCACGATTTCGGACCGGGTCGAGGAGGCGCAGGCGATATGGCCGGGGAAGGCGTCGACATCGGCAACGATCTGAACCTCGCCCGTGCGCGCGCAGGCGCCGCAGACGCCCCGATCGAACGGGATGACGAGGCAGCCATGGCCGCCCTGATAGGGGCCGATCTTCAGCAGGCCGGGTGCGACGACGCGGTAGAACCCCGTCCAGTCGAAGCGGTCGTCGGCATGGTGCAGCTCGCAGGCGAGCGTGGCCATCAGCGCGACGGCGTCGTCCTCGCCTTCGGTCAGGCTGGCGGCGGTTCGGTCGAGATGGGCGTAGTCGATCTGGGGCATGGTCCGGAGGGGGCTTTGCCCCCGCCCTTCGGGCCCCCCGAGGTACTTGGAGCCAGAGGACGAGGACGCGCGTTAACCTTAATGAGTTGTTGTCAGGGGCGTTCGATGGCGATGGCCGTGCCTTCGCCGCCGCCGATGCAGATCGCCGCGATGCCGCGCTTGAGGTCGCGGGCTTCGAGCGCATGGAGCAGCGTGACCATGATGCGCGCGCCCGAGGCCCCGATCGGGTGACCGAGCGCGCAGGCGCCGCCGTTGACATTCACGATCTCGGGCGAGAGGCCCATCTCGTGCATGAAGGCCATGGGCACGACGGCGAAAGCCTCGTTGACCTCCCAGAGATCGACGTCGCCCACCTCCCAGCCCAGCCGATCCATCAGCTTCCGGGCCGCCGGCACCGGCGCGGTGGTGAAGAGACCCGGCTCCTGCGCGTGACTGGCATGGCCGAGAATGCGCGCGCGGACGGGCAGACCCTCGGTCTCGGCGGTGCGGCCGGAGGCGAGGACCAGCGCCGCCGCCCCATCCGAGATGGAGGAGGAATTGGCTGCCGTGACCGTCCCGTCCTTGCGGAAGGCGGGCTTCAGATGGGGGATCTTGTCGGGCCGCGCGCTGCCGGGCTGCTCGTCCTGCGCGACGGTCGCGTCGCCCTTGCGGGACGTGACGGTGAACGGCGCGACCTCGCCTTCGAACCCGCCCGACGCGATGGCCTCCTGCGCACGCGACAGCGATCGGAGCGCGTAGTCGTCCTGCGCGTCGCGCGTGAACTGGTAGGCCTCGGCGCAGTCCTCGGCGAAGGTACCCATGAGGCGGCCCTTGTCATAGGCGTCCTCCAGCCCGTCGAGGAACATGTGATCGACCGCCGCGCCATGGCCCAGCCGCGCGCCGCCCCGCATCCCCGGCAGAAGATACGGCGCGTTCGTCATCGACTCCATGCCGCCCGCGACCATCACGTCCGTCTGGCCCAGCGCGATCTGGTCATGCGCCATCATCGCGGCCTTCATGCCCGAGCCGCACATCTTGTTGAGCGTCGTGGCGGGCACTTCCTTCGGGAGACCGGCAGCGAACCCGGCCTGCCGCGCCGGGGCCTGCCCCTGCCCTGCGGGCAGCACGCAGCCCATCAGCAGCTCGTCCACGCAGTCGCTCGGGACGCTGGCATCGGCGAGGGCCGCAGCGATGGCTGCACCCCCGAGCTCGGATGCGGTCGCTGCCGAAAGCGCGCCCTGGAAGCCGCCCATGGGCGTGCGTTTCGCGCCTGCGATGATGACCTGTTCCATCTGTCCCCGCTTACGGATTGGTAAGGAATGGCGCCTAGCTTGCCACCGGGATGCCCGAGGTTCCAGAGGGCGCAGAACCGGAGACGTGGCATGCAGATCGACAGCCGGACGACCGACGACATCCTCATCCTGACATTGACGCAACCCCGCCTCGACGCGGCCGGTGCCGTGGCCTTCAAGGAGCGGGTGCGCGAATTGTGCAACGGGCATGGGGGCCGCGTCGTGCTCGACATGGCCAAGGTCGATTTCCTCGACAGCAGCGGACTCGGTGCGTTGGTGGCGGTGATGAAGGGGCTCGACGGCCGCACGCTGGAACTGGCGCGCGCGCGCGGCGCGGTCAGCCGGGTGCTGGACCTGACGCGGATGGACCGGGTCTTCGCGATCCATGACGATCTTCCGGACGGGGCGGCGCCGGGACAGGACGCGGCCTGATGGCGCAAGCGATGGCTGCCTCGCCGCCGATCACCACGCGGAGCACGCGCATCGCGGGCACGCCGAATGCCGTAGGCGAGGCGATGACCGCCTTCGCGCGCCTTTTCGAGCTGGGCTGGCTGCCGGAGGCGCGGCGCGCGGATGTCGAACTCGTGGTGGCCGAGGTACTCAACAACATCGTCGAGCACGCGCTCGCCGGGCGCGAGGACGCCTGGATCGAACTGGCCGTCACGGCCGAGGGCGGACGTGTTTTCGTCATGACAGCAGATGACGGCTGCCCGCTGCCTTCGCCGCTTCTCGCGATCGCGGAGCTCCCCGCGCAGGATCCGCAAACGGGCGACCTGCCCGAGGGCGGATTCGGCTGGTTCATCATCCATGCGCTGACCGAGGACATGACCTATGAGCGGGCGGACGGGCTGAACCGTCTGCACTTCTCCTTCGTAATCTGAAGCAGGGTCGCATCCCCGCCGCGCCGGCAGTCGCAGTCCGGCCGGGTGCGATGGATGGGGCGCCAGCGGGATCGTCACACCCGCTGCCTTTCGCGGCAGGTACGTGCCGAGTTGGCAATGCCCGCCCCACGACCTAGCCTCTGATGCGAATTCGATCCCCGAGAGGTGCGCATGCGTGATTTCCACCGGCCTGGCCGTTCCCCCGTCCTGGCGCGCAACGGCATGTGCGCGACCTCCCACCCGCTGGCAGCGAAGGTCGCGATCGACGTGCTGGAACGGGGCGGCAACGCGGTCGATGCGGCGATCGCGGGCGCGGTCCTGCTGGGATTGTGCGAGCCGCAGATGACCGGGATCGGGGGCGACTGCTTCGTCCTCCTGAAGCCTGCAGGCTCGGAAGAGGTCCGCGCGTTAAACGGATCGGGCCGCGCCCCGGCGGGTGCCACTGCCCAGACGCTGCGGGCGCAAGGCCACAAGACCGTTCCCGCCAATTCGCCATGGGCCGTGACGGTGCCCGGCGCCGTCGACGCGTTCTGCACCCTCTCGGAGCAGGAGGGCAAACTGGGGATCGAGGACACGCTCGCCCCCGTGATCCCCTATTTCGAGGAGGGCGTGCCGGTCGCGCCCCGCGTCGCCTTCGACTGGGCCAAGGACGCGGGCACCCTTCAGGGCCACGCGCGCAAGGCATATCTGGGCGACGACATCCCTGCTCCGGGCGCCACCTTCGCTTCGCCGCGGCAGACCGCCGCCCTTCGCCGGATCGCCGCCGAGGGGCGGGAAGGGTTCTACGCGGGCGAGGTCGCCGAGGACATGGTCGCGGCGCTGACCCAGGCTGGCGGACCCCACACCCTGGACGATTTCGCGGCGACGGCCTGCGACTGGGCCGACCCCGTGTCGGGTCTCTACAAGGGCACCGAACTGGTTGAACATCCGCCCAACGGCCAGGGCGCGACGGCGATCCTGATGGCGAATATCCTCGCGCAGTTCGACATCGCGGCGATGGACCCGTTCGGGGCGCGCCGCACCCATATCGAGGCCGAGGCCGCGAAACTGGCCTATGACGCGCGCAACCGCTTCCTTGCCGATGCCGATCACATGACCCGGCTCGAGCACATGCTGGACCCGACGACGGGGGCCGCGCTGGCCGGGCTGATCAATCCCAAGCGCGCCACGCCGCGCCTGACCGAGACGGCCGAGGCGGTCCACAAGGACACGATCTACATCACCGTGGTCGATCGCGACCGCATGGCCGTCTCGCTGATCTACTCGATCTTCCACGGCTTCGGATCGGGGATCGCATCGGAGAAATTCGACATCCTGTTCCAGAACCGGGGTGCAGGCTTCACGCTGGACCGCTGGCATCCCAACGAGATGGCGCCCGGCAAGCGGCCGATGCACACGATCATCCCCGCGATGCTGCGCGAGGGCGGGCGCGTGACCATGCCGTTCGGCGTCATGGGCGGGCAGTATCAGCCGAACGGGCATATGCGCGTCCTGTCGAACATGCTCGATTTCGGAATGGATGCGCAAAGCGCGATCGATGCGCCGCGGGCCTTCGCCGACGGTGGTGTCCTGAAGCTGGAGCGGGGCTACGACGACGGGGTCGCGGCCGAACTGGCGGCGATGGGGCACCGGATCGAGGTGCCGGACACGCCGATCGGGGGCGCGCAGGCCATCCGGATCGACGCCAACGGGTATCTGGAAGGCGCGTCCGATCCGCGAAAGGACGGCTGCGCGCTGGGGTATTGACCGGCGCGCGGGCGCCCTAGATGCGCTCGATCGCCAATGCGATGCCCTGACCGCCGCCGATGCACATGGTGATCAGCGCGCGGCGCCCGCCGGTGCGCTCCAGCTCGTGCAGCGCCTTGACGGTGATGATCGCACCCGTCGCGCCGACCGGGTGACCCAGCGCGATGGCCCCGCCATTGGGGTTCACGCGGGCCGGGTCGAGCCCCAGCTCGGCGGTCACGGCGAGGGCCTGCGAGGCGAAGGCCTCGTTCGATTCGATGACGTCGAAATCACCGACCGAGAGGCCCGTGCGTTCAAGGAGCGCGCGGACCGCCGGGACGGGTCCGATCCCCATCACCTCGGGCCGCACGCCCGCATGGCCGTAGCCGAGGATGCGCGCGCGCGGCGTCAGGCCCGCCGCGTCCGCCGCGTCGGCGCGCGCCAGCACGAGCGCCGCCGCGCCGTCGTTGATGCCCGAGGCATTGCCGGCCGTGACCGTGCCGTCCTTCTGGAAGACAGAACGAAGGCCGCCCAAGGTCTCCATCGTCGAGGCCTTCGGGTGCTCGTCGACCTCGAACGCGACCTCCTCGCGCCGGCGCCGCACCATGACCGGCACGATCTGATCGGCGAAACGCCCCTCGGCGATGGCGGTGGCCGCCCGCTCCTGACTTTGCAGGGCGAAGGCGTCCTGATCGGCGCGGCTCACGCCATGTTCGGCGGCGACGTTCTCGGCGGTGACACCCATATGGCCCGTGCCGAATGGACAGTTCAGCGCGCCCAGCATCATGTCACGCCCGGCAACGTCGCCCATCTTTGCGCCCCAACGGGCGTCGGGCAGGATGAAGGGCGACCGGCTCATGTTCTCGGCGCCGCCGACCAGCGCGAAATCGGCGTCGCCCAGCGCCAGCGCCTGCGTCCCCGACACGATCGCCTGCACGCCCGACCCGCAGAGGCGATTGACGTTCATCGCGGGCACCGTCTCGGGCACGTCGGCCTGCATGGCGGCGACCCGGCTGAGATACATGTCGCGCGGTTCGGTGTTGATGACATGGCCGAAGACGCTCGCCCCGATCTGCGCGCCCTCGATGCCGGCATCCGCGATGGCGGCCCGTGCGGCCAGGGTGGCCAACTCGATCGGTGGAATGGCGGCGAGGCTGCCGCCGAAGGTTCCGATGGCGGTGCGGCGGGCGGACAGAATGACGACGTCGGACATGGGACCTCCGGGAGAACAGGATGAGAGCAGTCTGACCGGCGCGGGTCGCGGTGAAAAGCGGGACGTCGCGGCGAGATCAGCCGTCGCGCGACGCCAGAAGGTCGAGCGCCCGCAGAAGCGGCGCCGCATCGGACCCGAGTTCCGCCACGAGACGACGCTGATAGGCGGTCGCGATGGGTGCCAGTTCGGCGACCATGGCGCGCCCGCTCTCCGTCAGGGTGAGGTCGACCAGCCGTTTGTCGCCCGCGTTCACACGCTTGGCGACATGGCCCGCCGCCTCGAGCCGGGCGGCGGCGCGGGAGACGCGGGACTTTTCCATGTCGGCCCGGTCCGCGATCTCTCGGACCGACACGGTGCCCGACCCCGCGAGATGCGCGATCACGCGCCATTCCGCGCGCGTCAGACCGAACCGGTCGCGGTAGTCGCGGGCGAAGTCGCGGCTGACGCGCCCGGCGGCCACGGCCAGCCGATAGGGCAGGAAATCGTCAAGGCGGAAGTCGTCCATCCCGCTTCAGTGCCGCGCGGAGGCGGGCCGTGTCCAGCCCGCCCGAGCGCGTCAGGCGTCGAAGCGCAGCGGCGCGACCGTGCGGAACATGCCCGTCGCGCGCAGCTTTTCCAGCACGGCGGCGGGCGGCTGCTCGTCGAGATAGAGCAGCGCGATCGCCTCGCGCCCGCGATCCGAACGGCCGAGCGTGAAGTTCGCGATGTTGACGCCGTTGTCGCCCATCGTCTGGCCCAGCGTGCCGATGATGCCCGGCACGTCCTCGTTCGTGGTGTAGAGCATGTGGGCCCCGATCTCGGCGTCGATATTGATGCCCTTGATCTGGATGAAGCGCGGCTTGCCGTCGGTGAAGACGGTGCCCGCAATGGACCGTTCGCGGGTCTTGGTGCGGACGATCAGCTTGATGTAGCCGTCGAAGACGCCCGACTTGTCCTGCCGCGTGGTCGACAGGTCCACGCCACGCTCGCGCGCCAGAACGGGGGCCGACACCATGTTCACATCCGGGTTCGTGGCCTTCATCACGCCCGCGATGGCCGAGCAGTTCAGCGCCTCGAGGTTCATGTCGGCGACCGTGCCGTTGTAGAGGACTTCGATCGCCTCGATCGGCTCGTCGGTCATCTGGCCCACGAAGGCGCCCAGATGGTCGGCCAGCTTGATCCAGGGGCCCATGACCTTGGCCTCCTCGGCGGTGACCGACGGCATGTTGAGCGCGTTCGAGACCGCGCCCGTCAGGAGGTAGTCGGCCATCTGTTCGGCCACCTGCAGGGCCACGTTCTCCTGCGCCTCGGTGGTGGCGGCACCCAGATGGGGCGTCACGACCACGTTGGGCAGGTTGAAGAGCGGGCTGTCGGTCGCGGGCTCGGTCTCGAACACATCGAAGCCTGCGCCGGCGACATGGCCGGTCTTAAGCAGCTCGGCCAATGCCGCCTCGTCCACGAGACCGCCGCGCGCGCAATTGATGATCCGCACGCCCGGCTTCGTCCGGGCCAGCGCCTCGGCCGAGAGGATGTTGCGCGTCTGGTCGGTCAGGGGCACGTGCAGGGTGATGACGTCGGCGCGGGACAGAAGCTCGTCCAGCTCGACCTTCTGGACGCGCAGGTCGGTCGCGCGTTCCTCCGACAGGAAGGGATCGTACGCCACGACTTTCATCCCGAGGCCCACCGCCTTCTGGCAGACGATGCCACCGATATTGCCCGCGCCGATCACGCCCAGCGTCTTGCCGGTCAGCTCGACCCCCATGAAGCGCGACTTCTCCCACTTGCCCGCATGGGTCGAAGCGCTGGCCTCCGGGATCTGGCGGGCGACGGCGAACATCATGGCGATCGCATGCTCGGCAGTGGTGATCATGTTGCCGTAGGGCGTGTTCATCACGATCACGCCGCGCTTCGACGCTGCGGCCTTGTCGACATTGTCGGTGCCGATGCCGGCACGGCCGACGACCTTGAGGTTGGGCGCGGCCTCGAGCAGCTTCTCGGTGACCTTGGTGGCCGACCGGAAGGCGAGGCCGTCATACTCGCCGATCACGGACAGGAGCTTGTCCTTGTCCTTGCCGAGGCTGGGGTCGAAGGTGACGTCGATGCCGCGATCGCGGAAGATCTGGACTGCGGTTTCGGAGAGCTTGTCGCTCACGAGGACTTTGGGGGCCATGTCGGGCTCCTTCTTCAGGGTTCGGGCGGGCCGTTGGCCCGGAGATGGGATCAGGCGGCGGTCTCGGCGTGATACGTCCAGTCGATCCAGGGCAGCAGCGCCTCGATGTCCGAGGTCTCGACCGTCGAGCCGCACCAGATGCGCAGGCCTTCGGGTGCATCGCGATAGCTGCCGATATCGAGAGCCACGCCCTCCGCCTCGAGCCGCTTGGCGATGCGCTTGGACGTGCCCTCGGGCGCGTCGATGGTCAGGCAGACGCTGGTGGTCGAGCGCGTCGCCGGGTCCGACGCGAGGTTCGCGATCCAGTCCCGCGTCTCGCAGAAGTCCCAGATGGCCGTCGCGTTGGCCGTGGCGCGGTCGATCAGGCCCGACAGGCCCTCGCCCTCGGCCCAGTCGAGCGCGGCGAGGTAATCCTCGACGCAGAGCATCGATGGCGTGTTGATCGTCGCACCCGAGAAGATCCCCTCGATCAGCTTGCCGCCTTTCGTCAGGCGGAAGATCTTCGGCAGCGGCCAGGCGGGGGTGTAGCTTTCCAGCCGTTCGACGGCACGGGGGCTCAGGATGATGACGCCGTGCGCGCCCTCGCCGCCCAGCACCTTCTGCCAGCTGAACGTCGTCACATCGAGCTTGTCCCAGGGCAGGTCCATCGCGAAGGCCGCACTGGTGGCGTCACACAGCGTCAGCCCCGCGCGGTCGGCGGAGATCCAGTCGCCGTCGGGCACGCGCACGCCGCTCGTGGTGCCGTTCCAGGTGAAGCAGACGTCGGTGTTCCAGTCGACCGCGCCCAGATCGGGAAGCGCGCCGTAGGGCGCCTCCATCACGGTCGCGTCGAGGTTCAGTTGCTTGACGGCATCGGTGACCCAGCCCGTGCCGAAGCTCTCCCAGGCCATCATGGTCACGGGACGTTGGCCGAGCATCGTCCACATTGCCATCTCGTAGGCGCCGGTATCCGAGGCGGGCACGATGCCGACGCGGTAGTCGTCGGGCAGGCCCAGAAGCGTGTGGGTCCGGTCGATCGCGGCCTTGAGCTTGGCCTTGCCGACGCTCGCGCGGTGCGAGCGGCCGAGGGGCGCATCATCGAGTGCGGAGAGGGTCCAGCCGGGGTGCTTGGCGCAGGGGCCGGAGGAGAAACGCGGATTGGCCGGCCGCGTGGCCGGGGTGTTCGTCGCAGTCATGTCTATCCTTGCAGATATGTGCCCTTCGTTGGGGAAGGGTGTCCCGCCGCCGTCGCTATCGGGGGCCGAGGGGTCGCGCAAGGCGCATAATGGCGCTAGTCGGCGGGAAACCGGGGCTGCGCGCCCTGCTCCCGTCGCCTATCGGAAACGCCCATGCACACCATCGTTCTCACCGCCGCCGCCCCCGTGATCGAGATCCCGCTGGTCGAGGCGTTGCGCAATGGCTGGGGCGGAGGCGACGCACGCTGGCTGGACCGGGACCGCGCCGCCGAATTCGACCTCGACCGCCTGCCCGACACCCTTGAAGCAACGCGCGCCGAGATGGACGGCATGGGCATCGACCTCAACATCGTACCCCGCGAGGGGCGGCAGAAGCGTCTGCTTCTGGCCGACATGGACTCGACGATGATCCGGCAGGAATGCATCGACGAGCTGGCGGACGAGGCGGGCGTCGGGGCACGCGTGGCGGCCATCACGGCCCGCGCGATGAACGGCGAGATCGACTTCGAAGGCGCGTTGCGCGAGAGGGTCGGCTTGCTGGAGGGGTTGGACGAAGGGGTGATCGAGGCCGTCCTGCGCGACCGGATCGACCTGATGCCGGGCGGGCCGGTCCTCTTGGCGACGATGAAGGCCCATGGTGCGAAGGCCGCGCTGGTCTCGGGAGGATTCACCGCCTTCACGCAGGCCATCGCCGCGCGGCTGGGCTTCGATTGGAACCGGGCGAATACCCTCCTGACCGAAGGCGGCCGCCTGACCGGGCGCGTCGCCGATCCGATCCTCGGGCGCGCGGCCAAGGTTCAGGCGCTCGAAGAGCTGACCGCCGAGATGGGTGTAACCGCGGCCGACGTGATCGCGGTCGGCGACGGGGCCAACGACCTCGGGATGCTGACGCGGGCGGGGATGGGCGTGGCACTTCACGCCAAGCCCGCCGTGCAAGCCGAGGCCGGGCTTCGCGTCAATCACGGCGACCTGACGACGCTGCTCTATCTTCAGGGTTACCACTGGGAGGCCTTCGCGGCAGCCTGATCGCCGCGCCGCGATCCCCGTGGCGGATCGTCATGGCCATGTCACGCGCCCGCACTATCTGGCGGCCCGAGACCCGAAGGAGCCTGCCATGACCGAGATCGATCCCGTCCGCTTCGTGCTCGACATCCTTCTGCCGCGCCGCTTTCGCCGGCACCGCTAGCGCCGGTCGCGTCTAGAGCCCGGCTTCGGCGGCGATCTGTGCCCGGCTCTTTCGCTGGCGTTCGGTCGCGGATTTCAGCTGGCCGCAGGCCGCCATGATGTCCTCACCGCGCGGCGTGCGGATGGGCGAGGCATAGCCCGCCTGCATCAGGATCGTCGCGAAGGCGCGGATGCGATTGTTCGACGATCGCGTATACGGCGCGCCGGGCCATTCGTTGAACGGGATCAGGTTCACCTTGGCCGGGATGCCGTCCAGCAGCTCGACCAGCCGATGGGCGTCTTCGTCGCTATCGTTGATGCCGTCCAGCATCACGTATTCGAAGGTGATCCGTTCGGAATTGGTGGCCTTCGGATAGTCGCGCAGCGCATCGAGCAACGCGTCGATGTTCCAGCGCTTGTTGATCGGCACGAGTACGTCGCGCACCGCGTCGGTCGTGGCATGGAAGCTGACGGCCAGAAGGCACCCGATCTCCTGCGCGGTGCGCGCGATCTCGGGGACGACACCGCTGGTCGAGAGGGTGATGCGACGGCGGCCCAACGCGATGCCCTCGCCATCCATCACGATCCGCATCGCGTCGCGGACATTCTCGAAATTGTAGAGCGGCTCGCCCATGCCCATCAGCACGATGTTCGACAAAAGGCGCGGGCCCTTGTCGCCGGTGCCGGTGCCCGGCTCGGGCCATTCCTCGAGGTCGTCGCGCGCCAGCATGACCTGGCCCACGATCTCACCGGCCGTCAGGTTGCGCACCAGCTTCTGGGTGCCCGTATGGCAGAACGAACAGGTCAGCGTGCAGCCGACCTGGCTCGACACACACAGCGTGCCGCGCCCCTCCTCGGGGATGTAGACGACCTCGACCTCGTGCCCGCCCGCGATGCGCACCAAGTACTTGCGCGTTCCATCCCCGGAGACCTGCCGCGTCACCACCTCGGGCAGGTCGACCGTGAACCGGTCGGCGAGCTTGGCGCGAATGTCCTTCGACAGGTTGGTCATCGCTGCGAAATCGCGCACGCCCCAATGATAGAGCCATTGCCAGATCTGGCCGACCCGCATCTTTGCCTGCCGCTCCGGGATGCCAATCTCGATCAGCGCGGCGCGCAGGGCGTCGCGGGTCATGCCGATCAGGTTCGGACGGTCCATCACCTCCTTGCGGGGCACGGTCAGGACGTCCGGGGTGACGGGCGCTTTCATGGCATACTCCGGGGGCAGGGGCCGAAACGTAAACGGGCGCCCCATATAGGAGCGCCCGCGCGAGAACTCAAATGGCCGTGCCTAGCTGCCGCAGCGGGCCTCGGCATCGGCAACGGCCGCGGTGAAGCCCAGAAGGCTGAACGTGTCCTGCGTCTGCGTGCCTCGGCCCGACCGGCCCGAGACCACCGCCTCGGCGCCGCGGCGCATCGAGGCGACGATCCGCTCGTCATCGGTGGGCGACGCGGCCCAGGCCAGCTCGCCATCGGTGAAGAGTTCGAAGGAATCCGAGCCGATCTGCAGCGTCACGGTCGAGCCGTCGGCATAGGGGTATCCGCCGGTCGCCGACACCTCGCCCTTCTTCTCTGAGCCGGGCCAGTAGCTGACGAACAGGCGGATATCGCCGCGCCGGGCCGCGACCTCGCGGCCGTCGCGCGTATTGCGGATCGATTTCGGCGCCGAAACGATCCAGCATTGCGTCGGATTGTCCTCGACGAAGACGGACCAGTCCGTCTCGGTGTTGACGCGGTTCGCACTCTCCTGCGCGACCACGGGGGTCACACAGAGCAGGGCGGCCAGGATCGCGGGGGCCATCGCCTTGTGAGTCATGTCTGTCACTGCCTCTTCACGTCGCGTGAGGCCGCCCCCGTCCGGGTTGGCCCGGATCGCGGGCATGGGCCTCGCGTGGTTCCCAATTTCGCAACCCGGTGTTAGCGCAGGCGGAGGCCACGGGGGAAGCCCGTGCGGCGGAAAATCGCGCA
The DNA here is from genome assembly GCF_947503795.1 of uncultured Jannaschia sp. NCBI lineage: Bacteria > Pseudomonadati > Pseudomonadota > Alphaproteobacteria > Rhodobacterales > Roseobacteraceae > Jannaschia > uncultured Jannaschia sp. The sequence goes on along the minus strand of NZ_CANNEZ010000001.1, from coordinate 157,961 downwards.
TGGAGGCGATATGGACAGGATCAGCGGAGATGCGGTCGACCTCGTGCAGGTGATCCGGGGCGATCGGGTCGAGTCGGTGCATCGTGGGCACGCGGTGATCTGCGACGGATCCGGGGCGGTGATCGAAAGCTGGGGCGCGCCGGGCGTCGTGATCTATCCGCGCTCCTCCGCCAAGATGATCCAGGCGCTGCCGCTCTTGGAATCCGGGGCGGGGCGCGATCTCGACGACCGACAGCTGGCCTTCGCCTGCGCGTCACACAATGGCGCCGCCATCCACCGCGAGGCGGCAGCGAGCTGGCTCGCCGGTATGGGTCTGTCGGAGAGCGACCTGCGCTGCGGGTCGCAATGGCCCGACGACCGCCCCGAGCGGGACCGCCTGATCCGGGCAGAGGACGCGCCCTGCCAGCTTCACAACAATTGCTCGGGCAAGCATTGCGGCTTCCTGATGCTCGGGCGGCATCTGGGCGCGGGGCCGGACTACGTCGACGCCGCGCATCCGGTCCAGACGGCCGTCCGGGCCGCCTTTGAAGAGGTCACGGACATGGACAGTCCGGGTTACGGCATCGACGGCTGTTCGGCGCCGAATTTCGCGACCCGGCTTTCGGCCTTCGGCGGGGCGATGGGCCGGTTCGCGGCCGCACGCGCGGGCGGCGGGACGCGGGCCGAGGCGATGGCGCGGCTGGTCGCCGCGATGGCGACCCATCCCGAGATGGTCGCGGGCGAGACGCGGGCCTGCACCGACCTGATGCGTGCGATGGGGGGACGCGTCGCGGTCAAGACCGGCGCTGAGGCAGTCTATGTGGCGATTATACCCGAACTCGACCGAGGGATCGCGCTGAAGATCGCCGATGGCGGAACCCGCGCAGCCGAAGCCGTGATCGCGGCGCTGCTGGTGCGCATCGGGGCGCTCGCGGCCGACCATCCGGTGGCGCGGCGCCTGACCCACGGGCCCATCACCAACCGGCGCGAGATCGTGACGGGCCGCTACGAGGTGACGCTCGGCTGACCAGGCGCGCCTTGCGTGGCCCAAGCCGCCTCGAGCGCCTCCAGCAGAACCTGCTTCTTGAGCGGTTTCGTCAGATGCGCGACGAAGCCGGCCGCGCGCAGGCGCTCACCCATTTCGTCGCCCGTATGCGCCGTCAAAGCGAGCAGAGGAACCGGCGCCAGACCGGCCTCGGCTTCGGCGGCCCGGATCGCGGCGGCCGCGCCGATGCCGTCGAGCACCGGCATCGAGATGTCGAGCACCACCGCGTCGAACCGTCCTTCTGCCTGCGCCGCGACCGCCTCGGCCCCGTCCTCGACGATCCTGTAGTCCAGAACGCCGTCCGCCAGCATCCGGTCCAGAAGAAAGCGATTGGTCTGGTTATCATCCGCCAGGAGGATGCGCCGCGTCGCTCCCCTAGACGCGGCTGACACCGCCTCAGTGGCGCCGGAATCGTCGGCGGAGAGGGCCAGCGCCGCCACAAGGTCCGCCGCCGCGGCTGGCAGCGACAGCACCGCGCGGGCCCGCGCCGCAAGCGCGGCCTCGACCGGGGCGCCGTCGCGCAGCACGATCGGTTCCACGGCATCCGCCGGCACATCCTGGGCCCGCGCGACAAGGGGGTGCGGCGTCGACGTCGTCCGCACGACCTCGATCCCCGCGACCGACAGGCTCTCGGCCAGCGCGTCGCAGATCACGCCCGGCCCCAGCGCCACGGTATCGGGCAGGGACGGCAATGGCGGCCCGGGTTCGAGCACCCGGAGCGGCAGCGTCAGGACAAAGGTCGCGCCCGGCCCGACCTCGTCCGAGAGGTGCAGCGTGCCCCCCATCCGCTGAGCCAGCCCGCGCGAAATCGTCAGGCCCAGCCCGGTGCCCTCCTTGGTCGACATCCCCGGATCGTCGGCTTGGCCGAACGCCTCGAATATCGTGTCGCGCAAGGCGTCGGCGATGCCCGGCCCGGTATCGGCGACCGTGACCGACACCACGTCGGGCGCGCGGGCGACGCGGACGGTCACGCCGCCTGCCGCGGTGAACTTCATCGCGTTGCCCAGAAGGTTCATCACGATCTGCCGCACCCGACCCTCGTCGCCGACGACGGGCGCGGAGGCGTCCAGCGGCCAGGACAGCGCGATCGGCACGCGCGCCCGGCCCGACGCCTGCGCCAGCCGGATGCAGTCGCGCAGCATCGCCTCGAGGTCGAAGCGGTCGGCGCGCAGATCCATCTTGCCCGCTTCGATCTTCGAGACGTCGAGCGTGTCGTTCACGATCGTCAGCAGCGCCTCGGCCGAGTCGCGGATCGTCCGGGCCGAGAGCCGCCCCTCCTCGTCCGTCACCTGCTCGGCCAGCATGTCGGCCAGCCCGATCACCCCGTTCATCGGAGTCCGGATCTCATGGCTCATCCGGGCGAGGAAATCGGCCTTCATCCGCGCCGTCGCCTCGGCGCTGTCGCGCGCGGCGGCCAGCGCGTCCACGCGCGCCTCGTCCTCGGTCACGTCGACGGCGAGCGACACGAGATCCCCGTCGGGCGCACGCCGGTCCGACAGCCGGATTATGCGGCCGTCGTAATGCCGCAGGATCATCGGATCGAACCGGTCCCCGCGCCAGCGTTCGGTCATCGCGTCCGCCCATTCCTCCTCGTCCTGGCCGCCGGTGTCGAAGCTCCCTTCCTCGGCCGCGATCTCGAACATCTCGGCGGCGGATGCGCCGGGCCCGACCACGCCCGCGCAATCGAAGAGGTTCAGATAGACGTGATTGGCCGCGACCATCGTGCCCTGCGCGTCGAACAGCGCGAACCCGTCGCGCATCGCCTCGAGCGCGTGCCAGAGGCGGCGGCGGGCGCGATCGGCCTTTTCCGCGGCTTCCTTGCGCTGGGCCAGCACCTGGGCCTGCCGTTCGGTCAGCCGCAGGTTCGTTTCGCGTTCGGAGAGATAGTCGCGCGACAGGCGGTCGGCATTGGCGACCAGGGCCGCATGGGCCCGGCTCAGATCCCGCTTGGCGCGATCCAGCATCCGCTCGGCGGCGAGGCGACGGCGGCGTTCCTGCTGATAGAGACCGTCCGGCGGCGATCCGTCCATGCCCAGCCCTGCCTCGCGCACGCGCGTCCGGCCGATCCGGACACACATTCCCTGTTGGCAGGGTCAGGTAAAAGGCAGGTTAAGCGGGGCGGATCAGTTCAGGTCGAAATGCAGCGGATATTGCCGCCCGTCGAACGCGCCGAAGAGGTCGCCGATATCGGGATGCGTCACCGGTTCGCCCGAGCGATCGAGGGTCAGGTTCTGCTCAGAGACATAGGCCACGTAGTAGCTTTCTTCGTTCTCGGCGAGCAGGTGGTAGAAGGGCTGATCCTTGCGGGGCCGCGCCTCCTGCGGGATGTTGTCGTACCATTCTTCGGAGTTCGAAAACTCCGGATCCACGTCGAAGATCACACCCCGGAAGGGGTGCTTCTTGTGGCGAACGACTTCGCCGAGGCCATATTTGGCGTGGTTATGCAGCATGACGCGTTGCCCTTTCCCCTGCCCGTTCCTAGACCGCGCCCGCGGGACTTGTAAATCGCGCACCCCCCGATTCGGCGGAAACACACTGTGGAATCAGTCCTGACAGTCCTGCAGATCGTTGCGCCCGTCTTCGCACTCGCCGCAATCGGATTCGCATGGGTCCGGCTGGGGTATGACTACGACACGGCTTTCGTGACGCGACTGGCGATGACCCTCGCGGTCCCGTGTCTCGTGTTCGCCGCCCTGGCCGAGGGGCAGATCGACGCCGCCTCCGCCGGGCGGCTGACCGTGGCCACCTTGGCGGTCTATGCCGCGATGGTCATCGTGTTCCGGATCGTCTGTGCGGTGCTCGGGCTCGAGCCGCGGACCTTCTGGGCGCCGCTGATCTTCGGAAACACGGGCAATCTGGGCCTGCCGCTGGCGCTCTTCGCGTTCGGCGATGTGGGGCTCGGCTATGCGGTGGTCGTCTTCTCGGTAACCGCCATCCTGCAATTCACGCTGGGCATCTGGATCGTCGCGGGCGGCGGCAACCCGGTCCGCGCGCTCAAGGAGCCCATGGTCGCGGCCACCCTGCTTGGCGGGCTGTTCCTCTGGCAGGGCTGGACCTTGCCCGATGTCGCGATGAACGCCATCGGCCTCGTCGGACAGATGGGGATTCCGCTCATGCTGCTGACGCTCGGCGTCGCGATCGCACGTATCCGCCCCGCCGGGCTCTGGCCGATGGCCGGGCTCTCGGTGCTCAAGCTCGCGATCTGCGCGGGCCTTGCGCTGGGGATCGGCTTCGCCTTCGGACTGTCGGGCCCCGTCCTCGGCGTGCTCGTCGTCCAGCTCGCGACGCCCGTCGCCGTGTCCTCCTACCTGCTGGCGCTGAAATACGGCGCCGACGCGCCGCCCGTCGCAGGCCTCGTGGTGGTCTCGACGCTGATGTCCGTGGCCGCGCTGCCGCTGATCCTCGCCGCTTTCGTATGACGTGATTGGCAGGACCGGGTTGGGCCTGCTATCATCTCGCAAAATCGGACGAACAAGAGCCGGGCAGTGAACATGAAAATCATCTTGCAGATCGCGTGTCTGCTGCTTCTGGCCGCGTGCGGCGGCGGCAGCTCGGGCGGGGACGGTCGCGCGCCGCGCGACCTCGACAACGCATGCCGTATTCTCGACCAGCGTCCGGGATACCTGCGCGCTTTCCGCGCGGCCGAGCGCAAATGGGGCGTGCCCGTGCATGTCCAGATGGCGACGATTTATCAGGAATCGAAGTTCATCTCGGATGCGCGCACGCCGCTTCGGTTCGCCCTCGGCGTGGTTCCGATCGGGCGCCAGAGCAGTGCCTTCGGCTACTCCCAGGCGCTCGACGCGACCTGGAAGGAATACCAGCAGCAGGAAGGCGGCCGGCGCACGCGGCGCGACAACATCCGCGACGCGACCGACTTCATGGGCTGGTACATGGCCGAGACGAACCGATCGCTCGGCATCTCGCTGTCGGACGCGCGCAACCAGTATCTCGCCTATCACGACGGGCGCACCGGCTTCCGGCGCGGGACCTATCGCTCGAAGCCGTGGCTGATGCGGATTTCCGGCGAGATCGAATCCCGCGCGGCCACCTACCAGCAACAGCTTCTCCGCTGTCGCTGAGACGGCGGCGCGCGCCCCGTCATCCCGGCCGGCCCGCGCCGCGCAGCATCGCGCGGTGGATCGCCTCGGCCAGCCCGGTCTGTCCGCTGCCCGCGACGGCTTCGGCCTGGGCGCGGCGCAGGAAGCTGTCGAATTGCGATTCGCTGCCGCCCGACGCGCCGGGCGGCCCCGTTCCCGACGCGCGCATCATCTCGGCGAAGAGAAACGCCTCGAGCTGCACGGCCTGTTCGCGCAACGGATCCGGTGCAGACACCCGATCCGCCGGGGCGGGCGGTGCTGTGATCGAAATTGTCATCGGCGGGCCTCCTTTGACGGTCAGAGATCATCTCCGGGTAAAGGATTCCGTAACGCCCGGTCGCTAGGTCTCTCGCCGACAGAACCGGAGCGCAGCCTTGCCGCCAGTCAGCCCGATCCCGACCCAGATGCCCGCAACCTCGCCCCCGCCGCGCGCGCCGAGGGCAGTCGGAGAAGACGGGTTTGCCGACGCACTCGCCGTGGAAATGAAAGGGCATGACGGCGGCCCCGAAACCGGGGACGCGGATATCGAAGATGCGCTCGCGACCGGCGACCCGACCGCCGAATCATCGACCGAGACCGCCTTGGCCGACATCCATCTCGCGGGCTTCGGGGACGCCCTGCTGGTGTCCGACCCGGCCGAACCGCTGCAGGTTCGTCCGGACACGGCTCCGCCGTCGCCCCCGACCGCTGGACCCGCGCGCATCGCGCCCTTCTCTCCCGACCTTTGGCCGGTCGAGGCACCACGCGCGGTTGAGGGGCTTACGTCTCGCCCTGCCCCGCCCGGCGCTGTGGTCGGACCGACCCTGCCCACGGACGCCGCGGACGGCGCCGCGGCATTGCCGCCCAAGGACCTCGTCGCTCAACGGACGCCCATCTCCCGCGCGAGTTTAACGCTCTCGGATGATGGCGCTCTCCCCTTCGTGCCGAAGGACGTCGGGGTGCGTCGCCAACGACCTGATGACCTTCTCGCGGTCACGCCGATCCAACCGCCCGGCACCAAGGCAGAGACTGGGGCTCTCGACCCACGGCTGGGGCTACCACTCGCCCGGAGTGCGGTCGCCGAGGCCCCCGGTCGAACGGGGCTGCCGGACGGTCCGATGCTCGCCGCATCCAAAATGTCGGTGGACACCCCGCCACCAAAGCTCGCGCCGGCATCGCATCACAAGATCAACTCGCCCGACCTCGCCCCGCCAAGGCCTACGGACGTCGCACCGACCACCCCCGCCCCGCCCATGTCGGCGCCGCTCGTGGACGTATCGACGACTCCGGTCGCGATCGCAGTCGATAGCTCACCGGTCGCTTCCATCGAAGCGAGCGCGGGCCGCCCCCTGAATCTGCCGCTGCGCGACCTTCCGCAGGTGCTCACCCAGCTTGCGGCCCCGATTACTCGGTCCGACATTCAGGCCGGGACCGAGCGGCTCGCGAACGGCGCGCTGCGCACCGAGTTGGAACTGGCCCCGGCCGAGCTTGGGCGGCTGCGTCTCGTGATGCAGACGGGGGAGCGCGGGTTGCAGATGATCATCACCGTCGAACGCCCCGAGACCATGGACCTCGTGCGGCGCCATATCGACGGGCTGCAGCGCGGCCTTCTGGGCGACGGCGTCGCGCTCGACCGGATCGACTTGGGAACCGGCGGGGCGGGTTGGGATCGACGCGGCGACCGGACCGACGGGCCCCCTCCCCCCGAAAATGACGCCATGGCCGAGACTGGCGCGGCGCCAACGCCCACCCCGTCATCAACCGAGGCCGTTCGACCCGGTCGCCTCGACATTCGCCTTTGAAGGAGCAGACATGGACGCCCTGACCCCGATCGCCGGCACAGCCGTCGCCAGCGCCACCCCGCCGAGTTCCGCGGCCAAGATCGCGTCGGATTTCGACACGTTCCTCACCCTTCTGACCGCGCAGATCCGCAACCAGGACCCGCTCGAACCGGCAGACAGCACGGCCTATACCGCACAGCTCGCCACCTTCTCGAACGTCGAACAGGCGGTGCAGACCAACGAACTTCTCACAACGATGATCGGGCGCCTGGACCAGGGCCAGGCCAGTACCGCCGCCTCGTGGATCGGCCTCGACGTCCGGCATGCCGGACCCGTAATGGTCGGCGGTACGCCCACCGATCTCACCATCAGCGTCCCGCCGGGGGCGGACCGTGCGGCGCTGGTCGCGTCCCTGCCGGACGGTTCCGAAGCCGGGCGCTGGCCCATCCCGACGGACACGACCGCGCTGACCTGGCCCGTGCCGGGCCGGGGAGAGACCCTGCCGAACGGTGCCTATCGCCTGCATGTCGAATCGTCGGCGGGCGAACAGGTAAACGTGGCCATGCCGGTGTCGCATTACGGTCGGGTCGAGGAGGTCGTGCTGGGCCCATCGGGCGCCGAGCTGGTACTTGACGGCGGCATCCGCCTGCCCGCCTCGTCCATGGAGGCCATCCGCCGCCCGCAGGCGGGCTAGGCCGGGATGGTCGCCGCCGCCAATAGCGGGGCGGCAAAGCGAGCCTAGAGCATTGCGCCGAGTGCGACGGCGCCGACTGCGACGGCGGCCCCGGCAAGGAACCAGACTACGGGCGAGCGGTGCGAACGGCGCGCATCGACGACGACCGTGCGGTCCGGCCGTCGCAGCGCCGCCTCGACGGCCGTCGGCAGATGCGGCCCGAATCGCGCGAGGACCCGCGCGGTGCGCGCGAGGTCGCGCGCAAAGGCCCGGGGTCCGAGATTTTCGCGGATATAGCGCTCGACTTCCGGTCCGGCGGCCGTCCAGAGGTTCATATGCGGGTTCAGCGTCCGCGCCACGCCCTCGACCACGACCATCGTGCGTTGCAGCAGGATCAGTTCGGTCCGCGTCTCCATACCGAACCGCTCGGTCACCTCGAAGAGATAGGCGAGCAGCCGCCCCATCGAGATACGGGAGGCGTCCATGCCGAAGATCGGCTCGCCCACCGAGCGCAGCGCCTGCGCGAAGAGGTCGACATCGCGATCGGCCGGCACGTATCCCGCCTCGAAGTGAACTTCGGCCACGCGGCGGTAGTCCTTGCGGATGAACCCCATCAGGATCTCGGCGTAGACCCGGCGCGTGTACTCGTCGAGCCGCCCCATGATCCCGAAATCGACGGCCACGATGTCACCGCCGGGCGCCACCTTCAGGTTCCCCTGGTGCATGTCGGCGTGGAAATACCCGTCGCGCAGCGCATGCCGCAGGAACATCGCGATGACCCGTTGCGACAGCTCGGCGCGGTCGTGCCCAGCCGCATCGAGCGCGTCGAGATCGGCCATGTGGATGCCTTCGGCCCAGTCGAGCGTCAGGACGGCGCGGCCGGAGAGACCCCATTCGACCTGCGGCACCGAGAACCCGTCGTCGCGCGCGGTGTTGGCCGCGAACTCGCCCGCCGCGGCCGCCTCGGTGCGCAGATCCAGCTCCTGCTGCACGGTCGCGTCGAAATGCGCGATCACGTCCATCGGGCGCAGGCGCCGCGCACCCGGCGAGAGGAGCTCGACCATCCGCGCACCGAAGTAGAACGCGTCGATGTCGCGGCGAAAGGCGCGCGCGATTCCCGGCCGCAGCACCTTCACGGCGACGCGGCGCCCGTCCGAGACGAGCCGCGCCTCATGGACCTGCGCGATCGATGCGGCGGCGACCGGCTCGGAAAAGCTCGAGAACATCGCATCGAGCGGCAGGCCGAGATCGCGCTCGACCATGGCGCGCGCCTCGGATGTCGGAAAAGGCGGCAGCTTGTCCTGCAGGACGCGCAATTGCACCGCGAGATCGGAGCCCACGAAGTCAGGCCGGGTCGATAGGATCTGGCCCAGCTTGATGTAGCTCGGACCCAGCGCCGTGATCGCGCGAGTCACCGGCGGGAGCGCGGGATCGCCCTCGTATCCCAGCCAGCGGAAGGGCCAGCCGAGCACGCGCGCCGCGATCCGGAGGCCGCGCGGCGCCTCGACCTGATCGAGCACGACCGCCATCGCGCCCGTCCGCTCGAACGTGCCCGCCGTGCGGATCAGGCGCCAGATGTTGTGGGGACCTCGCATTGCCGGGTCGGACCTACAGCTTCCAGCCGGAATGCAGCGCCGCGATCCCGAAAGACAGGTTGCGATACGCCACGTTGCCGAAACCCGCCTCCGCGATCATCCCGGCGAAGCGATCCTGATCGGGGAACCTTCGGATCGATTCGACGAGATACTGATAGGAGTCGCGATCCCCGGCGATCGCCTGCCCCATGCGCGGGATGACGTTGAACGAGTAGAGGTCATAGACCTTCTGCATCAACGGGTTGGGCAGTTGCGAGAATTCGAGCACCATCAGCCGTCCACCGGGCCGCAGCACGCGGTAGGCCTCGGTCAGGGCATCGGGGATGCGCGTGACGTTCCGAATGCCGAAGCTGATCGTGTAGACATCGAAGCGTCCGTCCTCGAACGGCAGCGCCATCGCGTCGCCCGCCACCCAGTCGATGGCCGCGCCCTCGGCCTCGGCACGGCCGCGCCCGGCGACCAGCATGCCCTCGGTCATGTCGCAGACCACCGCCGACGCGCCCGGCGCGCGGTCGAGGAAGCGGAAGGCGATGTCCCCGGTCCCGCCGGCCACGTCCAGCAGGCGCTGGCCGGGGCGCGGCGCCAGCCAGTCCATCATCGCGTCCTTCCAGACGCGGTGAATGCCCATCGACATCGCGTCGTTCATCACGTCGTATTTCGAGGCCACGTTAGTGAATACGCCGTGGACGCGGCCCGCCTTCTCGCCCTCGGGGATATCCTCGAAGCCGAAATGGGTGGTCTTGGGGGTGTCTTGCGTCATCGGGCGGGCGTCCTCATGTCTCGGCATGACTTATAGGGCGCGAGGCCCCGACCGAAAGGGCACCATGCCGGAACTTCCCGAAGTCGAGACGGTACGCCGCGGCCTGACGCCCGCGCTCGAGGGCGCGCGCCTGACCCGGATCGACGTCAACCGGCCCGATCTGCGCTGGCCGTTCCCCGAGCGCATGGCCGAGCGGTTGCAGGGTGCGACCGTGACCGCGCTGGGGCGGCGCTCGAAATACCTGCTCCTCCATCTCGACACGGGCGAGACGCTGATCGTGCATCTGGGCATGTCCGGGCGGATGGTCGTCGACGATGCGCAACATGGCAACTTCCACCGCGATGCGGGCTGGCTGCCGCAGCACGACCACGTCGTGTTCCACACCGACGGGCACCGGGTGACCTTCAACGACGCGCGGCGCTTCGGCTTCATGGATCTCGCGGCGACGGATGCGCTCGAGACCCATGCCCATTTCGCGCGGATGGGGCCCGAACCGATGGGAAACGGGTTCCACGAGGCGCATCTGATCGACGCACTGGCTGCGAAGAACACACCGATCAAATCCGCGCTGCTCGACCAGCGCGTCGTCGCGGGCCTGGGCAATATCTATGTCTGCGAGGCGCTGCACCGGGCCGGCATCGCGCCGACCCGCAAGGCGCGACGCATCGCCGCCCCGCGCGTCGCGCGGCTGGTCCCGATCATCCGCGACGTGCTGGCCGAAGCGATCGCGGCGGGCGGGTCGAGCCTGCGCGACCACCGGCAGGCGGACGGCACGCTGGGCTATTTCCAGCACGGGTTCCGGGTCTATGACCGCGAAGGCGCGCCTTGCCCGACGCCCGGCTGCGATGGGACAATTCGGCGGATCGTTCAGGCCGGACGCTCGACGTTCCACTGCCCGCGTTGCCAGAGATGACTTGAACCGCGTCGGGCCATCGGGCAGGCCTGACATCCCAAGCACCATGCGGAGCGGCGAAAATGGGTTACGAGACGTTGAACGTGGATGTGAGCAATCACGTCGCCCTGATCCGGCTCGACCGGCCCGACGCGCTGAATGCGCTGAACTCGAAGCTGCTGGGCGAGCTGTCCCGCGCGTTGAAATCGGCGCAGGACGACAAGCAGGTGCGCTGCATCGTGCTGACCGGCTCCGAGAAGGCCTTCGCCGCCGGCGCCGACATCCGCGAGATGTCCGAGAAATCCTTCACCGACGTCTTCATGGGCGATCTCTTCGGGCCCGAGGTCGAGCAGTTCCTGCGAGTCCGCAAGCCGATCATCGCCGCGGTGTCGGGTTATGCGCTCGGCGGCGGCTGCGAGCTGGCGATGATGTGCGACTTCATCATCGCCGCCGACACCGCGAAGTTCGGCCAGCCCGAGGTCAATCTCGGCGTGGTCGCGGGCATCGGCGGCACCCAGCGCCTGACGCGGGCGGTGGGAAAGGCCAAGTCCATGGACATGCATCTGACCGGCCGCTTCATGGATGCCGCCGAGGCCGAGAAATCGGGCCTTGTCAGCCGGGTCGTGCCCGCCAAGAAGCTTTTGGACGAAGCGCTCGCGGCGGCGGGCAAGATCGCCGAGAAGTCCATGATCACCGTCACCGCCATCAAGGAGGCGGTGAACCGCAGCCAGGAGGTCGGGCTGGCCGAGGGGCTGTTGTTCGAGAAGCGGCTCTTCCACGCGCTCTTTGCGACAGAGGACCAGACCGAAGGCATGACCGCCTTCGTCGAAAAGCGCGAGCCGCAGTTCCGCGACCGCTGACCGGGAGCCCTCGGGTCCGGTCGGGCCAAGCGGTCGCCGTCGCCGCGTCGAGGACGGCAGCGGACGACTGACGTACTGTTGACGTCCCCGTTCCGGCGCTCTAGAGCGCGTCTCATATGCGTGTGAGGCCCGCTTTGGCCGGATCGAGATCCATGGGGGCGCCCGCCGTCCCCCGACCGGATCGGGCCTTCGCGCGACTGAACACGAACCCGATCCGAAGGACCGATCATCATGGCAAATTCGCCCCAGGCCAAGAAGCGCGCTCGTCAGAACGAGGCGCGATTCGCCGTCAACAAGGCGCGTCGCTCGCGCATCCGCACCTATCTCCGCCGCGTCGAGGAGGCCATCGCCTCCGGCGACCAGGCCGCCGCCGCCGAGGCCCTGAAGGCCGCCCAGCCCGAGCTGATGCGCGGCGTCACCAAGGGTGTGTTCCACAAGAACACGGCCGCCCGTAAGGTGTCCCGCCTGTCGGCCCGCGTGAAGGCCCTGGCCAACTGATTCCGTCTGCCGGGCGATGCCCGGAGACACAGTCAAGAAATTTAAGGGCGCGCCGGATCGGCGGGCCCTTTTTCTTTGAAAGACATGGACATGCGCTGCACGATCGAGATTCTTTTCCGCCCAGCGGCGAGTCAAGACCAACGTTCGATTGAAGCGGATCGGGCGCGAACGATATTCCCTCCATACAGCGAGTCAGATCGCTCTAGTGGGAACATCGCATGGGCACCGCAGCGGGTCCGCAAATCCTCGAGGTGGGGCCTCGGGAGGCGTGGGACATCTTATCGAAAGAGACCGCCGCGACACTTGTGGATGTTCGGACCCGACCCGAGTGGGATTTCGTGGGAGGGGCCGACCTGTCGGATCTGAACAAGGACGTCGCTCGCATCGAATGGAAGTCCTGGCCCGACATGGACCACAACCCCGCGTTCGTCGCGGCATTGAAGGAAGGGCTCACGGGACTGCCATCCCACCTTCTCTTCATTTGCCGCTCGGGCGCTCGGTCGATGCAGGCGGCCCAGGCCGTGGCGGACGCCCTTGGTGACGAGGGAGGCGCCGTGACATGCATCAACGTGGCCGAGGGGTTCGAAGGCGATCTGGATCCGTTGGGACGACGGGGGGGCCTCAATGGATGGAAGGCCCGAGGATTGGCATGGCGTCAGTCCTGAATGGAACGATTGAAGCGGGACAGGGCCGGAGAGCAGACATGACGGACGGGACGTGGCAACACGCCAAAGGCGTGATCGCGAAGGACGTGGGAGCGCATAACTTCAAGGCGTGGATCGCGCCGCTGGAATTCGCGTCGGTCGAAGGCCGCGTCCTGCACCTGACGGCCCCGACGGATTTCATCGGGAAATGGGTCGGCCAGAACTATCAGGACGTGATCCTCCGCCGGATGACCGAAGGTGGTGCCGACGTCACCCGCCTCGTCTGCGCCGCCGACTCCGATCGCCCCGTTTCCAACACCCCCGACGAGGTCGCGCCCCGCACCCGGTCCCGCAGCGAAAGCGAGCTGGACAAGCGCTTCACCTTCGACCGCTTCGTCGTCGGCAAGTCCAACGAGATGGCCCATGCCGCCGCGCGCCGCGTCGCTTCTGGCGCCGCCGTCAGCTTCAATCCCCTGTTCCTGCATGGTCGCGTCGGCCTCGGGAAGACGCACCTGATGCAGGCGATCGCCTGGCAGATCCAGGAACGCGACCCCGAGTGCCGCGTGCTCTACCTCTCGGCCGAGCAGTTCATGTATCGCTTCGTGCAGGCCCTGCGCGAAAAGAACACCATGGATTTCAAGCACCTCTTCCGCAGCGTCGACGTGCTGCTGGTCGACGACGTGCAGTTCATCGCCGGCAAGGACAGCACCCAGGAAGAGTTCTTCCACACGTTCAATGCCTTGGTGAACCAGGGCAAGCAGGTCGTCATCTCGGCCGATCGCAGCCCCGCCGAGATTTCGGATCTCGAGGAGCGGATCACCTCGCGCCTCGAGATGGGCCTCGTGGTCGACCTTCACCCGGCCGATTACGAACTTCGCCTCGGCGTCCTGCAGCAGCGCGTCGAAAGCCTGGGCGAGCACTACAAGGGCTTCACGGTCGAGGACGGCGTGCTGGAGTTCCTCGGCAGCCGCATCAACACCTCGATCCGCGCGCTCGAAGGCGCGGTCACCCGCCTCGCGGCCTATGCCGACCTTCTCAAGCAGCCGGTCTCGATGGCCCATGCGCAGGAGGTGCTGTCCGATGTCCTGCGCTCCAGCCAGAAGAAGCTGACGATCGATGACATCATGAAGACGACCTGCGATCACTATAACCTGCGCATGTCGGACATGACCTCCGCCCGCCGCTCGCGCACGGTCGCACGGCCGCGGCAGATGGCGATGTATCTTTCCAAGAAGCTGACGCCGCGCAGCTATCCCGAGATCGGTCGCAAGTTCGGCGGGCGCGATCACACGACGGTGCTCTACGCCGTGCGCAAGATCGAGGAGCTGATCGCGGCCGAGCCGCAGATCGCCGAGGATGCGGAGCTTCTGACGCGCAAGCTCGACGGCTGACACGGCCATTGCGCGCGGGCGCGCGCCGGGTATGCTGCGCGTCCGAATATCGACGAGGTCGTCATGAAATTCTCCATCGAACGCGCCGCCCTCCTGAAGGCGGTGAGCCAGGCGCAGGCCGTCGTCGAGCGCCGGAACACTATTCCGATCCTCGCCAACGTCCTGATGGAAGCCGCGGATGACGGGGTGAGCTTCAAGGCGACCGATCTCGATATCGAGGTGATCGACAAGGCCCCCGCGCAGGTCGAGCGGTCGGGCGGTACCACCGTCAGCGCTGTCCTCTTCCACGAGATCGTGCGCAAGCTGCCCGATGGCGCGCTCGTCCAGATCGACGAGGATCAGGCCGCGGGCCGGATGAACGTGACCGCGGGCCGGTCGCATTTCTCGCTTGCGACCTTGGCCAAGGAAGACTTCCCGGTCATGGCGTCCTCGGATTACGCGGCCAACTTCTCCTGCGACGCTCCCGTGCTGCGGCGGCTCTTCGACAAGACGCGCTTCGCCATCTCGACCGAGGAGACGCGCTACTACCTCAACGGCGTCTACATGCATGTGGCCGAAGGCGCCGACGGCCAGGCGCTGCGTTGCGTGGCGACCGACGGGCATCGACTGGCGCGCGTCGACGCGCCGCTGCCCGACGGGGCCGCCGACATGCCCGGCGTGATCGTACCCCGCAAGACCGTCGACCAGATGCGCAAGCTCTTGGACGATGACGACATGCAGATCGCCGTCTCCGTTTCCGAGACGAAGGTCCGCTTCGCCACGCCCGAGATCACGCTGACCTCGAAGGTGATCGACGGCACATTCCCCGACTACGTCCGCGTTATCCCGACCGGCAACACCCGCAAGCTCGAGGTGGATGCCGCCGATTTCGCCAAGGCCGTCGACCGGGTGGCCACCGTCTCGTCGGAGCGGTCCCGCGCCGTCAAGCTGAGCCTCGACGAGGACCGGCTGACCCTGTCGGTAAACGCCCCCGACGCGGGCGCCGCCGAGGAGGAACTGGCCGTGGCCTATGGCGACGAGAAGCTGGAAATCGGATTTAACGCCAAGTACCTGCAGGAAATCGCGGGCCAGGTGGACCGCGAGAATGCGGTCTTCCTCTTCAACAATGCGGGCGATCCCACGCTGATGCGCGAGGGCGGCGACGAGAGCGCCATCTACGTCGTCATGCCGATGCGTGTCTGACGCCCCTTCGGGGCGATGCGTGTCTGACGCCCCTCCGGGTCGGGTCGCCACGCTCGCCCTGTCGCATTTCCGCTCGCACCGCCGCACGCGGCTCACCTTCGACGCGCCGATCACCGCCATCCACGGGCCGAACGGCGCGGGCAAGACCAATCTCCTGGAAGCCATCTCGCTCCTGTCGCCCGGACGGGGCATGCGCCGCGCGCAGGCCGAGGAGATCATCCGCCGCCCCGAGGCGCTGGGCTGGCGGATCGCGGCGACGGTTTCGGGTGACGTGCCGCACGACATCGAACTCCGCGCCGAGCCCGGCCAACCCCGGACCACCCGCATCGACGACAAGTCGACCGCGCAGGTGGCCCTCGCGCGGCTGCTGCGGGTGCTCTGGCTGGTGCCCTCGATGGACCGGCTCTGGCTCGAAGGCGCCGAGGGGCGGCGCCGGTTCCTCGACCGGATGGTCCTATCCTTCGATCCGGCCCATGCCGAAGGCGCGCTGCGCTACGAGAAGGCGATGCGCGACCGCAACCGCCTTCTGAAGGACGGGGTTCGGGACGCGCATTGGTATGCCGCACTCGAGGCGCAGATGGCCGAGTACGGCGCGGGCATCCAAACCCGCCGCGTGGCCGCGCTCGCCCGTCTCGTTGCCGCGCAGGATAAAGACGGCCCCTTCCCCGCCGCCGCGCTGGCCCTCTCGGATGGCGGCGCGCCGGTCGGCGCCGAGGACTTTGCCGCCAGCCGATCCCGCGACATGGCGGCGGGTCGCAGCCTGATCGGGCCGCATCGCACCGATCTTCTGGGGCGCTATGCCGCCAAGGACATCGAGGCGCGGCTCTGTTCGACCGGGGAGCAGAAGGCGCTTCTGATCTCGCTGATCCTCGCCAATGCCCGCGCGCTGAAGACCGACGATGGGACGCCACCGATCCTGCTGCTGGACGAGGTCGCGGCCCATCTCGACGCCGACCGCCGCGCGGCGCTCTATGCCGAGTTCCATGCGCTCGGTGGTCAGGTTTTCCTGACGGGAACCGGCAGGGAATTGTTCGACGGGCTGGAGGGGGCCATGCATCTGGAGGTGACCGAAGAGGACGGCGAAAGCCGCGTGGAGATCGCGTGACACCGAACCGGCTGAACCTCATCACGCTGGGCGTCGCCGATCTGGCTGCGTCGAAGGCGTTCTACAAGCGGCTGGGCCTCGTCGCCGAGGACGCGCCGCCCTCGGTCGCCTTCTTTGCCATGGGCGGGTTCAAGCTCGGGCTCTTCGGGCTCGACGCGCTCGCACAGGAACTGGGGCGCCCGGTCTCCGAACTCGGGCGGGGCGCGATGACGCTCTCGGTGAACTGGCCGTCCGAGGTAGAGGTGGACGCCGCGTTCGATGCTGCGATCACGGCCGGCGCCCGCGCGGTGTCACGGCCGGCGAAGATGGAATGGGGCGGATATTCGAGCTAGTGGGCGGACCCGGACGGACATGTCTGGGAGTACGCGTTCAACCCGGTCTGGCCGCTCAATCCGGATGGCTGGATCGAGACCGCCTGAACCCACCAGATTTGGTGTCATTCGCGTGACAATCCCCGCCCGGGATCATATATCTTGGGGGACACGAAGGGGATAATCGACAATGGCTGACGCAGCCCCCACGCCCGAGGAATACGGTGCGGATTCCATCAAGGTTCTCAAGGGCCTGGAGGCCGTACGCAAGCGGCCGGGCATGTATATCGGCGACACCGATGACGGGTCCGGTCTGCACCACATGGTCTACGAAGTCGTGGACAACGGCATCGACGAGGCGCTGGCCGGTCACGCGACCGAGGTGAGCGTCAAGATTCATGCCGATTCCAGCGTCTCTGTGAAGGATAACGGGCGCGGCATTCCGGTCGGCCTGCACGAGGAAGAGGGCGTCTCGGCGGCCGAGGTCATCATGACCCAGCTCCATGCGGGCGGGAAGTTCGACCAGAACAGTTACAAGGTTTCGGGCGGCCTGCACGGCGTCGGCGTCTCGGTGGTCAACGCGCTGAGCGACTGGCTGGAGCTGCGGGTCTGGCGCGACGGCAAGGAGCATGTCGCCCGGTTCGAACATGGCGACACGGTCGAACACCTGAAGGTCGTGGGCGACGCGACCGAAACCGGGACCGAAGTGCGCTTCATGGCCTCGCTCGATACCTTCTCGAACCTCGATTACCTCTTCGCGACGCTGGAGAAGCGCCTGCGCGAGCTGGCCTTCCTCAATTCCGGCGTGAAGATCGTGCTCGAGGACGAGCGTCCGGCCGACCCCTTGCGCACCGAGCTCTTCTACGAGGGCGGCGTGCGGGAGTTCGTCAAGTATCTCGACCGCTCGAAAAGCGCCGTCATGCCCGAGCCGATCTACATGGAGGGCGAGCGCGACGGCATCGGCGTCGAGGTCGCGATGTGGTGGAACGACAGCTACCACGAGACGGTCCTGCCCTTCACCAACAACATCCCCCAGCGCGACGGCGGCACCCATCTGGCGGGCCTGCGCGGCGCGCTGACGCGGACGATCAATCTCTATGCGCAATCCTCCGGGATCGCGAAGAAGGAGAAGATCAACTTCACCGGCGACGACGCTCGCGAGGGGCTGACCTGCGTGCTGTCGGTCAAGGTGCCCGACCCGAAATTCTCGAGCCAGACGAAGGACAAGCTCGTCTCGTCCGAGGTGCGGCCCGCGGTCGAGAACCTCGTGAACGAGAAGCTCGCCGAGTGGTTCGAGGAGAACCCCCAGATCGCGCGCGAGGTCGTGGGCAAGATCATCGAGGCCGCCCTCGCCCGCGAGGCGGCGCGCAAGGCGCGCGAGCTGACCCGGCGCAAGACCGCGATGGACGTGGCGTCGCTGCCCGGCAAGCTGGCCGACTGCCAAGAGAAGGACCCGTCCAAGGCCGAGCTGTTCCTCGTCGAGGGCGACAGCGCCGGCGGATCGGCCAAGCAGGGTCGATCGCGCCAGAACCAGGCCGTGCTGCCGCTCCGAGGCAAGATCCTCAACGTCGAACGCGCGCGCTTCGACCGGATGCTCGGCAGCCAGGAGATCGGCACGCTGATCACCGCGATGGGCACGGGCATCGGGCGCGACGAGTTCAACATGGGCAAGCTGCGCTACCACAAGATCGTCATCATGACCGATGCGGACGTGGACGGCGCGCATATCCGCACGCTGCTGCTCACGTTTTTCTACCGCCAGATGCCCGAGATCATCGAGCAGGGGCATCTCTACATCGCGCAGCCGCCGCTCTTCAAAGTCGGGCGCGGCAAGTCCGAGGTCTATCTCAAGGATCAGACCGCGCTGGAGGATTACCTCGTTCAGCAGGGCACCGACGGCGCGGTGCTTCGCCTGCCCTCGGGTGAGGAGATCGCGGGCCGCGACCTCGACCGCGTCGTGCAGGCGAGCCGGGTGTTCAAGCGCATCCTCGACGCCTTCCCGACCCACTACCCGCGCCACATCCTCGAACAGGCGGCGCTGGCCGGGGCCTTCGACGCCGAGGGCCTGTCGGACCTGCAAGGCGTCGCGGACCGCGTGGCCGCCCGGCTGGACCAGGTGGCCGAAGAATACGAGCGGGGCTGGACGGGGCGCATCACCCAGGATCACGGCATCCGGTTGGCCCGCGTCTTGCGCGGTGTCGAAGAGGTACGAACGCTTGACGGCGCAGTCCTGCGCTCGGGCGAGGCGCGCAAGCTGGCGCAGGCCGCTGGCGCGACCGAAGGCACCTATCGCGCACCGGGCCGACTGGTCCGCAAGGATCGCGAGAACATCGTGCACGGGCCGACGGATCTGCTTGAGGCCGTAATGGCCGAGGGCGAGAAGGGCCTGAGCCTCCAGCGCTACAAGGGTCTGGGCGAGATGAATCCCGACCAGCTCTGGGAGACGACGCTCGACCCCGAGGCGCGAACGCTCCTGCAGGTCAAGATCGACGACATGACCGAGGCCGACGACGTGTTCACCAAGCTGATGGGCGACGTGGTCGAGCCGCGCCGCGCCTTCATCCAGGAGAACGCGCTCTCGGTCGAGAATCTCGATTTCTGACGCCGATGCCGACGCTCTACCAGGCTTCGGGCGGCTACGAGCGCCTGCGCGAGATGACCGAGAGCTTCTACGCCAAGGCCGTGGCCGACGACGTGCTGGGCGCGATGTTCACCGCCGCGGCCAGCGAGCACGCGCGCTGGCTGGCCGGGTGGATGTCGGTCTCGTTCGGGGGCCCGCGCGACTATGTCGAGGAGCGGGGCGACCTGCGCTTCGTCATCTGGCAGCACGCGGGCCTGAAGTTCACCGAGGCCCAGCGCGCGCGCTGGGCCGAGCTGATGCTGACCTCTGCGCGCGAGGTCGCGATGCCGGCGGCCTTCATGCCGGGCTTCACGCAATATGTCGAAGTCATCACCCGCAGCGTCGCCGAGCAGTCGCACATGTCCCTGCCCGAGATGCGCGTGATGCTGGGATATCCCGAAGGATTCACGCCGACGCCCGCTAGCGGATGAAGCGGTTGACGTAGTCCTCGCCGAAACCCACCTCGGCATAGTGTTTCCGGCACAGATCGATCTTGGTGAACACGTCCTCGTATCCCAGGATCTCGCCCCACGGATCGACGTAGCACATCACGCCGTTCACCTGAAAATGGGTGATCATCTCGTCGACGCCCTCGGGCACGACCAGCGTGTGCGTCTCGCCCGGCGGCTCGTAGACGTAGGAGCCGGTCTCGGCCATCCAGTCATGCTCGAGATAGTGCCAGCGTCCTTTGAGCACGAACCCATGCACACCCTGCGGATGCCGGTGGCGCGACAGCACGCCGGACTTACGGACGCGCAGGAGGTTCATCCAGTAGCCCTGCGACCGGTTGAGGCAGAGGGGGCGGAACCAGACGTTCTCGGCCTGCGGCACCCAGAGGCGCTCGTCCTCGGGGATGGCGTCGGGCACCACGATCTCCTCCAGCGCGTCTTTCGGAAACGGCAGCTGGTAGGGCATCCTCGGGTCGTGATCCTTCATGTCCGTCCTCCTCACATCGCCATGTAGCCGCCATCGACGGGATAGACCGCGCCGGTGACGTAGCTCGCCTCGGGCGACAACAGCCAGCGGACCAGCGCCGCGACCTCCTCGACCCGGCCCCAACGCCCGGCGGGGGTACGCGCCATGATGGCGCCGTTGCGCGCCGGATCGGCCTGCAAGCTTTGGGTCATCTCGGTGTCGATCCAGCCCGGCGCCACCGCGTTCACGCGCACGCCGTCCCCGGCCCAGCGCCCGGCCAGCGCCTTCGTCAGCTGTGCCACCCCGCCCTTTGACGCCGAATAGGCCGGCACGCGCGGCCCGCCGAATGTCGACAGCATCGAGGCCGTGTTCACGATCGCCCCGCCCGACGCCGCCAGCAGGGGATGCGCGGCGAGGCAGCAGCGCATCGTCCCCGTCAGGTTCACGTCGATGACTTGGGCGAAGGTCTCGATCTCGTATTCGTCGTCGCGGGCGATGATGCCCGCGCAGTTCACCAGCCCGTCCAGCCGGTCGAGCCCTTCGAAGGCGGCCGCGACCGACGCCGTATCGGTCACATCCATCAACCGTGTCGCGATGCCGGGGGCGTCGAAGGCGTCGAGCTCGGCCCGGCTGGCCGAGGCGGCGATGACGGACCAGCCCGCCCCGGCAAGGCTGCGCGCGATGCCCGCACCGATCCCGCGCGTGCCGCCGGTGACGAGGACGGTGTTCATATCCCCGAGCCTAGGCCGCGACGGGCGTCAGTGAAAGTCCCGCGACTTGGGGATGACGCGCACATCCCTCGGGTGGCGGGAGGTGTGGCTGGGCAGCGGGTTCACGACGTGATCGGCGCGCGCGAGGTCGGATTGCAACTCGTCCTCGGAGAGCCGCGTCAGCGCGTCGTTGCGATCCGCGATCTCGCGGGCGACGACGTGGATGACGGCATCGTCGAACTGCACGTGCCCATGCACCGCCATCAGGCGCGACGACATGATCGGGCGGCGGAACCGGGCGAAGAGGTCGGGCCAGATCACGACGTTCACGACGCCCGCCTCGTCCTCGAGCGTGACGAAGCAGACCCCCTTGGCCGAGCCGGGCTTCTGCCGGATCAGCACGAGCCCCGCGACCGAACAGCTCTGGTTGAAGCGCAGGGATCGCAGCCGGTCCGACCGGGTATAGCCGCCGCGATCCATGGCGCGGCGCATGAAGCTGACGGGATGGGCCTTCAGCGACAGGCGCGCGGTCTGGTAGTCGGCGACGACATGTTCGCGCATCGGCATCGCGGGCAGGGCATGGACCGGCTCGACGCCGACATCCGGCGCGTCCCCGTGGGTGAAGAGCGGCAGGTTCGGGCCGCGCCGGATGGCCTTGGCGTCCCAGAGCGCGGCGCGGCGGTCCTGCCCGCAGGAGCGGAACGCGTCCGCCGAGGCCAGCGTCTCGATCGCACGTTTCGAAAGGCCCGTGCGGCGGCGCAGCTCTTCGACATTCGCGTAAGGCCGGTCGCGCGCAGCGGTCAGGCGGGCCAGTTCATCGGCCTTCAGGCCCGACAACTGCCGGAACCCCAGCCGCAGCGCGTAGGTCTCGGGGCCCGTCGGCTCCAGCAGGCTGTCCCATTCGGAATAATTCACGTCCACCGGCAGGACCGTCACCCCCGACTTCTTCGCCATGTCGACGATCTGCGCGGGCGCGTAGAACCCCATCGGCTGCGAATTGAGAAGCGCGCAGGCGAAGACGTCCGGGTGATGGCACTTGAGATAGCTCGACACGTAGACCAGCCGCGCGAAGCTGGCGGCGTGGCTTTCGGGAAAGCCGTATTCGCCGAACCCCTCGATCTGGCTGAAACAGCGCGTGGCGAAGGCCTCATCGTAGCCCCGCGCGACCATGCGGTCGATCATGCGCGACTTGTGGTTTCGGATATCCTCCTTCGAGCGCCAGGTCGCCATGGCGCGGCGCAACCCGTTGGCCTCCTTGCCCGAGAACTCCGCGGCGACCATGGCGATCTTCATCGCCTGCTCCTGGAAGATCGGCACGCCCAGCGTCCGCCCGAGGATCCTCTGCAACTCGTCCTGCGGATATTGCGGACCGGGCGTGGGGTATTCGGGCTCCTCGTCGCCACGGCGCCGCTTGAGATAGGGATGCACCATGTCGCCCTGGATCGGGCCGGGGCGGACGATGGCGACCTGGATCACGAGGTCGTAGAAGCGGCGCGGCTTCAGCTTCGGCAGCATCGCCATCTGCGCCCGGCTCTCGACCTGGAAGACGCCCAGCGAATCCCCCCGGCAGAGCATGTCGTAGGTCGCGGCGTCCCCCTCGGCGATCGTGGCGAGGTCCATGTCGATATCGTAGTGATCCTTCAGCAGACCGAAGCACTTGGCGATGCAGGTCAGCATCCCCAGCGCCAGCACGTCCATCTTGAAGATGCCCAGCGCGTCGATATCGTCCTTGTCCCATTCGATGAACGTCCGGTCGGGCATGGCGCCGTTGCCGATGGGCACGGTGCGGATCAGCGGCTGATCGGTGATGATGAAGCCGCCGACATGCTGACCCAGATGGCGAGGCATTCCGATCAGCTGATCGGTCAGGCGCAGTACGCGACGCACCAGCGGATCGGCGATGTTCACGCCCGTATCTTCGGGGTGCATGTCGGCGGTCGACGACCCCCACGAGCCCCAGGTCGTCTTGGCCAGCGCACTCGTCACGTCCTCGGTCAGACCCATCACCTTGCCTACCTCGCGGATCGCCATGCGGGGGCGGTAGTGGATGATCGTGGCGCAGAGCCCCGCATGGGCCCGGCCGTAGCGCGTGTATATGTGCTGGATGACCTCCTCGCGGCGCTCGTGCTCGAAATCGACGTCGATATCGGGCGGCTCGTTGCGGTCGGCGCTCAGGAAGCGCTCGAACAGGACCTCGTTGAGCGCGGGGTCCACGGACGTGATCCCGAGGCAGAAGCAGACCGCCGAATTGGCCGCCGATCCCCGGCCTTGGCAGAGGATGTCCTGCGACCGGCCGAACTCCACGATCTCCTGGATCGTGATGAAGTAGCGGGCGAGATCGCGCTCGGCGATGAACGCCAGCTCCTTCTCGAGGGCGTCGCGCACCTTGCCCGGCACGCCATCGGGATAGCGGAGCGCCGCGCCCGCCTCGGTCAGGATGCGAAGATGCCCGTCGGGGGTGCGGCCGGCGGGGATGTGGTCCTCGGGGTATTCGTATTTCAGCTCGCTCAGCGAGAAGTCCAACCGGTTGGCGATGCGCAGGCTCTCGGTGATGGCATGGGGCCAGCGTTCGAACAGGCGCTGCATCTCCCGTGGGGACTTCAGGTAGCGCTCGGCATTGGCGTCGAGGCGGAAGCCCGCATCGGCGATGGTGCATTTCTCGCGGATGCAGGTCATCACGTCCTGCAGCGGGCGACGCTCGGGCGTGTGGTAATGGACGTCGTTGGTCGCCACGATCTTCAGGTCATGGGCACGTGCCAGCCGGTCCAGCGCCTCGATCCGGGCGGCATCGTCGCCGCGATAGAGATGGGCCGCCGCGACATGGGTCAGCGCGGGCATCCGGTCCGTCAGGCGCGGCAGGTCGGCGGCGAAGGCCGCCACGTCGTCGCCCGGCACGGCGATCAGGATGCTGCCCGCCTGATGTGCGCGCAGATCCGCCAGCGTGATGTCGCAGCGCCCCTTCTCCTGCCATTCGCCGTTCGGTCCGGTCATCCGCCCCTTCGAGATCAGCGCGCAGAGATTGCCGTAGCCGTCGCGATCCTTCGGATAGGCGAGGAACTCCGCCCCGCAGGTCAGGATCAGCCGCGTCCCGATCAGGGGCGTCATCCGGGTGGTGGTCGCTTCGGTATGCATCCGCACCACGCCGGCCATCGAATTGCGGTCGGCGATCCCGATGGCGTGGTAGCCCATCTTCCAGGCGGTCGTGGCCAGGTCCACGGCATCCGAGGCGCCATGCAGAAAGGAAAAGCACGACGTCACGCCCAGCTCGACGAAGGGGGCGGGCGGGTTCCTCGTGAAGACCTGGTCGGGGTCGAGCGTGCGCTTGTCGGGCGTCAGCGGGGCGTCGGGCATTGCAGTGCTCCGGGTCTGGGATCAGGCGGGATGCCGGTCGTGGGTTGGGGGGCCAGCCCCCCGTCGGCTGCGCCGACGCCCCCCGAGGTATTTCCGGCCAGAGGACGACAGGGGCGCGTTAACCTTAATGGCGCGTGAAGGTCCGGGCGGGGCGGTCACGGGAACATCCCGTGCATGAACCAGTCGGGCGTGCCGCCCCGGCCGTCGCCCACGATCCCCTCGCGGAACAGCCAGTAGCGCGCGCCCTCCTCGACCTCGACCTTGTAGTAATCCCGCAACCGCGTGCCGGGCCGGGCGCGCCACCATTCGGGGGCCAGCCGTTCGGGGCCCTGATGCCGCGCGATCCGGTAGGGTCGCTTGCGCCAGGCGAAGCGGACGGGCGGGCCTTCGGGGACCGCATAGAGCACCTCGATCCGCTCGGGCGCCTGCAGCAGCCGGACGGGCCGTTCGCGCCGGGGGGCCGCCACCAGGCCGCCGCCGCCCAGACCACCGGGGGCGAGGCGCTCGGCGCGGGGCCGGGTGCCGCCGGCCAGGGCGGGCACCCAGCGCTCGGCCCGTTCGGGGATGTGGCTTTCGCGGAGTTCGGGGACCTGCACGGCGCCGACGCCCAGCCGGGCCGAGAGCCGGTCCATCAGGGTCGCGATGGCGACGTCACTCTCGGTCTCGCCGTCGAGCCGGACCTGCGCGGCCGCCTGGTCTTCGACGCGCGTCGCCTCCAGCGCGATCATGTCGAAGCCGAAGCCCGCGTCGAGGCTTTCGAAGCGCTTCTCCAGCAGGCGGCGCAGGTGGTCCGGGTCGCGGCTGGCCCGCGCCGTGCCCGCATCGAAGCGCGCCGTCGCCCCGTCGACGCGGTAGAGCTCCAGCCGCAGGATGCGCGCGCCCTGCCCCGCCACCCCCAGCCGGTCGCAGAGCGCCGACATCAGCTCGGGCAGCAGCGGCTGCGGATCCATCACCGGCTCGGGCAGGCCGCGCAGCACGCGGAACCGCTCGGGCGGCGCGGGGCTGACCACCGGCTCGGGCAGCTGGCCCAGCGCCTGGTCGAGTCGGCGCAGCGGCGTGTCGAGCATCCGGCCATCGCGCCCGAAGCGCCGCTCGAGGACGGCGCGGGGCACCGCCATCAGGTCGCCGATCCGCTTGAGGCCGAGGCGGCGCAGGGTCAGGACCGTCGCGCCGTCCAGCCGCAGCGCCGCCACCGGCAGCGGCGCCAACCGATCCGCCAGCGCGGCCTCGGTGCAGATCGGGGCCGCGTCGCCATGCCGTGCCAACGCCCAGGCCGCGCCGTGGGTCGGGGCCACGGCGATGCGCGCAGCCTGTCCCAGACCGTCCAGCCGGGTCGCCATATCGGCCAGCATCCCCACCTCGCCGCCCCAGAGATGGGCCGCGCCGGTGGTGTCGAGAACCACGCCGTCCGCCCCGTCGGTCGCCGACCACGGGCACCAGCGCCGCGCCCAGTGCGACAGCCGCACCAGTGCGCCCGCGTCGCCCGCCAGATCCGCCGGGCGCACGATCAGTTCGGGGCAGAGGCTCTGCATGTCCACGACCCGCATCCCGCGGGACGCGCCCATCTCGGATGCCGCCGCGTTGGCCGCGTGGATCACCGGGCCATGGGGCCCCTCGGCGGCCAGCACCAGCGGCGCGTCGAGGTCGGGCTCAGGGGCGGCCGTCTCCCACGGCACGGGGTCGGGCCGGGGCGTCGCCGCCTGCACCCGTGCCCACCGCGCCATCGCGAACTTCGGCAACCAGATCGAGGCGATGCGTCGCCCGGTCATGGCTGGCCACCCACCGGCCGGGGCGCGCACCCCGCGACCGGAACAGCTCCGCGCCCCAGAGCGGCAGACCCGGCGCACGCGCGTCGAGCGTGTTGTCCAGCGATGGCAGCGCCGCGACGGACCAGCGCTCGGCGGCAACCGACAGGTCCGCCACCCCGTCCGGGCGCAACAGCCAGAGCGGCACGCCCGACCGCCTCGACCGCAGCGCCAGCCGCTTGGTCGCGGTGAAGTCGAGCGCCTTGGGATTGCCCCAGACCTCGCCGATGACGGCGGACAACGCGTTGCATTCCAGTCCTTCCTCCATCGCCCAGAGCGCGTCGATCGCGCGGTTCGCCGTGACCCTCAGGATGGGCCGTTCGTCACTCTGGATTCCCCGGATCGAGGGCAGGCCCGCCTCGCTGGCCGCGCGCCGGTCCTGCACCCAGAGGATCGGCCGGCCGCGCGGGGCGGCCTGGTCGATCTGGGCCAGCACGAGGCCGGTGCCCGCCCCGTCCCGCGAGGTCGAGAAGGCTTCCGTCAGGACGGGCGGATCGGAATCGGGCATGGCGTGGCAACCCGGGGAATCGCTAAAATGTTCCCCTAATGTTCTCATGTTGCGCGGGTTTGTCGAGTCCTGTCAGGACTCGAGGCAGGACGCGATGCTGTTTGCCAATGCTGTCAGTGTCTTGACATAGAGATCGGGGCCCAGCGCCTGTTGCATTCCGAGCGGGTCCAGCACCGCGGTCCGGGCGTCGGAGCCTTCGATCACCGTATCCACGAGACCGGAATTGGCCTGTGCCTCGCCGAAGACGCAGATGACCGATTCGTCCGCGATGGCGGCGCGCAACTCGGCGATGTGGGCGGCTCCGGGATCGGCCGCGTCGCCGCGCGCGATGGCGCCGAAGGCCGGACGATCGAACGCGGCTTCGAACGGGCCGTAGCCGTCATGGAACACGACGAATCCGCGGTCGGGCAGCGCGTCGAGGCGAGTGCTTATCTTCCGGGCGGCGTCCGTGATCTCGGCGCGCCCCGCTTCGGCATTCGCGGCGTAGATGACGGCATTCTCGGGGTCGAGCGCCGAGAGCCGCGCGGCGATCGCGTCGATCCACAGAATGCCGTTCTCCGGATCGAGCCAGCCATGGGGATCGAGCCCGCCATGGTCGTGAACCTCGTGCCCGCCCTCGTCGCTCGCATGGTCGTCATGTCCGTGATCGTCATGGCCATGGTCGTCGTGGCCATGATCATCATGACCTTCGTCGGCATGCTCCGCGTGATCGCCATGATCGCCATGGTCGTGCCCCTCGATCAAACGGGTGCCGGGCACGTCGAGAAGCTCCAGCGATGCGCCCTCCTCGGACAGCGCCTCGAGCGCGTCGGCCAGCCATGGCGTCAGTTCGCGACCGATCCAGACGACTGCATCCGCCGATTCGAGCGCGCCGGCCTGGGACGGGCGCAGGCTGTAATCATGGGGCGATCCACCTTGGGGCAGGATCAGATCGGGCGTGCCGACGCCGTCCATCACGCGCGCCACCAAGGAATGGACCGGCGCGATGTCGGTGACGACATGCGGCGGCTCGGCCCAGGCGGGCATGGCGACGAGGGATAGGACAAGGGCGCGCATCATGATGTATCTCCGGATCAGGACGAGCGCTTGTTAGACGCAACATTATAACATATCAACCTCTCATGACCCCAATCGGCTTTACCCGTCACGATCATTCCGACTGTGTCGAGACCTCCCTCGCCGCAGCCGAGGCGCATTGCGCCGCGCGCGAACTCCAGTTGACGCCGGGACGCCGACAGGTGCTGGAAATCCTGCTGCGCGAGCATCGCGCGCTCGGTGCCTACGACATCGTCGAGCGAATGCGCGCCGACGGGCATTCACCGCAGCCGCCGACCATCTACCGCGCGCTGGAGTTTCTCGGGGCGCAGGGCTTCGCGCACCGCATCGAACGGCGCAACGCCTTCGTCGCCTGCATCTGTCCCGGCCAGCCTCACGACCCGATGTTCCTGATCTGCCGCGCCTGCGATGCGGTGGCCGAAGCGCAGGCCGATCCCGCCGCGGTCGACCCGATCGCCCGAGATGCCGGGTTCGAGATCGAACGCAGCTCGATCGAACTGGAAGGGCTCTGCCCCGCCTGCCGCGAGACCGCCGCGTGACGCCCCTTCTCGCCCTGACGAACATCTCGGTACATCTCGACGGACGCCGAATCCTGCATGACATCGACCTGTCGGTCGCGCCTGCCGAGATCGTCACGATCGTCGGGCCGAACGGGTCAGGCAAGTCCACGCTGCTGCGCACGATCATCGGGGCCCTGCCCGCCGCCGGCCGGATCGAACGCGCGCCCGGGCTCCGGATCGGATACGTGCCACAGACGCTCGCGCTCGACGCAACGCTGCCGCTCACGGTGCGCCGGTTCCTGAACCTGCCCCGCCGGACCGCGCGCGACCGTCTTGAGGCGGCGATGGCGCGGGCAGGCATCGCCGCGCTGGCCGACAGCCAGATGGCCGATCTCTCGGGGGGACAGCGGCAACGCGTTCTTCTTGCGCGCGCTCTGCTTGGGGACCCACAGATCCTCCTCCTTGACGAGCCGACGCAGGGCCTCGACCAGCCCGGCTCCGCCGACTTCTATCAGCGCCTGGCCGAGATCCGCGACGAGACCGGATGTGCCGTTCTGATGATCAGCCACGAGCTGCACGTGGTCATGGCGGCCTCGGATCGGGTCGTCTGCCTCAACGGTCATATCTGCTGCGATGGGCGGCCCGAGCATGTCGCCTCGGCGCCGGAATACCGCGCGCTCTTCGGGACCGGCACGCAGGGCGCACTGGCCCTCTACCGCCACGAGCATCACCATCACCACCACGGAGATGCCGGCTGATGCTCGACGATTTCGTCGTCCGCGCAGCGCTTGCCGGACTGGGTGTCGCCGTCGCGACCGGGCCGTTGGGCTGCTTCGTGGTCTGGCGGCGGATGGCGTATTTCGGCGACGCGACGGCGCACGCGTCGATCCTCGGCGTGGCGCTGGCGCTGGCCTTCGGCGTCTCGGTCAGCCTCGGGGTCCTTCTCGTGGCGGCGAGCATGGCGGTCGGCGTGACGCTCATGACGGGACGGCGCCGCGCGTCGGACACGGTCCTCGGCGTGCTCAGTCACACGGCGCTGGCCACGGGCCTCGTGGCCGTGACCTTCGTGCCGGGCATCCGCATCGACCTCACGTCCTTCCTCTTCGGGGACATCCTCGCAGTGCGCCCAATCGACCTCTGGGTGATCTGGGGCGGGGCCGGGATCGTCCTCGGCCTTCTGGCCTGGCGATGGACCCCGCTCCTGACGGCAACGCTGGGAGCGGATCTCGCGCAGGCCGACGGCATCGCCGCGCGCCGCGAGCAACTGATCCTGACGCTGGCGCTGGCAATTACGGTCGCCGTGGCCATCAAGGTCGTGGGGGCCCTCCTGATCTCGGCCATGCTGCTGATCCCGGCGGCGGCGGCGCGCACGGTTTCGGCGACACCGGAGGGCATGGCCGTCCTCGCGACACTGGCCGGGGCGATCGCGGCGCTGGGCGGCGTCGCGCTGTCCTTCATCACCGACGCACCGACCGGCCCGAGCATCGTCTGCGTCGCGGCCCTGCTGT
Source organism: uncultured Jannaschia sp. (assembly GCF_947503795.1). Classification (NCBI taxonomy): domain Bacteria; kingdom Pseudomonadati; phylum Pseudomonadota; class Alphaproteobacteria; order Rhodobacterales; family Roseobacteraceae; genus Jannaschia; species uncultured Jannaschia sp. The sequence continues at coordinate 128,196 of NZ_CANNEZ010000001.1, read as the reverse complement.
TCGCGATCTCCCTCGTGGTCGAAAAGGTGCGCCGCTAGGGGCGCCCGCTGCGGGCGGGGCAGGCGGATTGCGGCAGACCGGACAAGGGCGGTTCCGATCGGATAGCATTCCGGCGATGCCGCGGGAATTCCGATCACCGCGACCGAACCGTCGAGGATGGACGCCGCGGAAGATGCAGATGGTCGATCTCGGAACGCAGGGCCAGTCCGACCTGAGGCGAGGCGATGGCGCGACCCGCCTGGTGCGGGCCGCGACGCGGCTGTCGTGGCGCGCCCGGGCGCGCGTGGCGGCATGACCGTCTGCCGTCGAATGACGCTGCCCGAGTTGCGGCTGGAGCTGGACTGGGCGGCGGGCGAGGGCTGGAATTCCGGCCATGGCGACGTCGCTGGAACTCGGCTGACGGCGCCCGCCTGTCACGGCCCGTAGAATACGCCGACCAGCCAGAGCGGGACCGCGGGGACGTAAGTCACCGTCAGCAGGACGAAGACCAGCACGCCGATGAAGGGCAGGTTCGTCTTCGTCGTGGCCCAGACGTCGGTCTTGGCGATCGAACAGGCGGTGACGAGGACGCTCGCGACCGGCGGCGTCTGCTGGCCTAGCGCGATGTTGAGCGTGAGGAGGATGCCGAAATGCACCGGGTCGATCCCGAGCTGGTTCACCAGCGGCATGAAGATCGGGACCGTCAGGATGATCGCCGCGGCCCCGTGCAGGACCATGCCGACGAACAGAAGGAACACGTTGATGATCATGAGGACGAGAAACGGGTTTTCGGTCAGCGTCGTGATGCCGGCGGCCAGCTTCTGCGGCATCTGGGTTTCGGTCAGGTAGAGCCCGAGCACCGCCGAGGACGCCACGAGCAGCATCACCACGGAGGTCTGGAGCACGCCGTCGATCAGCGCAGCATAGAGCTTCCGGAGGTTCAGCTCGCGGTAAACCAGGAGCCCGATGGCCAGCGCCGCGAGGACGGCGAGCCCGGCGCCCTCGGTCGCCGTGACAATACCGCCGAAGATGCCGCCGAGGATGATGACCGGCAGCATCAGCGCCCAGGCCGCCTCGCGGGTGGCTCGGCCCAGCCGGGCGAGGGAGAAGCCGTCCTCGCGCGGGAGGTCGTAGCGCACCGCGAAATAGTAGCACATGCCCATCAGGAGCGACGCGCCCATGAGACCCGGCACGATGCCAGCGACGAAGAGCTGCACGATGGAGGTGTTTGAGAGCGCACCGTAGAGGATCATCGGGATCGAGGGCGGGATGATGATCGCGAGCGACGCGGTGGACGAGGTCAGGGCGGCGGCGAAGCGGGGCGCGTAGCCCTTGCGCTTCATCGCCGGGATCAGGACGGAACCGGTTGCCGCGACATCCGCCACGGCCGAGCCCGAAATCTCGGCGAAGAACAGCGACACACCGACATTTACCATCGCCAGCCCGCCCCGGACGAAGCCGATCAGCGCCGAGACGAAGGCGATCAGCCGGACCGAAATGCCGCCCGTGTTCATCAATGCGCCCGCAAGGATGAAAAGCGGGATCGCGATCAGCGGAAAGCTGGTGGCCCCGTCGAAGAGCGACAGCGCCGCGTTCAGGAATCCGAGCGAGCCGTTCAGGAGCCAGACGCCGACCAGCGCGCTGGCGAGAATCGACACCGCGATGGGCAGGCCCATGGCGATCAGGAGGAACATCGAGAGGAGGACGAGCGCTTCGGTCACGGGCGACGGCCCGCCCGCGCCAGTTCGGCCTCGGCCCGCGCGATTTCGTGCGAGATCTCCTCGGCTTCGGGGTCGCGGCCCGCGCGGATCGCGTCGCGCCGCTCGGGCAGGGTCAGGAGGCGGCCAAGGATCATCAGCGCCGCCGCCACGGGCAAGACTCCCTGCACCACGACGCGCGGCACGAAGCGAAGGGTCGTCATCGTCTCGGTGCCGAAGAATTCGAGGATCGCCCAGCCGCCCCAGACGACGATTGCGAAGGTCACGACGAAGAGCGCCTCGACCACCCAGAACAGGATCATCCGAAACGGCATCGGCAACCCGAAGAGGAGCCCGTTGAACCCCAGATGCGCGTTGCGCAGCACCGCGAGCGCCGCGCCCGTGAAGGTGATCCAGGCCAGGAGGACGGAGGAGACTTCGTCATACCAGATCAGCGACGCGCCCGAATAACGGAAGGCCACGCCCATCAGGACGATGCCCGCCAACAGGACGATCATCGCGAGGGTCGCGACCTGAAGGCCGAGATCGAGCGTGCGGATGGCCGTCTTGCGCATGTCATGCGATCCAGTGCGGGACGAGAGGGCGGCGCGGCCGGATCGGCGCGCCGCCCCGTGTCATGGCGTCGGGGTCAGGAGCCGTTGGCGAGGGACATCGCCTCGTCGATCATGGCCTGCCCGTTCTCGACCTCGGTCGCGAACTTCTCGTAGATGGGGCCCGAGGCTTCGACGAAGGCCGCGCGGTCGGCGACATTCACCTCCATGCCCGCATCGGTCAACTTGGTCAGCAGCTCGTCATCCTGAGCGGCGCCCTGCTCGCGGGCCCAGACGGCCACTTCCTGCGCCGTCTCGGCGAGGATCTCCTGGATCGCCGGATCGAGCTTCTCGAAGGTCTCGACGCCCACGGTCGGATAGGCGGGCGAATAGACATGGCCGGTCATCGAGAGGTACTTCTGCACCTCCTCGAACTTCGCGCCCGCGATGTTGGTGAGCGGGTTCTCCTGCCCGTCGATGACGCCGGTCTGGAGTGCGACGAACACCTCCGAGAAGGACATCGGGGTCGGATTGGCGCCCCACTCCTCGAACATCGAGACGCGCCAGGACGAATTGGGCGTACGGATCTTCAGGCCGTCGAGATCGGCGGGCACGTTGACCGGGCGCTCGTTGTTGGTGATCTGCCGGAACCCGTTCTCCCACACCGCAAGCGGGCGGTAGCCCTTGGCCTCGGCGGCGGGCACGAGCGTGCCGCTGAACAGCGTCTCGTCCATCCGCGCGAGATGGTCGCGATCGGCCACGAGGAAGGGCAGATCGAAGATCGCGTATTCCGGCGCGATCTCGGGCATGACCGACGACGGGAGCGTGATGTGCATCGTGCCCAGCCGGATCTTCTGGAGCATGTCCTTGTCCTTGCCGAGCTGCGAGCTGTCGAAGACCGTGACCTCGCCCAGATCGCCCAGCTTTTCGTTTGCGCGACGCTGGAATTCGTAGGCCGACTGGCCCTGCAGCGAGTTCGGCGTGGCCGAGACACCGAAAATGATCTCTTCCTGCGCGGTGACCGTGCCGCCCCACCCAAGTGTCAGCGCGACCAGCGCGCCCAGCTTCATCGTTCTCATGTCATCCTCCCAGAATGATCTTCGTTCAGTCGGCCCGCGCCGACGGTCCTAGCCCCCGGCAGCCGCCTCGCTGAGGCCGGTCGTCCCGGCCGACCAGTCCGGCCGGGTCATCAGCGCCGCGCGCAACTCCGCGCGCGCCGCGTCATCCATGGTCTTCGGCGGGCGTCGCGCAGCAAGCTTGCGCCCCAGCGCCAGCGCCGCCAGCGTCGCGCCCGTATCCGCGATGCCCTGCCCCGCGATGTCGTAGGCGGTGCCGTGGGCGGGCGTGACGATCGGGAAGCCGTAGCCCGCGATCAGCGTCACGCCGCGATCGAACCCGATCAGCTTCATCGCGATCTGGCCCTGGTCGTGGAACATGGTCAGCACGGCGTCGAACTCGCCCTTGAGCGCCCGCACGAAGACGGTGTCCGACGGCACGGGGCCGATGACCGCCATCTGTCGGGCCTGTGCGCGTGCGACGGCGGGCAGTATGATGTCGTCATCCTCGGTCCCGAAATTGCGCCCGTCGCCCGCATGGGGGTTGAGTGCGGCGACGCCGATACGCGGGCGGTCGAAGCCCGCGTCCTCCATGACCTCGATCGTCAGCGCCAAGCTGTCGAAGATGCGGTCCGTGCTCAGGGTGCCCGCGACGTCGCGCAGCGGGATATGGGACGTCACGCGGGCGTTCCATACCTCGTCGAGCACGTTGAATTCCCGCCCCGAGCGCGGCGCGTCGAGAACCGCGTCGATGAACCCGATCTCGTCGACATGGTCGGGCTTGGCCATCCGCATGGCGGCCTTGTTGAAGGGGGTGAAGGCCACGGCGTCGGCGAGGCCCGCGCGCGCCGCCAGAAGGGCCGCCCGGAAATTCTCCAGCGCCGCATTCCCGGCCGCACCCGTGGCCTTGCCCACGGAGGCGTCGGCCGGATCGGAGTTGTGCAGATCGACCAGCACGGTCCCCTTGCCCGGCCGAGTCACATCGCCCGGCGTGACGGACGGCACGTCCAGCGTCACACCCGCCTGCGAAGCCCCGAGCGCCAGCGCGCGGGCATCGCCGAAGACGGTGATGTCGGCACCCGCCGAGGCGTCGGCCAGAACGCGGGCCGCCAGCTCGAGACCGATGCCGCCGGCATCGCCGAGGGCCATTGCGATTCGCCGCTGCTCCGTCATCCCGCCTCCCGTTTGTATACAAAATACACACGCGGTCTCGAATGACAAGCGGAAGGCTGATAGGTGCGTGTCAGGCCCACCAGACGAGTCGCCCGCGACATGCATTCGACCCCGATCCGCACCATCGCCAAACGCAGCCTGCACGATCAGGCCGTCGAGCAGATCAGGGACCTGATCATCGAAGGCCACCTGGAGCCGGGGCACCGGATCGACGAGGCCGTGCTGATCGTGAAGCTGGGCATTTCGCGCACCCCATTCCGCGAAGCGCTGCGGACGCTGGCCGCCGAAGGGTTGATCGAGATCCGACCGTCACGGGGCAGCGTCGTGCGGAAGCTCTCGGCCGACGAGGTGCGCGGGATGCTGGAATTGCAGGCCCATCTGGAGGCCTTTGCGGGCCGTCTTGCCTGCGCGCGGGCCTCGGATGCCGAGATCGACGAATTGCTCGAGATCCACGACCGGATGATGGCGCTCTACGAAGCGCGCGACCGCCTGCCCTATTACAAGCTGAACCAGGCATTCCATACGCGGCTATCCGAGATCACGGGCAACGAGGCGTTGGCCGAGACCCAAAGAAGCCTGCAGGCCCGCCTGAAGCGCATCCGCTTCATCGGCAACCGGCAAGAGGATTTCTGGCAGGCGGCGGTCGAGGAGCATGCCGAGATGGCCGAGGCCCTGCGCGCGCGCGACGGCGAGCGGCTGGCCGAGACCATGGAGCGGCATCTGACGAACACCTGGGACCGCGTGCGCAACGTCGTCACATCTGACGACTGACCGACGCGACACCGTTTCCCGAAACAAGAAGGGCCGGGCCGCATTTGGATGCGGCCCGGCCCGGTGTCGCTCAGTGACGGATCACTGCTGCCAGGACTGGACGAGCTCGTCGTAGGAGACCGTCATCGGCTCCTCGTCCTCGTTCTCGATCTTGGCATAGGGCGCGCCGTCCATGTCGAACCAGACCTGCGGGTCCTGCTCGTCGTTCATGACCGGACCGATATCGCCCTGCACGCCGGCGCGCTCGAGACGCTCCAGCACGCTTTCCTGCGCCTCGCACAGCGCGTCGAGCGCTTCCTGTGCGGTCTTGGCGCCGGACATGGCGTCACCGATGTTCTGCCACCAGAGCTGTGCCAGCTTGGGGTAGTCCGGCACGTTCGTCCCGGTCGGCGACCACGCCACGCGGGCGGGCGAGCGGTAGAACTCGATCAGACCACCCAGAAGGTTGGCACGCTCCGAGAAGTGGTCGGAGTTGATCGTCGACTCGCGGATGAACGTGAGACCCACGTCGGACTTCTTGAGGTCCACCGTCATCGAGGTCACGAACTGCGCGTAGAGCCACGCGGCCTGTGCCCGGTCGACGGGCGTGGACTGCATCAGCGTCCACGATCCCACGTCCTGATAGCCGACCTTCTGGCCGTCCTTCCAGTAGACGCCGTGCGGCGAGGGGGCCATGCGCCACTTGGGCGTACCGTCCTCGTTGAGCACCGCCGCCGCGCCGTCACCGACCATGTCGGCGGTGAACGCGGTGTACCAGAACATCTGCTGGGCGATCTGGCCCTGCGCCGGGATCGGACCCGCTTCGCCGAAGGTCATACCGGCAGCCGAGGGCGGCGAGTACTTCTGCAGCCATTCGATCGCCTTGTTGACCGCATAGACCGCGGCGGGCGAGTTCGTCGCGCCGCCCCGAGCCACGCAGGAGCCGACGGGCTGGCTGTTCTCGTTGACGCGGATGCCCCACTCGTCGACCGGAAGGCCGTTGGGTTCGCCCACGTCGCCCATGCCGGCCATCGACATCCATGCGTCGGTGTAACGCCAGCCAAGGCTCGGGTCCTTCTTGCCGTAATCCATGTTGCCGTAGACGTCGCCTTCGACGCCCATGTGGCTCAGGTCGCGGCCGGTGAAGAACTCGGCGATGTCCTCGTAGGCCGACCAGTTGACCGGAACACCCAGCTCGTAGCCGAAGGTGTCCATGAAGTCGGTCTTGTTCTTCTCGTCATTGAACCAGTCGTAGCGGAACCAGTAGAGGTTTGCGAACTGCTGGTCGGGCAGCTGGTAAAGCTTGCCGTCGGGCGCCGTCGTGAACTGGAGCCCGATGAAGTCGTCGAGGTTCAGCGTGGGCGAGGTGACGTCCGCGCCTTCGTTCGCCATCCAGTCGGTCAGGTTGCGCACCTGCTGATAGCGCCAATGCGTGCCGATCAGGTCGGAGTCGTTGACATAGGCGTCATAGACGTTCTGCCCCGACTGCATCTGCGTCTGCAGCTTCTCGACGACATCGCCCTCGCCGATCAGGTCGTGCGTCACCGAGATCCCGGTGATCGCGGTGAAGGCGGGTGCCAGCACCTGGCTTTCGTATTCGTGGGTCGTGATCGTCTCGGAGACGACGTTGATCTCCATGCCGGCGAAGGGCTGGGCCGCATCGACGAACCACTGCATCTCGGCTTCCTGCTCCTCGCGGGTGAGGACCGAGAGACCGTCGATCTCGTTGTCGAGGAACGACATCGCGGCCTCCATGTCCGCGAAGGCCGGCCCGGCGAGCAGCGCGAGTGCCATCCCCATCGCGCTCGTTGATCGTATCAGGGTTTTCATCCTTTACCTCCCATTGGTCTTGGACGTTTTCTTGGTTACCCGCGCCGGCCCGAAGGCGGCACGAATTCGGTATCGCCTAGACCCACCGGAACACGGCGGCGGCGTAGGCGAGGCAGAGGACGAGGGCCCAATATTGCGGACCGATCCCCAGCGCGAGCCAGATCAGGTTGATGAAGGCCGAGCCCAGAAGCGTGATGAACAGTCGGTCGCCCCGCGTCGTCTCGATCCTGAGGATGCCGGTGCGCGGCGTCTCGGGATAGCGGATCGCGAGCACCGTGAAGGTCACGAGCAGGAGCGCGATCACCCCGAAGAACGCCGCCGTGGGCCAGGTCCAGGCCATCCAGTCAAGCATGACGCATCTCCTCTGGACCGATCATCACACCCGCCCCAGGGCGAAGCCCTTGGCGATGTAGTTGCGCACGAAATAGATCACGAGCGCGCCGGGCACGATCGTCAGCACGCCGGCCGCGGCGAGCACGCCCCAGTCGATGCCCGATGCCCCTTGCGTCCGCGTCATGATCGCCGCGATGGGCTTGGCATCCACCGTCGTCAGCGTGCGCGACAAAAGCAGTTCGACCCACGAGAACATGAAGCAGAAGAAGGCTGCGACGCCGATGCCGGAGGCGATCAGGGGCATGAAGATCTTCACGAAGAAACCGCCGAAGGAATAGCCGTCGATATAGGCCGTTTCGTCGATTTCCTTGGGGACACCGCGCATGAAGCCTTCGAGGATCCACACCGCAAGCGGCACGTTGAAGAGGCAGTGGGCAAGGGCGACAGCGATATGCGTGTCGAAGAGCCCGACCGAGGAATAGAGCTGGAAGAACGGCAGCGCGAAGACCGCGGGCGGGGCCATCCGATTGGTCAGGAGCCAGAAGAACAGGTGCTTGTCGCCCATGAAGCTGTAGCGCGAGAAGGCATAGGCCGCGGGCAGCGCGACGGTCAGCGAGATCACCGTGTTCATCACTACGTAGATCAGCGAATTGACGTAGCCCATGTACCAGGACGGGTCGTTCAGGATCTTGGCGTAGTTCGCCAGCGTCAGGTCGCGCGGCCAGAGCGAGAAGGCCCCGAGAATCTCGGAATTGGTCTTCAGGCTCATGTTCAGGAGCCAGTAGATCGGCACCAGCAGGAACAGCAGATACAGCGTCATGACCACCGCGCTGCCCGATGGGCGGAAGCGCCTTCGGGTCGCGGCATTGGGCCGCGAGGTGGCGACATTGCCGGGGATGGTGCCGGCGCCGGGGGCCTGGACGGTGTTGTCGGTCATCCCCGGGACTCCCGCGCGTCGAGATTGGTCATGACGGTGTAGAACACCCAGGAGATCAGCAGGATCACGAGGAAGTACATCAGGCTGAACGCCGCCGCCGGCCCGAGGTCGAACTGCCCCAGCGCCATCTTCACGAGGTCGATCGACAGGAAGGTCGTGGCATTGCCCGGACCGCCGCCGGTGACGACGAAGGGTTCGGTGTAGATCATGAAGCTGTCCATGAAGCGCAGAAGGATCGCGATCATCAGGACACCCGCCATCTTGGGCAGCTCGATGAAGCGGAAGACGGCCCAGCGGCTCGCCTGATCGATCTTGGCGGCCTGGTAATAGGCGTCGGGGATCGAACGCAGGCCGGCAAAGGCCAGAAGGGCGACCAGCGACGTCCAGTGCCAGACATCCATCACGATCACGGTGACCCACGCATCGACGGTGTTCTGCGTGTAGTTGTAGTCGATCCCCAGCGCGTCGAGCGTATAGCCCAGCAGTCCGATATCGACGCGCCCGAAGATCTGCCAGATCGTGCCCACCACGTTCCACGGGATCAGCAGCGGCAGCGACATCGCCACGAGGCAGAAGGACGACCAGAAGCCCGATTTCGGCATGTTCAGGGCGACGAAGATGCCCAGCGGCACCTCGATGGCGAGGATGATCGCCGAGAAGGTCAGCTGGCGGGCCAGCGCGTTCCACATCCGCTCGGACGCCAGCATCTCCTCGAACCAGGCAAGGCCGGCCCAGAAGAACTGGTTGTTCCCGAAGGTGTCCTGAACCGAGTAATTCACCACCGTCATCAACGGGATGACCGCTGAGAACGCGACAAGCAGCAGCACCGGAAGGACGAGGAACCAGGCCTTGTGGTTGACGGTCTTCTGCATCACGCAACCCTCCCCTGTGTGTCATCCGACCCGATCGGCGCGAGGCGCCAGTCATCAGCGTAGACGTTGATGCCCTCGGGCGCCAATCCGATGCGGTCGACATCGGCGGGAATGGGATCACCCTCGCCCGCGATCGCGCTGACCTCGTGGCCCATCACGTCGAGCCGGACGATCCTGTGCCGCCCGACATCCTCGATCCGGGTGATGGTGGCGGGCAGACCTTCGCCACCGGACCGGAGCTGGATGAATTCGGGCCGCACGCCGATCTGGATGCGCCCCTCGCCCGAATAGACGGCCCCGAGGTCGATCGCCGTCGCGCCGATCCGCGCCAGGCGCCCGTCCAGTGTTGCGTCAAACAGGTTCATCCCCGGCGAGCCGATGAAATACCCGACGAAGGTGTGGGCCGGCCGCTCGAACAGCTCGCGCGGGGTGCCGATCTGCACCACGCGCCCGTCATGCATCACGACGACCTTGTCGGCGAAGGTCAGCGCCTCGGTCTGGTCGTGCGTCACGTAGATCATCGTGTGACCGAAATCGTCGTGCAGCTTCTTGAGCTGGGTGCGAAGCTCCCATTTCATGTGCGGGTCGATCACGGTCAGCGGCTCGTCGAAGAGGAGCGCGTTCACGTCCTCGCGCACCATGCCGCGCCCAAGGCTGATCTTCTGCTTGGCGTCCGCCGTCAGGCCTCGCGCCTTGCGGTTGAGCTGATCCTCCATGTCGATCATCGCGCCGACCTTCTGGACGCGGCGCGCGATCTCATCCGCCGGAAGGCCGCGGTTCTTCAGCGGAAACGCGAGGTTCTCGCGGACGGTCATCGTGTCGTAGACGACCGGGAACTGGAACACCTGCGCGATGTTGCGCTCGGCGGTGGGCGCATCGGTGACGTCCTGCCCGTCGAAGAGCACGCGACCATGGCTCGGGCGCAGAAGCCCGGAGATGATGTTCAGGAGCGTGGACTTGCCGCAGCCAGACGCCCCCAAAAGGGCGTAGGCTTCGCCATCGGTCCAGTCGTGGTGCAGCTCCTTCAGGGCGAAATCGTCGGGCCCCTTCGGGTTCGCCATGTAGGAATGCGCCAGATTGTCGAGCGTGATCTTGGCCATCAGGCGGCCTCTGCATAGCTGGCGCCGACGACGAGCGCGCCGTCTGCATCGAAGAGATAGACCCGCGACGGGTGGAGATAGACGTCCAGCGCCTGCCCCGGCGCGAGGTCGCGGATGCCGTGGATCAGGCCGACCCACCGCTCGCCGTGATGGTCGAGATGGACGAAGGTCTCGGACCCGGTGATCTCGGTGACCGTCAGCGTCGTCTCGAATCGGATCGCGCCCTCGACCGGCTCCAGCGAAAGATGGTTGGGTCGGAACCCGGCAAGATAGGTCCCGTCGGGCAGCCCTCCCCCGAGATGGCCGTGCGGCAGCGCGTCATCGGCGCCGTAGGTCATGGCGTCGCCGCGCTTCTGTAGCGTCAGGAAGTTCATCGGCGGGTCCGAAAAGACCCGCGCCGTGGTCGCGTCAGCGGGCTGCCGGTAGACCTCGGCAGTCGGTCCGAATTGCGTCACCCGCCCCTCCCAGAGCGTGGCGCAATGCCCCCCGAGGAGCAGCGCCTCTTCGGGCTCGGTCGTGGCGTAGACGAAGATCGCGCCCGAGGCCTCGAAGATGCGGGGGATCTCGGCGCGAAGCTCCTCGCGCAGTTTGTAGTCGAGATTGGCGAGCGGCTCGTCGAGCAGGACGAGGCCCGCATTCTTCACCAGCGCGCGCGCCAGGGCGCAGCGCTGCTGCTGACCGCCCGAGAGCTCCAGCGGCTTGCGCTCCAGCATCGGGGTCAGCTTCATCATCTCGGCCGTTTCCTCGACCCGTCGGTCGATTTCGCCCCGGTCGATTCCCATCAGCTTCATCGGAGAGGCGATGTTCTCGCGCACGGTCATCGACGGGTAGTTGATGAACTGCTGGTAGACCATCGCGACCTTGCGATCCTGCACCCGCATCCCCGTGACGTCCTCACCCTGCCAGACGACGCGCCCGGAGGTCGGCTGGTCGAGCCCGGCCATCAGCCGCATCAGCGTCGTTTTCCCCGAGGATGTCGGCCCGAGCAGCACGTTCATCGTACCGTTCTCAAGCGTCAGATCCGTCGGGTGGATATGCGTCTGGGCACCCACCTGCTGTGTCACGCCCTGCAGCGACAAACTCATGCCCGACCTCCCGTCATCAATGCCCCGAGCATTCTGCAGCCCCCCGGCCGTTCCTTCGCTACGTCGCGCCCGAGTGGGCGTAGCGCCGCCTTCACGGACCGACAGCGCCGGATCCGGCATCGTCTGACGTGAGCGTAAGACAGAAATCCGGGGCGACCTAGCCCGCAAACGCCAAATCGCACCCGCGCTGCCCCGGCGTCATTGAGATTGGAGGTCGAGCGTCGTCCGCACAGAGGGCCTCGTCGCCCCCTCCCGCGACAGGATTGCCAGATTGCGATGCATTGGAAGGGGGCCTGACGTGACCGACCGGGAGTGCAGTGGTCCGATCGTACACCACCTCCTCACGGCTCTGGCGCCATGAACATCGGCGAAACGCGAAAAAGCCGCCCGAAGGCGGCCTGTGGCGTGGATCTTGGAAATGGTTGCGGGAGTAGGATTTGAACCTACGACCTTCAGGTTATGAGCCTGACGAGCTACCGGGCTGCTCCATCCCGCGCCAATTCATCATCGTTCGAGAGATACATTCGATGTGCTTCCTAGGTTTGGCGATGACCTACTCTCCCACGTCTTAAGACGCAGTACCATCGGCGCTACAGCACTTAACGGCCGGGTTCGGGATGGGACCGGGTGTTTTGCTTGCGCTATGATCACCAAACCGAGGAAACACATCGAATTCCAAGTCAAGCACGCTGTGCGTGTATGCTCTTGTTCAGTCCAATCAGAAGCCAAGCTTCTACTGGATCAAATCAAGCCTATCGGACAATTAGTACCAGTCAACTGAACGCCTTACGGCGCTTACATCTCTGGCCTATCGACGTGGTGGTCTACCACGGTCCTCAGGGATATCTTGTTTTGAAGGGGGCTTCCCGCTTAGATGCCTTCAGCGGTTATCCTGTCCGATCATAGCTACCCAGCACTGCTATTGGCATAACAACTGGTCCACCAGTGGATCGTTCACCCCGGTCCTCTCGTACTAGGGGCAACTCTTCTCAAATATCCTACACCCACGGAAGATAGGGACCGAACTGTCTCACGACGTTCTAAACCCAGCTCACGTACCTCTTTAAACGGCGAACAGCCGTACCCTTGGGACCTGCTCCAGCCCCAGGATGAGATGAGCCGACATCGAGGTGCCAAACACTGCCGTCGATATGGACTCTTGGGCAGTATCAGCCTGTTATCCCCGGCGTACCTTTTATCCGTTGAGCGATGGCCCTCCCACTTGGGACCACCGGATCACTATGGCCGTCTTTCGACTCTGCTCGACTTGTCAGTCTCGCAGTCAGGCTGGCTTCTGCCATTGCACTCAACGATCGATGTCCGACCGATCTGAGCCAACCTTCGCGCGCCTCCGTTACTCTTTAGGAGGCGACCGCCCCAGTCAAACTACCCGCCACAGAGGGTCCCGGATCCGGATAACGGACCGCGGTTAGATATCAAGCGAGGCAAGGGTGGTATCTCAAGGGAGGCTCCACGGCGACTGGCGTCACCGCTTCAAAGCCTACCACCTATCCTGCACATGCCTGGCCTGATACCAGTCTGAAGCTGTAGTAAAGGTGCACGGGGTCTTTCCGTCTAACCGCGGGTAACCTGCATCTTGACAGGTAATTCAATTTCGCTGAGTCGATGTTGGAGACAGCGGGGAAGTCGTTACGCCATTCGTGCAGGTCGGAACTTACCCGACAAGGAATTTCGCTACCTTAGGACCGTTATAGTTACGGCCGCCGTTTACCTGGGCTTCAATTCGGAGCTTGCACTCCTCCTTTTAACCTTCAGGCACCGGGCAGGCGTCAGACCCTATACGTCGTCTTGCGACTTCGCAGAGCCCTGTGTT